>NZ_JADPKH010000019.1:0-163587 GCF_023073835.1 Bradyrhizobium sp. 153 | reverse complement strand
CCACACGTACTCGGCATATTCCCGTGGCATTGAAAATTTGATGGGTGCCTTCATGTGGCTCGATCTCACGCCCAAAGGCCGCCATCAATTCGATGACGGTCACAGCCGGCTTAGTGACGACGGCCGGGACGTCCGAACAATCGGGCGACCCAGCGGCGCGAGGACTGGATGTCATTGACAGTCACTGGCGAGATCACTGGATTAGGAGAGCTTCCGCAGTCGGGGGTAAACCGAAAGTCCCGCAATCAGGAGCAGAGCGGCGCGATTAGCCCTTAGCTGACCTTGCCGCGCTGCCGGCCAACCGTCAGCTTGTGACCCCCGAACGGACATTATCGCCTACGAACAAGGCCCCGCTTCGCGCGTCTGCCGAGCCGCTCGCTGTGTCGAACAAAGCCGCAGCCAGTGAGCAAGATCGTGAGAAGGCCAATCTCCCAACGACCGGCAGCAAATAGAGCGATGCAAATCAGATAAACAAAGAAAAGCAGGACGGTCCAAGCTAGGGCAAACCCCAGATAGGTTCGTCCGGTCGGGATGTTGCTCGTGTTATCCGGCATGACCCTAGTGCAGAATTACGGCCGTCTAGCTAAACCGGGTAGCGCCATTTCAACGCGCGGCGCAGGAAGAGTAAAGCCACGATGATCGCCAGGGCGGAAAACCAGAGGAAAGCCGGGACAGGCGAGTGATTGTGAGTGTGGGCGATCTACAGCACTAGGGCTAGAAGCAGGCCGACCAGCGCGTTCGACGACCAGTACAAAGGCGAGCGCAAACCCCCGCTGCTGCCAGCTCAGCGGTCCGTTCGCGAGCGCGTGTTACGCGCCACCAATCAAACCCCAAGAGCGAAATAGCAATGATCCAGACCATTTCAGCCTATTCGCATAAAGAACTGCAAGCACTCTTGCTCAAATCGCTCGAATTAGCCGCATCTCGCACTTTTGCGGAGGGAGTCACTTCGCCTTCTGGCCCCTGAGCCGAACACCGGGTGAGCCGTCGCCGTGTCGGCTGTGCGAGGTAGACCGGACAGAGGCCGCCGAGCTAAGCTTGACCTGTGCGCGCGAGGGCGGCAGAGCGCGCAGGCAGAGCGCTTTCATACATTTCCTTTCCAGATCAGCCATCGGTAGACGCCGAACACGTTGATAAGTGTCACCACCACGTTTTGCACCATCAGCGCATATTCCGCTGTTAGATAGCCGACGACGATCCAGATCACCGATGCACCGCTCAGCACGACGAAGGCCCAGCCGGTAATGAGTGGCCGCGCCCGGGCAGCTAGGATCAGCCCGGCGCCGATCGTGCCGACTGTCGCCACCCAACGCAGGATTTCATCCATGACGCTTGTGCTCCCCGAAAGCCGACGTCGGAGCGTCGCTCCGCGATTTGCCTATACGGGCGCAGTCACAGGCAGGCCGCCGGAGTGGAACTTTCCGTCTCGTGCGCCGACCACCATGCGACCACCGCCCGAGCGACTTGGCTCCACAGTGGCGGCGGAAGGTCAGGGCACCACGTGGTCCTTTGCCGACGTTCCCACCCGCTTCGAGCTGACGTCTCCTCAGCGCCCTTAGCGGACTCCAGATCTCTGCGCATGAACGAGTCGACGGTTGCCCCGAAGGGAGTACACGGCCCGCTTTTGATGGACATTAGGATAATAGGGCAACAACCTCATCGCCCAGACGACACTGCCTCAGCCGCGACGTGAGAGGAAATCGAGCACGCCGGTCTTGTAGACCTTATCGCCGACCGCCCGCATGTGATCGCGGCCCGGGATATCGAGCACTTGCGCGCCCGGGATGATCGCACCGAGTGCGCCGGCAGAGCCTGCGACGTCGTCGGCGGTGCCGACCGCGATCAGCACCGGCACCTTGATGCGTGCAGCCTGCGGCCTCGTCATGAGGTCGCGCGTGCCGCGGAGGCAGGCGGCGAGCGCACGGCGATCGGAACGAGTCTGATCGGCGAAGGCGCGGAAGGTGCGCCCAACGGGATCGGTGACGTCGTCGAGCGAAGGTGCCTCCAGCGCCTTGGCGACGTTCTCGCCGGGGCCGGTGCCCTCGATCAGACCGCCGATGCCGATGCCGCCGAGGATCGCCGAGCGCAGGCGCTGCGGCTCGTGGAGCGCAAGCCACGCCGCCATCCGTCCACCCATCGAATAGCCCATAATGTCGGCCTGCGGGATCGCGAGATGATCCATCAGTGCCAGCACGTCGCCGGCCATTATTGGGATCGAGTATTGCTGGGGCTCGTAGAGCTTCGCACTCTCGCCGTGGCCGCGATTGTCGAGTGCGATGACACGGCGGCCGTTCTTGCGCAGTTCCGAGACCCAGGTCGGATAGACCCAGTTCACGTTCTTGCTGGAGGCAAAGCCGTGCACGAGAATGATCGGGTCGCCCTCACCTTCGTCGAGATAGGCAATTTCAACGGCGCCGTTGTGGAAGCTCGGCATCATCAGTTCCGCAGGTCTTGAGGGGAAAAGTCGATCTTAGAGCACGATCCGGACAAGTGTGCAGCGGGTTTTTCCGCTCCACAAACGCGGAACGCGTTTGCGCGGAGATCATGCTCAAACAATAGCCTCTATCGCGGCTACGAATGACCTCAATCTCATCGCGCTTCAGACCCTGAGGGCTGCATCCGCCAGGGCGGCCTCGGCGGCCCTCTGCGCCCGGCGGAGCCGCCGCGCGCGCCTGCGATCACACCAGGCCTGGGTCAGGCGCTCGGTGGTCGCCTTGATCGAGGACAACAGTCCCAACAGGGTCAGTGCCGCGCCGAATAGCCAGAGCGTCAGATCGAACGCACCGCCGATGAGGAGCAGCGCGCCGCGGCCAAGCAGTTTCATGATGGCGCGAGTCTTGCCGCCCTGCGCTTCCGCGAGCCGGGCCGCGCGCGCCACATCTTTCGGGCCTTCGGCGATCCGCAACGTGTCCATCGCCCCGCGCGTGCCGGTCTTTCCGGCGACGCGCGTGACGTCCTTGCCGAGCCGAACCAGCGCGCCGGCCTTTTCGGCCCGGAACGCAGCCTTAATCGCACTCACGGTCTCGCCCGGGCGCAGCACCGAACCCTTGGCGACCGCGTTCTGAAGCATCGGCGCGTCGACGATCTCGCGCGCGGACCGGCCGGCCCACGCGGCCAGCCCCTCGCCGAGCCGCCCCACCTTGCGCGCGTCCTTCACCAGCGTCAGCCCGGCGCGCACCGGCGCGGCACCACCGACGGTGACGTAGGTCGCCGCCGTCACCGCAAGGCCTGCCGCCGCCAGCCCCAGCACGAGGCGGTCGGTATCCTCGCCCATGGCGAGGTGCTTGCCTTCGCGGACGACGTCCCTGATGTCGCCGATTACGAAGAGATCGCCGGCCACCGTTCCCGACAGGCTCGCGACGTCGTCGGCATTGCCGGTGACGAGACCGGTGGCAAATCGTTTGGCGAAATGGGAGGTGGAATTCTCGGCTTTGACCGCATCGCTGACGCGGTTCAGGAGGTCGTCCGGCAGCGCGATGTTGCGGTCACGCGCGAGCGCGACGAAACTGTCGGCGAGATCGGCGTCGCCTGCGGCGAGCGCAGCCTCGATGTTGTCCTGAACAAGGCGATCGTTCTGCCGCAGCAGCGCATCGAGCTTGAGCTCGGAGAGCACCGCGGGATCATCCTGGGCGGCGAGAAGCGCGCCGGCCTCGCGGGCATGCGGCGCAACCTGCGCGAGCAGGAACGCGCAGGCCGCGACACCGGTCAACGCTGTGCTGATTCGCAGCCATTTCATGCGGAAAGCCTGGACGGTCCTAAAATCGTTGACGCCTGACGATTCGTCTGTCGTCGCAATTGCGCTCGCCCACAGACATAGTACGCCGAAATTGCGACACAACGTCCCCGACGAAAGAAGGGCTTCTCTCAAGCCGCAAGATTGTGTCGAATTTGCATGAGCAAATGAGCATGGGGCAATTGCGGAGCTTTCGGTTCCGCTGGACTAGCAATCATCTACACCCGCCAGTATGGTCCGCGGCGCCTTACTAATGCCGCGTCAGTTTGATTGTATCTGCCGCCATTGCCACTCCAGGATGAACTACGATGTCCGACCATGTCGTCCCGCACTTCCATAACGATGCCGGTGTTCCCGTCATCGAGATCGGCTCGCAAGAGTTCATGTGCGTGGGCGCCAATCCTCCGTTCGATCATCCGCACGTCTTCCTCGATCTCGGCAACGACAACGAGATCATCTGCCCCTATTGCTCGACGCTGTACCGCTTCGCGGCCGACCTGAAGGCGGGCGAGGCCCGTCCGCCGGAATGCGTGCTGAAGGACAAGGTGGCCTGACCGCTCCCATCGGTCAGGGGTGGCGCTCTCCCGAACGATTGTCATCGCCGGTGCCGGCATCGGTGGCCTGACGGCCGCGCTGGCGCTCGCGGCCTGCGGCTTCCGCATCGTCGTGCTGGAAAAAGCCGAGCGCCTCGAGGAAGCCGGCGCCGGTCTGCAACTCTCCCCCAATGCCAGCCGCGTGCTGGTCGAGCTCGGCCTGACCGAACGCCTCAAGCTGGGCGTCGTGACCCCGGAGGCGGTCTCGATCATAAGCGCGCGGGCCGGCGGCGAGCTGCTGCGCATGCCGCTTGGCCAGGCAGCCTCCGCGCGCGCCGGCGCTCCCTATTGGGTGGTGCACCGCGCCGATCTGCAATCGGCGCTCGCCGGCGCGGTGTCCGACCATCCTGATATCGACCTGAAGCTGGGCGCAACCTTCGAGGACGTCGCGCCTCACACCAAGGGGCTGACGGTGGTCCATCGCAGCGGCACGATCCGCCGCAGCGATCTTGCGAGCGCATTGATCGGCGCCGACGGCATCTGGTCGACGGTCCGCCAGCACCTGTTTCCCGACGTGCAGCTGCGCTTTTCAGGCCTGATCGCCTGGCGCGGCACGCTCGATGCGACGCAACTGCCGAAGGACTACACCGCGCGCCGGGTGCAGCTCTGGATGGGCCCGAACGCCCATCTCGTGGCCTATCCGATCGCGGGCGGACGCCAGATCAACGTGGTCGCGGTGCTGCCGGGCACGTGGAACAGGCCGGGCTGGAGCACGCCCGGCGATCCTCTCGAGGTCATGGAGGCTTTCGCCGCACCGCGCTGGCCGCCACCGGCGCGGATGATGCTCGCCGCGGTCGAAGCCTGGCGGAAATGGGCGCTGTTCGGCGTGCCTGACGGCTGCCCGTGGAGCAAGGGTCCCGTCGGGCTGCTCGGCGATGCCGTGCATGCGATGCTGCCGTTCGCAGCGCAGGGCGCCGGCATGGCGATCGAGGATGCCGCCGTGCTCGCCCGGCATTTGAGCGTCGAGGCGGCCGAGAGCACCGCCGGCATCACAGCCGCGCTGACGCAATATGGCCGCGCGCGCCAAGCGCGCGTGCGGCGGGTGCAGCGGACCGCGCGACAGCAGGGCCGCATCTATCATTTCAGCGGGCCGCTCGCGATCGCGCGCGATCTAGCCATCCGCGCACTCGGACCGGACCGCATGCTGGCGCGGCAGGACTGGATCTACAACTGGCGGCCTTGAAGCGAGGCACCGCCGGCGCGGTGCCTCAGCGGATCGCTTTTCCGGATTTCGACGCCGGCTTGGCAGCGGATGACGGTGACGCGGCGGGCGGCGTCGGCTCGGGCGGTGTCTCCCGGCACCTGTTGCGGCGCCAGGCCTCGTCGGCAAGTTGGGCCTGGCCCCGCACCGCGATGTAGTCGTTGCGATAGGCAAGCTCGGACACGACCGCGCCGCCAGCGCCGGTCTCCGCCTTGTCCATCAGCCTCTGCAAATCGGCCGTGCGGTTGGCGAGCGCCTTGCGCTCGGTCTCGAGCTGCTTGCAGTCGTACAATTCGTATTTGCCGGGATCGGCGAAGGCCGGCGCGACCGTCTCGCTCATGCCGGCGCAGCCGGACAGCGCGACGCCGGCCGCAAGCGGCGCGAGGAGCGCGCCGAAGCCGCGCAGGAGACAGGAAAACGAAGCAGCCATGCCGGATAAATAGCCCCCGTGGATTGAGAATGCCTAAAGCAACAACAGATGTCCGGATTGAGGCTTTGCCTTGTGCGCCCGGCTCGCTTAAGGAAGGACCGCCCATCCGGCCGGCAAGACGCCAATTCCAGACGGCCGGGAGTGGCGCTTAAGTGATTGATCTCGTTAGATCAAGCGGGCATGGCGGAATTGGTAGACGCAAGGGACTTAAAATCCCTCGGCGCGCAAGCGCTGTGCCGGTTCGACCCCGGCTGCCCGCACCATCGGTGCTGATGACGCTCGCCTGCGCGCAGATCCGCAAAGCAGGCAACCGAACCAGCTGGAGTCGCGGCGGCAAAGCGCCCTTATTCTGGCACTGCGGACGCGGCGGCGTTGCTCATGGCGCGCCTTCCGTCTCAAGGCGCTTCGGCTCGGCGCGAAAATCGAGCAGCAGGATCCAGAAGCATGACAGGGAAACGACGAGAAGGGCGAAAGTGCCCTCGATCATCGCTCCCAAAAGCGACATCAGCGCCGGAACGAGGAGTCCGATCGAGAGACATGCGGCAAGCGCCAGGGCCGGAAGATCGACGATGAGGATGGCAGCATAGAGCGCAAGCTCGAAGAAGGCATATTCCTTGAGGCGCGGCGAGCTGAGATAGAGCGCAAACATGGCGAGCATCGTGACGCGCATGGCCGCGCGGGGATGATCCATCAACCAGCGATCCAGCCGCTTCAGAACCGATGCCCCTTCCCGCGCCGGCTGGTTTACCGCCACGCGGAAGATAGACAAAGCGAACGGCACGAGCACGAGCGCTGACGCGGCGGACGCATATGTCGCGAATATGATCGGCTTGCTTTCACCGAGGCCGGCATGATCCATGAGGTTTCGCGCTAGCAGCAGCAGCGACGGATTGATCTCGAAGAGATCGACGACGTGTTGGTCGGGGATTTCTCGGGCCATCGCAAGCCGCCAGCTTGCGAACAGATCGGGATATTCCAGCCCCGATATCAGGATCGGCAATGCGAAGCTGAATGTCGCCACCGCGATCAGCGCCAGCTTGCGGCAGCACGGCAGAGGCAGGAAGTAAAGCGCGGCCAGAACGGGAAAGAACACCAACTTGAACGACATCACGAAACCGAGCAACGCAGCGCCCGCGACGCGGAGCAAAGAGTTGCGGCCCTCCAACGCTCCGGAGGATGGCGGAGGAAGCAGGAGCCTCAGCGCGATCGCGGTCAGCAGTCCGCTCAGGATCGCGAAGTTGCCCGAGGCCTGCACCCATTCGAAACCGACGAACGCGCCGAGCGCGCACAGCACCTTGAGCGCAGCATCGCGCGCGCTCGGGCCCCTTCGGCCGAGCCTGGGTAAGAGGAGGCCGCAGAGCACGGCGAGGACGAGAAAGATTCCTCTGTAGTGATCGAGCAGAAAGCCGCCCGCGCACAGGGGGCGAAAGACGTCCAGCGTCACCGGCAGATAGGGGTAGGAGAGCTTGGTGCCCTTCAGGTTCTTGACGAAATAAGGATCGAGTCCGCCGACATACGCGTCGACTGCAGCGCAATTCACGCGAATGTCCCAACCATAGCCATATTTCAAATCGAGCCTGGCGTCGTTAGCGAGATTGCCGAGCACCAGCAGCGCCGTCAGCGCGATCAGGCCGGCAAGCCAGACGTTGCGCCTCGTGGCCATGTTGGCCGTGGGCTCCAACCATCGTGCTGCACCTGACATCTCGGACATCGGCGGATACCTTGTTTGGCTTGTTTCTCTCGGCGCCACTGCGGCGCGTCATCATCTCAGCCGCACTCTGGGCAGGATGCGTTTCGGTTTTATCCTGCCGGAGGGACAGGCCACGCAGGACGCCAATCTTTAGGACGGGATGGTGAATCACTGGTTTTCCGGCCGGCGTGAGATTGCGCGGTCCGCGGGATCCAGCGGCAGGGAACACTGGTCTCTCACCAATTCTTGTCCGCTCCGGCTCCGCCTGACAGCCATCCCGAAACGGGGGTTGTGCAACGCAACATCGGACTAAATAAAGCTCTCAATTTCAGAGGTGAGCTTCTTGTCCGACGTCAATGCAGATGATTGGGTGTCTTCCGGGCACCGTCCCATGGGTTTTCCCGAATTCGTCATCGTGATCGCGTCCATCATGGCGCTGAATCCGCTTGCGATGGACATGATGCTGCCGGCGCTGCCCAACATCGGCGCCGCCTTCCAGATTCCTATCGCCAACCATCTTCAACTGGTGCTGTCGACCTTCCTGGTCGGCTTCGGCGCGGGCCAGTTCGTCATGGGCCCGTTGTCGGACCGTTTCGGCCGCCGCCCCGTGCTGCTCGGCGGCATGGCGGTCTATGCGGTGGCGAGCGTGCTGGCAGTGGCAGCACCCTCGTTCGAGACGTTGCTGCTGGCGCGCGCGCTGCAAGGGCTCGGCACCTCGGCGACGCGCGTGATCGCGACCTCGATCGTGCGCGACTGCTACGTCGGCCGCCGCATGGCGAGCGTGATGTCGCTCGCGATGATGGTATTCATCGCGGTGCCCGTGGTCGCCCCCTCGTTCGGACAGGCGGTGCTGCTGGTGACGGCCTGGCGCGGCATTTTCGTCGTGCTGATGCTCTACGGCCTGCTCGCGCTCGCATGGTGCGTGCTGCGGCTGCCTGAAACCCTTCCCGAGTCCGAGCGCAGATCGCTGGCGCCCGCCGACGTGCTCTCGGCGTTCCGCCAGACCGTGACGAATCGCCAGACCATTGGCTACGCCACGGCGGCCGGCAGCGTCATCGGCGCCCTGTTTGCCTACGTCTTCTGCGCCCAACAGGTCTTCTCCGGCATCTATCACCTCGGCCATTACTTCCCGCTCGCCTTCGCGGCGATTGCGGCTGGCACCGCCATCGCCGGCTTCCTCAATGCGAGGCTGGTCGGTCGGCTCGGCATGCGCGTGATCTCGCACGGGGCACTCATGCTCTACACCGCGGTCGCGGGCGTGATGCTGCTCACCGAAAGCCTCGGCGTGCTGCCGCTATCCTTGTTCATGGCGCTCTCCGCCCTGATGATGTTCTCGTTCGGCATGATGATCGCCAACTTCACCGCGCTCGCGATGGAGCCGCAGGGCCACATCGCCGGCACCGCGTCCTCGCTCTACGGCTCGATCACGACACTGATCGGAATCGCGGTCGGCATGGCGATCGGACAGAGCTTCGACGGCACGCTGCTGCCGTTCTCGGTCGGCTTCTTCCTGTCGACCCTTGCGGCGCTTGCGATCGTGCTGGTGGGGCGACTGTTCAAGCCGCATCATCGCCCTGCCATCTGAGGAACTTCCCGCTCCCCCTCGATGTTGTACCGCAGCAATTCGAGAGGATGACGAGATGGGACTGAAACACCGCGAAGACCGCGAGCCGGAACAGCAGGAGCAGGAGCGTTCAGAGCCGGCCGCTGAGCGGACCACGTCCACGACGCCTTTGGCGAGCGAAGGGCTCGAACAGTTGCGCGACAGTCACTGCTGATCACGAAGTCTGGTCGGTCGCCGCCTGCTGGCGCTGAAATCATCCGCAGCGGCCTCGTGCGCCGGCCCGCTTCCCCGCGGGGGCACCATCAGCACGACCACGTGCCACGCCAGACCGCGCCGGCCCCACAAATTGGCCTGTACCGTGAACTCGCGTCGGACGACGTGTTCGGCTTTCGAGGACGCCCATTCCATCCAGCGGCCGCAATAGTCCTGGCCGCGGAAACACGCCGCGGCCCAGCCTCGGTCGGGCGTCGTCTTGCGCTGCAAGCCCGAACCGTATTCAGACTCGAACGGTCGTGCATAATACGGATGATCGGGGCTGTAGAACGCCGTCGCAAAGGCCAGCGAATCATCACCACTCACGGCGCTGAGCGGCGTACCGGTCAGCTCGCGCCACTCGCGCGTCAATTCGCTAGCCAGCTGCGCGTAGAAATTCCTGCCTTCTTCGTAGCCGTGATCGTTACGATAGACGGCATGGATCGGCGCGGCGACCAGGACGGCGGCGAGCGCGACGCCAGCCACGATCACGGTGAGATTGACGGTGTAGAAGCGCTCGATCGGATAGCGCGCGCCGCAGACCACGAGAACGGCGAACAGGAACAGCCCCTGCAAGGCCCACAGCGAGGGCAGATCGGTGCCCATCATGAGGGATGTCATTATCGGCAGCGCGATCGTGCCTATGGCAACGTGGAACAGAAGTCGCAGTCCCGGACCCATTGCGGCGAAGTCGGCCGGAAACTGCTTCAATCGCGTGCCGGCGATGAATACCCACGTCACAGCCGACACGATCATCGCCGCCGCCAGCCCGAGCAGGAAGTTCCTGGCTTCGCCGAGCGAGCTTAGGACATTGCCGTTAGCGTGCGCCAACGCATAGCTGAAAGTCGGCGCCCCCGTCGTCGCCAGCCAATAAACGTGTGGTGATAGCGCCGCCAGGCCGACGACCACCGATATCCAGGGCGAAGCGGAGGTAAAATAGGCGCGCCGCGCCGGGTGCGCCAGCGCGGCAAACGCGAAGCTCGCGACGAGAAAGATCGAATAATACTTGCCGACCATTGCCAGCGCTGTCGTGCATCCTAGCGCGACCGCCCACGATACTGCGCGCGTCTCGAACGCACGCAGGAAGCACCAGGTCGCCAGCGGCCAGACCGCGAGCAGCACGGCATTGGCATTGAAGCGCTGAGCATGGAACTGATAGGCCGGCGTCAGCATCAGGAGCAGCAGCACCAGGACGCGCTTGTGTCCGGTCACGAATTGCCGTGCGATCCGGTCGACGAAGTACAGTGCAAGCCCGGCATTGGCCATTGCCATCAATTGCAGCGACCAGTCGCTGAGCGGGAACACGGAAGTCCAGCCAGCGGCAATCCAGCCCATCAAGGGCGGATGCTTGTGATAGCCCCAGGCGAAATGCCGCCCCAGCGTGCAGGCCTCGAGCGTATCAGGGTGCAGACCGCCTCCGGCATAGGCGATCGCCAGATAGAGCGTCCAGATCGCAACGAAGCAGGCGATGAGAAGCGGCACGGCCCAACCCGCCTCGACGCCATCCAGCCAACGCAGGAACGGTCGCCGCCAACGCGCCGGCGCGCGATCGGACCGTTCGGCCCTCGCCTGGAATGCAAAATCGATCGGCACAGGAACTAAATTCGAGAGGAAAAGTGATGCGTGAGGACAAGGACATCTATTTCAGGATTGAAACAAATAGCAATGATTGGAAGTCAGAAGGGTTAAGAGCTCCACCGGTTTCAAACTGACGCGAGGCTGACAAACGACAACGGCGCCGCTCATGACAGCGGCGCCGCAGGATCATCGAGCCAATGGCGCGAGGATACGTCTTCCGCTCACTCCGACTTGTCGACGTTCCAGAACAGCGGCGTCGCCGGGCCGTCGAGCACGCCGGTCAGCGATTTGCGCCAGCCGCTCGGCAGGAGATACTGCCCCAGCGGGATGTAGATCACCTGTTCATAGGCTTCCTTCTGGATGTCCGCGGCGATCTTCTTCTGCTCGTCGATCGAGGACGCGCGGACGAAGGCATCCTTGAGCTGCTCGATCTTGGCGTCTTCCGCCCAGCCGAACCAGCCGCCCTTCTTGCCCTGGCCGCCGATCGAGAGATTGGCAATCGGGTTGGAGACGTCGGCCGCGACCCAGTTGGTGAAGAACATGTTCCAGCCACCCTCCTTCGGGGGCTTCTGGCTGGCGCGGCGGCTTACCACCGTCTGCCAATCGGTCGCTTGCAGATCGACCTTGAAGCCGGCCTCGCGCAGTAGCTGGGCCGCAACGATAGGCTGCGCCTTGAGCGTCGTGACATCGCCTGGGGCCATGATCACGACCGGGGTGCCGTCATAGCCGGACTCGGCGAGCGCCTTCTTGGCCTCCGCCATGCCGTTGCCCTTCACCAGGGTCTCGGCGCCCACCTCGGTTGCGAGCGGCGTATCGCACACGAAGAAGGCACCACAGATCTTCTGATATTTCGGGTTTCCGACCAGCGCGTCGAGCACGTCCTTCTGGTTTATCGCCAGGAAGGCTGCGCGGCGTATTTTGACGTTGTCGAACGGCGGATGCAGGAAGTTCATGCGGCCGAGCGTCTGAAAACCGAACTTGTTCGAGACCTCGATCGTGAGCTCCTTGTTCGCCTCCAGTATCGGCAGCATGTCGTAGGGCAGATTCTCCATGAAATCGATGTCGCCCGATTGCAGCGCGTTCACCGCAGTCTGCGAGTCCGGCATGGTGATCCATTCGACGCGGTCGACCTTCACCACCTTGCCGCCCGAGGTCCAACTCGCCGGCTCCTTGCGCGGCACGTAATCGGTGTTCTTGACGTAGACCGCCTTCACGCCCGGCTGGAATTCCGACTGCACGAACTTGAAGGGACCCGAGCCGATCTGCTCCGGGATCTGCTTGTCCGGCGGTGTCTCGGCGAGGCGCTTCGGCATCATGAAGGCGACGCGCGAAGAGGGTTTTCCGATGGAGTCCAGCACGAGGCCGTACGGCTCCTTCAGCTTCAACGTGATGGTCTTGGCGTCGGTCGCCTCGATGCTCGCGGTGAAATCCATGAGCTTCTGGCCCATGCCGTCGACCGCGGCCCAACGCTTCAGCGAGGCGACGCAGTCTTCCGCCGTCACAGGCGCGCCGTCATGCCACTTCAGGCCGTCGCGCAGCGTAAAGGTGTAAGTGAGCTTGTCATCGGAAATCTTCCAATCCGCCATCTGCGGCTGGATCTTGAAGTTTGAATCGGTGGCGACCAGCGTGTCGTAGACCATGTAGCCATGGTCCCGCGTGATGTACGCGGTGGTGAAGATCGGATCGATGATGCGCAGATCCGAATGCATCACCGCCGTAAGAGTCTTGCCGGCGGCAAGCACGGGCGAGGCCAAGCCGACCGAAAGCGCGACCACCGACAGCGCAAGTTTGGAGGCGAACGCGCGAGGCCCCCGGCGCATGAAGTTGAACATGGAAAGTTTCTCCTGACGTGAAACTGTTCAAAGGCAGATTATTGATTGAGCATCCGGTTCGTTCTTTGGGCGAACTAACCTCATGCAATGCCTTTATCTTTCGAGACTTGCAGACAGTGCCGAGCGCGTCAATCCGGTTTCGGTGCAAGCCGTCGCGGCGTGTGCAAGGGCTCCAAAAAGATCGGTTTGGCTTTACAACGCTCTCGGCCCGTCCTCCCCTGCGCCAATGCAATGCGCGTTCCAGCTTTGAAGCTTGAGAGACATTGAGATGAACCCAGCCAATCTTCCCTTCGATTCCGAGGCGATGCTCCAGGGCCTGCGCGGCTGGGTGGAATGCGAGAGTCCGACCTGGGACGCAGGCGCCGTGAACCGCATGCTCGATATCGCAGCGCGGGATATGGCGATCATGGGTGCGACGATCGAGCGCATCGCCGGCCGCCAGGGTTTTGGCGGCGTGATCCGCGCGCGCTTCCCCCATCCAAAGCAGGGCGGGCCGGGCATCCTGATCGCCGGGCACATGGATACCGTGCACCCGGTCGGCACCATCGAGAAGCTGAAATGGCGGCGCGAGGGCAACAAGTGCTACGGCCCCGGCATCTACGACATGAAGGGCGGCAATTATCTCTCGCTGGAGGCGATCCGGCAGCTGGCGCGCGCCGCCTTCACTACGCCGCTGCCGATCACCGTGCTGTTCACGCCGGATGAGGAAGTCGGCACGCCCGCCACCCGCGACATCATCGAGGCGGAGGCCGCGCGCAACAAATACGTGCTGGTGCCCGAGCCTGGCCGCGCCGACAATGGCGTCACCACCGGACGATACGCCATCGCGCGTTTCAATCTCGAGGCGACGGGCCGCCCGAGCCACGCCGGCGCGACGCTGTCGGCGGGACGCTCGGCGATCCGTGAGATGGCCCGGCAGATCCTCGCGATCGACGCGATGACCACGGACGACTGCACCTTCTCGGTCGGCGTCGTGCATGGCGGCCAATGGGTCAATTGCGTTGCCACGACGGCCACAGGCGAAGCGCTCTCGATGGCCAAGCGCCAGGCCGATCTCGACCGCGGCGTCGAGAGGATGCTGGCGCTGTCGGGCACAACCAATGATGTCACCTTCAAGGTCACCCGTGGCGTAACGCGGCCGGTGTGGGAACCGGACGCCGGCACCATGGCGCTGTATGAAAAAGCCCGCGGCATCGCCAAGTCGCTCGGCGCCGAGCTGCCGCATGCGAGTGCCGGCGGCGGCTCCGACGGCAATTTCACCGGCGCAATGGGAATCCCGACGCTCGACGGCCTGGGCGTGCGCGGCGGTAACGGCCACACGCTCGAAGAGTATATCGAGGTCGAAAGCCTGGTCGAACGCGGCCGGCTGATGGCGGGGCTGCTGGCAACGCTGGAGTGACTGTCTGCGTCATTCCGGGGCGGTCCGAAGGACCGAGCCCGGAATCTCGAGATTCCGGGTTCGCGTCTTCGACGCGCCCCGGAATGACGACGGGCAAAGAGAGCACGCCACGACAGGCCGCCCTGTAAAAGCTGTGGCCCGGATGGCACGGGAATTGCTGAAATGTTAGGCTAATGGCAGGCTTGCCGAAGGCCCTGCCCGATTTGACTCTAATCTGACGGATCCAACTTGCTCGGATATCTCGTTCGCCGAATCTTCGCCGCCGTGCCCGTAATGGGCGTCGTCGCGCTGTTCGTCTTCCTGCTGCTCCGCCTCACCCCCGGCGATCCCGCCGCGATTCTTGCCGGCGACAACGCGACGCCGGAACGGCTGGAGCGCATCCGCGCCTCGCTCGGCCTCAACGAGCCCCTGATCGTGCAGTTCGTCACCTGGGTGAACAAGCTGCTGCACGGCGATCTCGGGACGTCGCTGATTTCCAACCTGCCGGTGATGAAGATGATCGGCCAGCGTGTCGAGCCGTCGATCTCGATCGCGCTGTCGACCATCATCCTCGCCGTCGTCGTCGCCGTGCCCCTGGGCGTAATCGCGGCGTGGAAGCATGGCACCTGGATCGACCGTTTCGTGATGGGCCTGTCCGTGCTGGGCTTCTCCGTCCCGGTGTTCGTCGTCGGCTATGTCCTGATCGAAATCTTCGCGATCAATCTGCGCTGGGTCCCGGTGCAGGGCTTCAAGAGCATCTCGAGTGGTTTTGGGCCCTTCTTCGAACGCATCATCTTGCCGACCTGCGCGCTCTCCTTCATCTACATCGCGCTGATCGCGCGCATGACGCGTGCGGCGATGCTCGACGTGCTCGGCGAAGATTATGTCCGCACGGCGCGCGCCAAGGGCATCAACGAGGTCGCGGTGATGATGCGGCATGCGCTGCGCAACGCGGCCGTGCCCGTGATCACCGTGATCGGCACCGGCTTTGCGCTGCTGATCTCCGGCGTCGTCGTCACCGAGAGCGTGTTCAACATTCCCGGCATCGGCCGCCTCACCGTGGATGCGGTGCTGGCGCGCGACTATCCGGTGATCCAGGCGATGATCCTGCTGACGTCGCTGATCTATGTCGTCGTCAATCTCCTGATCGACGTCGCCTATACGCTGCTCGATCCCCGGATTCGGTACTGAGGCAAGGGTAACAACAATAATGTCGGTCGATAGCCTTCCCCAGTCATCCATTCCGATCACGTCGCCGCTGCGGCCGCGCTTCGGATTTCTCACCTCGACGCCAATCATCGCGACGGCCACGGTCTTGCTCGGGCTGGTCGTGGTGATCTCGATTCTCGCGCCGCTGATCGCGCCGCATGATCCGATCCAGCTTGCGCCGTCGCAGCGGCTGAAGCCGTCGTCGGCGCAGTTCCTGCTCGGCACCGACGCCTACGGCCGCGACCTGCTGTCGCGTGTCATCTATGGCGGCCGCATCTCACTCCTGATCGGCATCGGTTCGGCGATTCTCTCGGTCGCCATTGGGCTTGCAATCGGTCTCGTGTCCGGCTTCTTCAAGCTGGTCGATGCCGTGATGATGCGGATCATGGACGGCCTGATGGCGATGCCGAGCATCCTGCTCGCGATCGCCGTGGTGTCACTCTCTGGCGCCAGCCTCTGGACCGTGCTGATCGCGATCACCATTCCGGAAATCCCGCGCGTGGCGCGCCTGGTGCGCTCGGTGGTGCTGTCGGCGCGCGAGGAGCCCTACGTCGAGGCAGCGATTTCGGTCGGCTCCAGCCTGCCGAAGATCATGTGGCGGCATCTGATGCCGAACACGATTGCACCGCTGATCGTCCAGGGCACCTATGTTTGCGCCTCCGCGATCCTGACCGAGGCCATCCTCTCCTTCCTGGGCGCCGGCATTTCGCCGGAGACGCCGACCTGGGGCAACATCATGGCCGAGGGCCGCCAGTACTTCCAGCTCAAGCCGTCGCTGATCTTCTGGCCGGGCCTGCTGCTCTCGATCGCCATTCTCAGCATCAATTTGATCGGCGATGCCGCCCGCGACGCCCTCGATCCGCGCATGAAGCAGCGGGAGGGGAAGTGAAACAGGTAATAGTGTCATTCCGGGGCGCGCCTCTTGGCGCGAACCCGGAATCCATTTCACCGCTTGGACTGACGCCCGGTGGATTCCGGGTTCGCGCTGCGCGCGCCCCGGAATGACGAAAGACCCTGCATGACCAGCACCATCCTCGACATCAACAACCTCGTCGTCTCCATCGGCAAGAAGCCGGGTGGGCCGAAGATCATCGACGGCATCTCGATCCAGGTACGCGAGCGCGAGACGCTGTGCCTCGTCGGCGAAAGCGGCTCGGGCAAGTCGGTGACCTCCCTCACCACGATGGGCCTGTTGCCGAAGGGCACGCTGGTGCCGACCGGCGGCAGCATCAAGCTGGTCGGCGAGGAGCTGCTGACCGCGACCGACCGCCGCCTGCGCCAGCTCCGCGCGACGCAGATGGCGATGATCTTCCAGGAGCCGATGACCGCGCTCAATCCGGTGGTGCCGGTCGGCCGCCAGATCGACGAGGTGCTGCGCGCCCATACCGATCTTGACGCCAAAGCGCGCAAGAAGCGCATCCTCGACATGATGGAGCAGGTCCGCCTGCCCCAGGTCGAGCGCATCTTCGCCTCTTACCCGCACCGCCTCTCCGGCGGCCAGCGCCAGCGCATCATGATCGCAATGGCGCTCGTGCTCGAGCCGAAGCTGCTGATCGCGGACGAGCCCACCACCGCGCTCGACGTCACCACGCAGAAGCAGATTTTGACCCTGATCCGCGACCTCCAGCGCGATCACGGCACCGCCGTGCTGTTCATCACTCACGATATGGGCGTGGTGGCCGAGATCGCCGACCGGGTCGCGGTGATGCGGCAGGGCCGCCTCGTCGAGACCGGCGCGCTCGATACCGTGCTGCGCAATCCCACCATGGAATACACCCGCAATTTGCTCGCCGCAGTGCCGAGCTTGGTGCCGCGCGCGGCGCGGGACGAGACCAAGGAGCCGGTGGTGCTGGAAGCCAACGAGCTCAGCAAGGTCTATAAGGAGCGCGCCTTCTTCGGCAAAGGCCGTGAGGTCGTCGCCGCCGACAAGGTGACGCTGACACTGCGCAAGGGCCGTACGCTCGGCATCGTCGGTGAGAGCGGTTCCGGCAAGTCGACGGTCGCGCGCTGCATCGTCCGCTTGATCGATCCGACCTCCGGCGGCGTGCGCCTCGCCGGCCGCGAGATTGCCGATATCTCGCGCCGCCTGCTCCAGCCGCACCGGCAAAAGATTCAGATCGTGTTCCAGGATCCCTATCGCTCGCTCAATCCGCGCGTCACCGTCGGCGAGAGCATCGCCGAAGGCCCGATCAACTACGGCGTCTCGCACACCGAGGCGATGAAGCGGGCGCGCGATCTGCTCGAGTTGGTCGGCCTGCCGGTCGATGCGGTGTCGCGCTATCCGCACCAGTTCTCCGGCGGACAGCGCCAGCGCATCGCCATTGCCCGGGCGCTCGCGCTCGATCCCGATGTGCTGGTCGCGGACGAAGCGGTCTCCGCGCTCGACGTCTCCGTGCAGGCGCAAGTGCTGGAGCTGCTCGACGAGATCCAGAAGCGGCTCGGCATCGCGATCCTGTTCATCACCCATGATTTGCGCGTCGCCGCGCAAATCTGCGACGAGGTCGTGGTGATGCAGCACGGCCGCGTCGTCGAACAGGGCCCCGCCGCCGAAGTGCTGACGCATCCGAAGGAGGCCTACACCAAGGCACTGCTGGATGCGGCTCCGGGGCGAGGCTGGGACTTTGCGAACTTCCGGCCGGTGTCGGAGGGCGTGGCGGCGAGCGCCTGACGTCGTTCTGGCGAAAGCCAGAACCCATTACGGGAGACGTTTGGCGAGGCTCATCACTCGGGACTACAGCGCACACGACAGATGGACCTCGCGGTGGCTCCTGGTCTTCGCCAGGACGACTCCGCGGTGTGGCAGATGGCTCCTCTCACACCCCACCGCATCCGCAGCATTCCCAAAACGATCTGACCCCATGCATGGCGCGATTGCTTCCCACCTTGCTCTTGCAGCAAGGCCAAGGCTAACTTCGCGCACTCTTGATCGATTGGACTGGATCGAATGACACGTATCGCCGTCGGCGGCTTCCTGCACGAGACCAACACCTTCGCGCCGACGAAGGCGACGTTCGCGGACTTCCAGCATGGCGGCGGCTGGCCGGCGATGACGCAGGGCGCCGACGTGTTGAAGGTGATGCGGCGCATCAATGTCGGTCTCGCGGGCTTCGTCGACGGCGCTGAAATGAACGATTGGGAACTCATCCCAACGATCGCCTGCGGTGCGAGCCCGTCGGCGCATGTCACCAAAGATGCTTTCGAGCGCATCGTGAAGGTGATGATCGACGGCATCGCAGCCGCCGGTCCGCTCGATGCCGTCTATCTCGACCTGCACGGCGCGATGGTGGCCGAGCACCTCGACGATGGCGAAGGCGAGATCCTGGCGCGCGTGCGCCGGATCATCGGCAAAGATATTCCGCTGGTCGCGAGCCTCGACCTGCACGCCAACGTCACGCCCGAGATGATCGAGCATGCCGACGCGCTGATCGCCTACCGCACCTATCCGCATGTCGACATGGCCGCAACCGGCCGCGCCTGTGCGCGCCATCTCGCACTGCTCCTGAAGTCCAGGCAACGCTTCGCAAAGGCGTTCCGGCAATTGCCATTCCTGATCCCGATCAGCTGGCAGTGCACGAGCGACCAGCCGACCAAAAGCATCTACGAGAAGCTCGCCGCGCTGGAGGGTGACGCGGTTCCGACGCTGTCCTTCGCGCCCGGCTTCCCCGCCGCCGATTTCCGCGATTGCGGGCCGAGCGTGTTCGCCTATGGCAAGACGCAAGCGGACGCCGACCGCGCGGCCGATGCGCTTCTCAAGCTGATCGAAAGCCACGAGGACGACTTCGACGGCAAGATCTGGTCGCCCGACGACGGCGTGCGCCATGCGATGGAGCTTTCCAAGGGTGCGAGCAAGCCGATCGTCATCGCCGACACCCAGGACAATCCCGGCGCGGGCGGCGATTCCGATACCACCGGTATGCTGCGCGCACTGGTGCGCAACAAGGCAAGTGCCGCGACGGGGGTGATCTACGATCCGGAATCGGCCAGAGCCGCGCATGCAGCCGGCGTCGGGGCCGCCGTCACGCTGTCGCTCGGCGGCAAGTCCGGCATTCCGGGCGACGAGCCCTATCGCGAGACCTTCGTGGTCGAAAAACTCTCCGACGGCCGCTTCATCGCGTCCGGCCCTTATTATGGCGGCCGCGAGATGGAGATGGGCCCCTCCGCAGCCTTGCGCATCGGCGACGTCCGCGTCGTCGTCTCCTCGCACAAGGCGCAGCTCGCCGATCAGGCAATGTACCGCTATGTCGGCATCGAGCCGACGCGAGAGAAGATTTTGGTCAACAAGAGCTCGGTGCACTTCCGCGCCGATTTCGAGCCGATCGCGGAAAAGCTGCTGATTTGCGCCGCACCGGGCGCGATGCCGGCCGACACCGCCTGCCTGCCCTGGACGCGCCTGCGGCCGGGCATCCGCATCAAGCCGAACGGACCCGCCTTCACCCCTTCCTCACGCTAACCGGACAGGACACATGCCCACGATCGACCGCATCGACGGCTATGCCGACGAACTCACCGCTATCAGGCGCGACCTCCACGCCCATCCCGAGATCGGCTTTGAGGAAGTGCGCACCTCCGGTATCGTCGCCGACAAGCTGAAGAGCTGGGGCATCGAGGTGCATCGCGGTCTCGGCGGCACCGGCGTGATCGGCGTCATCAAGGGTAAGGGCACGAGCGGCAAGCGCATCGGCCTGCGCGCCGATATGGACGCGCTGCCGATGGAAGAGAACACCAATCTGAAATGGAGCTCGAAAATTCCCGGCCGCTTCCACGGCTGCGGCCACGACGGCCACACCACCATGCTGCTCGGCACCGCGCGCTATCTCGCCGAGACCCGCAATTTCGACGGCACCGTGCACCTGATCTTCCAGCCGGCCGAGGAAGGCCTCGGCGGCGCCCGTGCCATGATCAAGGACGGACTGTTCGAAAAATTTCCCTGCGACGAGCTCTACGGCCTGCACAACGCGCCCGATCTCAACCACGGCGAGATCGCGATTCTGCCGGGCCCGGCGATGGCCGGCGCCGACTTCTTCGACCTCCGCATCACGGGCTACGGCGCGCATGGCGCGATGCCCGAGCGATCCAAGGACGCGGTGATCATCGCGACCACGCTGGCGCAGGCGATCCAGACCATCGTCAGCCGCAACGTCGAGCCGCTGCAATCCGCCGTCATCTCGATCACCCAGATCCATGCGGGCTCCGCCTATAACGTCATCCCAGGCGAAGCGCATCTTTGCGGCACCATCCGCACCTTCTCCAACGAAGTCCGCGCCATGATCAGCGAGCGCATCCGCACGATCTGCGCTGGTATCGCCGCCGCATTCCAGTGCGAGATCGCGGCCGACATCCGCGACACGTTCGGCGTGCTGGTCAACCAGGTTGAGCAGTCCAAGGTGGTCGAGGAGGTCGCGCGCACCGTGGTCGATCCTGCCAACGTGATCACCCGCGCCCAACCGAAGATGGGCAGCGAGGATTTTGCCGACATGCTGCAGACCATCCCCGGCGCCTATTTCTGGGTCGGCCATGACGGCTCGGTGCCTGTGCACAATCCCGGTTTCGTGCTCGACGACAAGATCCTGCCGATCGGCGCCAGCATGTTTGCCCGCATCATCGAAACCCGCATGCCGGTGGGTGGCAATGCATAAAGAGAGCGTCGAAGAGACGGTCACCTCGCTGCATGATCTGTCGGCGGTCGATCTGATCGCGGGCTATCGCGCCAAGCAGTTCTCGCCGAGCGAGGTGCTTGAAGACGTGCTTGCGCATGTCGCGGCGTGGGAACCGCATCTGAAGGCGCTCTATGCATTCGATCCCGACGGCGCGCGCGAGGTCGCAAAGGCCTCGACCGCGCGCTGGAGCGGCGGCGAGCCGTGCGGCGCACTGGACGGCGTGCCTGTTACGGTGAAGGACAACATCGCGACCAAGGGCGTGCCGGTGCCGCTGGGTGCTGCCAGCGTCAAGCTGGTGCCGGCCGAGAAGGACGCACCGCCCGCCGCGCGGCTGCGCGAGGCCGGCGCCATCATCTTCGCCAAGACCACCATGCCCGATTACGGCATGCTGTCCTCCGGTCTCTCCAGCTTTCACGCGCTCGCGCGCAATCCCTGGGACCTCTCCAAGAATCCCGGCGGCTCCAGCGCGGGTGCGGGCGCCGCCGCTGCCGCCGGCTATGGTCCCTTGCATCTCGGGACCGATATCGGTGGCTCGGTGCGCCTGCCCGCCGCTTGGTGTGGCCTCGTCGGATTGAAGCCCAGCTTCGGCCGCGTGCCGATCGATCCCGCCTATGTCGGCCGCGTCGCAGGTCCCATGACCCGCACGGTCGACGATTGTGCGCTGATGATGAGCGTGATCGCCAAGCCCGATCGCCGCGACGGGATGAGCCTGCCGGCCGAGCCGCTCAACTGGAAGGGGCTGGAGAAGTCTCCGCGCAAACTGCGCATCGGCCTGATGCTCGATCCCGGCGTCGGCCTGCCGCTGGACAAGCCGGTGCGCGAGGTCGCCGTGAAGGCGGCCAAGGCGTTCGAATCCGCCGGCGCGATCGTGACCGAGGTCGACGGCATTCTCACACGCGACATGCTCGACGGCCTCGACAATTTCTGGCGTGCGCGCATGTGGGACGATCTGTCCAAGCTGACGCCGGCCGAGCAGGCCAAGGTGCTGCCCTACATCTTCAAATGGGGCGAGTCCGGCGCAAAGCTGTCAGGCGTCGACGTCATCCGCGGCTTCAATCAGACCATGGCGATCCGCGCAGCAGCAGGAAAGCTGTTCTGCGAGATCGACTATGTGATCTCGCCGACCGCGCCGAATGTGAACTATCCGGCGGAATGGGCCTCGCCCACCAACGATCCCATGAAGCCGTTCGAGCACATCGCCTATACCGTGCCGTGGAATATGTCGGAGAATCCCGCGATCTCCGTCAACGGCGGCTTCGACGCCAAGGGTTTTCCCATTGGCGTGCAGATCGTCGGCCGTCGCTTCGACGATATCGGCGTGCTCGGCATGGCCAAGACTTTTGAAGGTCTACGCGGCCCGCAGCGGCCTTGGCCGAGCCCGCCGGCGGGTTAGAATCGCATCTAGCGTCTGCGCACAACTCGTCATGCGCGGGCTCGACCCGCGTATCCATCCTCTCCGAAAAAGATGGATTGCCGGGTCAAGCCCGGCAATGACAGAATTGATTCAACAATGACAAGGGAAGGAAACCACCATGGCCTATGAGACGATCAAGTACGAGGTCGCCGAGCAGATCCTCACCATCACGCTGAACCGGCCCGACAAGCTCAACGCCTTCAACGCACAGATGCAAGCAGAGCTGATCGACGCGTTCGACGCCGCCGACAAGGACGACAATATCCGCGCCATCATCGTCACCGGCGCGGGCCGCGGCTTTTGCGCGGGCGCCGATCTTTCGTCCGGCGCGGATACGTTCGACCGCGACGCGCGCCGCGGGCCGGTGAAGCGGCTCGCCGACGGCAAGGTCGATTACAGCGATCCGCAGGTGCGCGACGGCGGCGGCCAGGTGACGCTACGCATATTCAAATGCTTGAAGCCCGTCATCGCTGCCGTGAACGGCCCTGCCGTCGGCATCGGCGTCACCATGCAGCTCGCGATGGACATCCGCATCGCCTCGGATGCCGCTCGCTTCGGCTTCGTGTTCTCCCAGCGCGGCATCGTGCCGGAGGCCGCCTCGAGCTGGTTCCTGCCGCGCATCGTCGGCATCTCGCAGGCGCTGGAATGGTGCTATTCCGGCCGCGTCTTCCCGGCACAGGAAGCGCTCTCCGGCCGTCTCGTCAGCAAGGTCGTGCCGCCCGATGATCTCCTGCCGACGGCGCGCGCGCTTGCCCAGGAATTTGCCGCCAAGACCGCGCCGGTCTCGATCGCCCTGATCCGCCAGATGATGTGGCGCATGATGGGCGCGGACGATCCGATGGAGGCGCACAAGATCGACAGCCGCGGCATATACGCCCGCGGCCGCTCCGACGATGTGAAGGAAGGCGTGGTGTCGTTCCTGGAAAAGCGTCCGGCGCAATTCAAGAACAAGGTGTCCAGCGATATGCCGGACTATTTCCCGTGGTGGACCGAGCGGGAATATAAATAGTTCACGGTCATTCCGGGGCTCGCGAAGCGAGAACCCGGAATCTCGATTCCGGGTTCGCCCTTCGGGCGCCCCGGAATGACGGTGGTAAAACTCAATCCATCACCAGCGCCACGCGGCCGATCGCCTTGCGCTCGATCAGCAATCGCATCGCCTTTGCATAGTCTTCCAGCGGCAGGCGATGCGAGACGTTGGGACGCAGCTTGCCCTCCTCCGCCCATTGCAGCAGCGCCTTCAGGCGCACGTCGCCGAGTGCGGGATTCCTTCGAACCGCTTCGCCGGCGCGCACGCCTAACACGCTCGCGCCCTTGATCAACAGGAGATTGGTCTTGGCCGAACCGATGCCGCCGGTAAAGCCAATCACCAGCAATCGCGCGCCCCAGGCGATGCAACGCATCGAATCCTCGAACACCTGGCCGCCGACGGGATCGAACACCACATCCGCGCCGCGGCCGTCGGTGATGTGCTTGACAGCATCGCGAAACGGCTCACGATCGTAGCGGACGAGATGATCGGCGCCGCGCGATTTCGCGATCGCCAGCTTCTCGTCGCTGGAGGCGGTTGCGATCACGGTCGCACCCAGCATCTTGCCGATCTCGACGGCCGCGAGACCGACGCCGCCGCCGGCGCCATGCACCAGCAGCACCTCGCCCGGCGCGACCCGGCCGCGATCGATCAGTGCATGATAGGCCGTGCCATGACCAGCGAGATAGGTCGCGGCCTCAGCATAGTCGAAAGTGGACGGCTTAGGGGTGAGTTGCGATGGCGTCACCACCGCTTCATCCGTGAAGGCGCCGTGGCGCATCTTCACGATGACCTTGTCGCCGACGGCAACGCCCCTCGCCTCCGCACCCACCTCGATGACGTCCCCGGCAGCTTCCATGCCGGGCGTGAACGGCAGCTCCGGCTTGAGCTGATATTCGCCAGCCGCCATCAGCACGTCGGGAAAGTTCAGGCCGGCAGCGCGGATCGCAACGCGCACTTCGCCGGGCTTTAGCGGCGGCGACGGAAACTCCTCCAGCCGCAACGTCTCGGGCGCGCCGAGTTCGCGGCAGATGACGGCCCGCACCATCAGGCCGCACTCGCCTTTTGACGCTGCAGCGCCTCGCGGATCAGCGGCAGGCGGTCGTTGCCAAAGTACATGTCGGTCTTGCCGACGAAGATCGTCGGCGAGCCGAAACCGCCACGCGCCACGACCTCTTCGGTATTGGCCTTGAGCTGGTCTTTGATGCCCTGCTCTGCGATGCCGGCGAAAAATTTCTGCTCGTCGATGCCGACCTTCTTGCAGATGTCGGCGAGCACCGCGTCCTGCGAGATGTCCCTGTCCTCGCCCCAGTAGGTCTCGAACACGGCCGCGGCGAACGGCACCATGTGATTGCCGAGCCAGATGCAGCCGCGCATCGCCTTGACGCTGTTCACGGGAAACACGGTCGGCGGCATCTTGATCGACAGGCCTGCCGAGCGCGCCCAATCGGCGAGATCCTTCTTCATGTAACGCGCCTTGAGCGGCACCGGCTTTTCGCGCTGCGCGTAGACGCTCGGATTGACCGTGTTGAAGATGCCGCCGACCAGGATCGGCCGCCAGATGATCTCCGCGCCGAGCTCCTTCGCCAGCGGCTGGATGTTGTGAAAGGCGAGATAGGTCCAGGGGCTGGAACAGTCGAAGAAGAATTCGATCATGGCGTTTCCGGTCCGGCGTCGCGGGGTTGACGACTTTTGTCGTTCTGTACCTCGACGTTAAGACATGGCAGGAAGAGGCGCAACATAACCCGCCGGGAGGCCGCCATGCTGTTTCCAACCACGATCGCCGGCTCCTTGCCGAAGCCGGAATGGCTCGCCGAGCCCAACATGCTGTGGGCGCCCTGGAAATCGCAGGGCGAGGAGCTCTTGCGCGCCAAGCGCGACGCGACGCTGATCTGGCTGAAGATCCAGGAGGACGCCGGCATCGACATCGTCACCGAGGGCGAGCAGGCCCGCCAGCATTTCGTGCACGGCTTCCTGGAGAAGGTCGAAGGCATCGACTTCGCGCACAAGGTCGAGATGGGCATTCGCAAGGACCGCTACAAGGCGATGGTGCCGCAGGTAGTCGCTCCGCTCCGGCTCAAGGGCCGCGTTCATGCCGACGAGGCGCGCGTCGCGCGCTCGCACACGAAAAAGAAGCTGAAATTCACGCTGCCCGGCCCCATGACCATCATCGACACGATTGCGGACCGCTATTACGGCGACCGCGTGAAGATGGCGTTCGCTTTCGCCGAGCTGCTGAACGAAGAGGCCAAGGCGCTCCAGGCCGACGGCGTCGATCTCGTGCAGTTCGACGAGCCCGCCTTCAACGTCTATATGGACGAGGTCAACGACTGGGGCATCAAGGCGCTGGAGCACGCGGCGCAGGGTCTCACCTGCGCCACCGCCGTGCACATCTGCTATGGCTACGGCATCAAGGCCAACACTGACTGGAAGGCGACGCTCGGCAGCCAATGGCGGCAGTATGAGCAGATCTTCCCGGCAATCGATGCCAGCCCGATCCAGCAGGTCGCGATCGAGTGCCGCAATTCGAAGGTGCCGCTCGACCTGCTGGCGCTGCTCAAGACCAAGATTGTGCAGGCCGGCGTGATCGACGTAGCCAGCGACACGGTGGAGACGGCGGACGACGTCGTGAAGGTGATCGAGGCAGTGTCGAAATTCGTCCCGAAGAGCAACATCATCGCCACCACCAATTGCGGCATGGCGCCGATGCGGCGGGAGATCGCCGAAGCCAAGCTGATGGCGCTCGGCGCCGGCGCGGCGCTGGCGCGCGAGAAACTCGGGTAATGGCAAGGGCGCGCTGTGCTAAGGCAGCGCCGTCGGATGCAACACGGGCGCGTAGCCGGAGTTCAATGTGCGCAGCGTCGAGGGCGGCGTCAGTAACGTCGCTTCGCCAAGCTGACGCTCGACCGCGGTATAACCCGCCGGCGACCACAACAGCGCCCTGCCCCGCATCACCAGAAAACTCTCCTCGCCCTGCTGAACCATTGCGCCGTCGGGGAGCTGGTCGAGCGGCACCAGCAGTACGTGCAGTCGTTTGCTGCCGTGATCGAGCCGCTCATGATGCAGCACCGTGTCGATGTCGTGCATGCGGACGCCGTGCACGCGATTGCCCTTTTCCCACGCAGCCCGGAAGCGATTGGCATCGTCGCGGCGGCAATAGAAGCAGGGGCGATGGCCGGCGGCGAGCGCAGTGGCCTCGTCCAGGAAGAACAGCTCGGTCCAGCTTCGCTGTGCCATCACCTCGCGGCGCCGTCCGCGGAATTCGCAAGTGCAGGTGAGCCAGGCCGGCGACGACCACCGCTTCCGAAGCAGCGTCTTCGTCGCGGGATCATGGATGATGCCGCGATTGCCGGTGAACAGGCCGCGATGGGGCGTGGCAATGATCTCACCAGTCGGCGTGACGCGATTTTGCAGGGGCATGGCTGCCTCCGCCCGTTAAACCGACGTCATTCCGGGGCGGTCCGCAGGACCGATCCCGGAATCTCGAGATTCCGGGTTCGATGCTTCGCATCGCTCCGGAATGACTTCGTCTCTCACGCGGCCCCGTCGCGAAGCGGCGGGTGGTAGGACAGCGCAGTGTCCCAGGGGAAGAAGATCCAGGTATCCTGCGACACTTCCGTGATGAAGGTATCAACCAGCGGACGCCCCATCGGCTTGGCGTAGACGGTGGCGAAATGCGCATTGGGCAGCATCTCGCGCACCAGCTTGCCGGTCTTTCCGGTATCGACAAGGTCGTCGACGATTAGAAGCCCCTTTCCGGTGCCGCCGCCGAGCTTCATCGCCGCCTCGGAAATACTCTTGAGGACCTGAAGCTCGCCGTGCTTGTTGTGGTCGTAGCTGGCGATGCAGACCGTATCGATCACGCGCACGCCGAGCTCGCGCGCCACGATCGCGGCCGGCACCAGGCCGCCGCGGGTGATCGCGATCACTGCATGGAACGGACCGACCTCGTTGAGACGCCAGCTCAGCGCCCGGCAATCCCGGTGGAATTGGTCCCAGGAGACCGGGAAGGCCTTGCCCGCCCGCTCCTGCGCGCTCAGTTCCGGTGATTCACCCGCCATTGTCGTCTCCTGCTTCGTAAAACGTCCGGCAAGCCGGGCGCTTTAGCGGGTGATGTTCAATCCCGCCAGCATTTCCTTCACCGCCGACATCGCCGCCGCGAGCTTATCCGCATCGCGCGAGCGCACCACCAGATTGGTGTTCGGCCTTTGCTCCTCATCCATGAAGGGATAGCTGCCGATGATGGTGTCGGGATGGGCGGCCGCGATCGCGCGCAGCGGGCTGCCGATGTCGCCCTCGCGCGCATTGGCGCGGACCGATTCGGAAAGCATGCGTACGCCGGATTTCAGCTTGGGCGAGACGATGTCCATCATCGCCTGCATGATCGAGGGCACGCCGGCCATCACGATGACATTGCCGATCTTGAAGCCCGGAGCGAGGATGGTCGCGCTCTGGATCAGCTCAGCACCGTCAGGGATGCGAGCCATGCGCAAGCGGGCCTCGTTGAGGTCCTGCTCGCTCCAGCGCTCGCGGAAGCGGGCGACCACCTCCGGGTGATGGTCGATGCCGACGCCGAAGGCCTTGGCGACGCTGTCGGCAGTAATGTCGTCATGGGTCGGGCCGATGCCGCCGGTGGTGAAGACATAGGTGTAGCGCTGCCGCAGTGCATTCAACGCGGCGATGATGTCGTCCTCGTCGTCGGAGACGATCCGGACTTCCTTGAGGTCGATGCCGATATTGGTCAGGTATTCGGCGATGAACCCGATGTTCTTGTCCTTGGTTCGGCCGGACAGGATTTCGTCCCCAATGACCAGAATGCCCGCCGTGACGATCTCGCTCATAAAACTGTCCCTCACCTGTGGCGCCAACTTTGCCGAGGTAACGCGTTGAAGTCACGCGGTTTTGCCGCCGAAATAAGCAGTCCTCAGCCATTTTTTCAGGCAAGCCGCCGGCCATCCTCGGCAAATGCCCATCCTCCATGCTTATCGCGCTGGCCCGCCCCTTGCTACCACATGAAAGTCATGCACTCTTGCCGCATGGCCACAGGACGTTGCGGTCTCCACCAAGGCCGGCGCGACTTGGCTCATGCCGCAACGCCTGGGAGAACAGTCGGGATCTATGGCAGTCGCGTTTGATGAAATGAATATTCCCGGCGGCGACCTGCGGCCTGCTTATCAGGAGCTGGCGCGCTGGCTCAAGGAGACGCCTCCCGAGGCCCTCGAATATCGCCGCCAGGAGGCGGAGTTGCTGTTCCGCCGCATCGGCATCACCTTTGCGGTCTATGGCGAAGCCGAGTCGACCGAGCGCCTGATCCCATTCGACGTGATCCCGCGGATCATGTCCGGCAAGGAATGGGCGCTGCTGGAGAAGGGCCTGAAGCAGCGCGTGCGTGCGCTCAACATGTTTTTGCGCGACATCTATCACGGCCGCGATATCCTTCGCGCCGAAATCGTGCCCGACGACCTGATCTTCCAGAACCCGGTGTTCCGGCCCGAGATGAACGGCCAGCAGGTGCCGCACGATGTCTATGTGCACATCGCCGGCATCGACATCGTCCGGACCGACGCTGAAGACTTCATCGTGCTGGAGGATAATGCGCGGACGCCTTCGGGCGTGTCCTACATGCTGGAAAACCGCGAGATCATGATGCGGCTGTTTCCGGATCTGTTCGCCCGCCACAGGGTGGCGCCGGTCGAACGCTATCCGGACGAGCTTCTCGCGGCGCTGCGCTCGGTCGCGCCGCAAAGCGCCTCCGGCGAGCCGACGGTCGCCCTGCTCACGCCCGGCGTCTACAACTCCGCCTATTACGAGCACTCGTTCTTGGCCGACAAGCTCGGCATCGAGCTGGTCGAGGGCCGCGACCTCATTGTCAAGAACAACGAAGTGTTCATGCGGACGACGGAGGGGTTGAAGCGGGTCGACGTGATCTACCGCCGCGTCGACGACGATTTCCTCGATCCGCTCACCTTCCGCCCCGACTCCGTGCTCGGCGTGCCGGGCCTGATGTCGGCCTATGCGGCCGGCAACATCACGCTCGCCAATGCTGTCGGCACCGGCATCGCCGACGACAAGGCGATCTACTCCTACATGCCCGACATCGTAAAATTCTATCTTGGCGAGGAGCCGATCCTGAAGAACGTGCCGACCTGGCGCTGCCGCGAGCCGAAGGATCTCGCCTATGTGCTGGACAATCTGGGCGAACTCGTCGTCAAGGAAGTCCATGGCTCCGGCGGCTACGGCATGCTGATCGGCCCCGCCGCGACGAAAGCCACGATCGAGGCCTTCCGCGAAAAACTGAAGCGTGAGCCGGAAGGCTTCATCGCGCAACCGACGCTGGCGCTCTCCACCTGCCCGACCTGTACCGCAAGCGGCCTCGCCCCGCGCCATGTCGACCTGCGGCCTTTCGTGCTCACGGGCAGCAAGCGCACCACGATCGTGCCGGGCGGGCTGACACGCGTTGCACTGAAGGAAGGCTCTCTGGTCGTCAATTCCAGCCAGGGCGGCGGCACCAAGGACACCTGGATTTTGGACGAGTAGAGATGCTGTCGCGTACCGCCGAAAACCTCTACTGGCTCGCTCGCTACGTCGAACGGGCCGAGTACCTCGCGCGCACCATCGATGCGACGCTGCGCGTCACCGCGCTTCCCGCCGCCTATATCGGCAAGACCAATGAATGGGACTCGGCGCTGCTCACCGCCGGTGTCGCCGGCAGTTTCTATCAGCAATATGAGGAAGCCAACGAGCACAACGTCGTCGATTACCTCTCGTTCTCGGCGGCAAACCCGTCCTCGATCAAGAACTGCATCGAGGCGGCCCGCCTCAACTCGCGCTCGGTGCGCACCGCGCTCACCAGCGAGATGTGGGACACCATCAACTCGGCCTGGATCGAGCTTCAGGCGGTCTGGAGCAAGGGCACCTCCACGCGGGAGGACCTCGCAAAATTCCTGCGCTTCGTGCAGGAGACCTCGCTGCGCTTCGACGGGTCGGCCTACCGGACCATGCTGCGCAACGACGCCTACTGGTTCTCGCGGATGGGCGTGCATCTCGAACGCGCCGACAACACCGCGCGCATCCTCGATGTGAAGTATCACGTGCTCTTGCCCGAGAAAGAGCATGTCGGCGGCCCGCTCGACTTCTATCAGTGGAGCTCGATTCTGCGCTCGGTCTCGGCGCTGACGGCCTATCACTGGGTCTATCGCGAGACGCTTAAACCGTGGCTGATCGCAGACCTGCTCATCCTCAACGACACGCTGCCGCGCTCGCTGGCAAGCTGCTACGGCAATCTCGTGCGCAACCTCGACCAGATCGGCGTCGCCTATGGCCGCCAGGGCCCCGCTCAGCGCCACGCCCGCGGCATCCGCAACCGGCTGGAACACAGCAATATGAACGACATTTTCCAGCACGGCGTGCATGAATTCATTCAGGAATTCATTACGGACAATTCAAGGCTGGGCGAAATCATCACGAAGCAGTATTTGATCTGATACAGGCTGTCATTCCGGGGCGCCCGAAGGGCGAACTATGGTGCGCAATTGCGCACCTGAGAATCTCGAGATTCCGGGTCTGGTCCTTCGGGCCATCCCGGAATGACGGAGCAAGTTAATCACCATGCGCCTGCGAATCCAGCACACCACGACCTATCGCTACGAGCCGCCGGCGACCAGCGTGATCCAGATCCTGCGCATGACGCCCGGCAGCCATGACGGGCAATACGTGGCGGAATGGCAGATCGACGTCTCGACGGACACCAAGCTCGACACGCACGAGGACGCGTTCGGCAACGTCACCCATGTGCTGTCCTGCGGTCCCGTCGGCGACATCAAGATCACCGCCGAAGGCCTGATCGAGACCCACGACACCGGCGGCGTGCTGCGCGGCACGGACGAGCGCTTTCCGGCCGGCATGTTTCTGCGCTCAACCGACCTCACCTCCGTCAATCCAGCGATGATGGCGGTTGCGCGCCAGTTGCGCAGCGAGGCCGAGAGCGACACGCTCGGCTTCCTGCACACGTTGATGACCGAGATCGGCGATCACATGACCTTCGACGAGGACCCGACCAACAGCGGCACCTCGGCGGCGGAGGCGTTCACGCTCAAGCGCGGGGTCTGCCAGGACTACGCGCACATCTTCATCGCCTGCGCACGCAGCGGCGGCGTGCCGGCGCGCTTCGTCTCCGGACACTTCCTGCGCTCTGACGGTACGGTGCACCAGGAGGCCGGCCACGCCTGGGCGGAGGCCTACGTGCCCGATCTCGGCTGGGTCGGCTTCGATCCCGCCAACAGCATCTGCGCCACCGACGCCCATGTCCGCGTCGCGATCGGACTCGATTATCTCGGCGCAGCCCCCGTGCGCGGTACCCGCTATGGCGGCGGCACGGAGACTCTGGCGGTGGCGGTCAAGGTCGAGCAGGCCGGCCGCGGCGGGCAGTCGCAATCGCAGTCACAGCGGCAAAGCTAACTCGTCGTTCCGGGCGTGCCTCAGCACGAGCCCGAAATCCATTGGCCGCAGAGTTAGCGGAGGAATGGATTTCCGGCGCCCCGGAATGACGACATGATCCCTAGGAATCGGGGTTGGAGCGGCTCCCGAAATTGGCTAGTAATTCCGCGCAAACGCGTTCGGGGACTGGAAATGACCTATTGTTGCGGAATCCTGGTTCGGGACGGTCTGGTGATGATCGCCGACACCCGCACCAATGCCGGCCTCGACAACGTCTCGACCTTCCGCAAGCTGCACATCTTCTCCAAGCCCGGCGAGCGCATCATGGCGATCGCCAGCGCCGGCAACCTCGCCATCAGCCAGTCGGTGCTGTCGACGCTGACGGAAGGCCTGGAGGACCCCGACACGGGCGAGATCGAGACGCTGATGAACGCGCCGACCATGTTCCAGGCCGCCCAGCGCATCGGCCGGGCGATCCGGGCCGTGCACGCGACCGAAGGTCCGGCGCTGAAGTCCGAGGACGTTTCCTTCGACGTCTCCTTCCTGTTCGGCGGCCAGATCAAGGGTTCCCGGATGCGCCTGTTCATGATCTACACCGCGGGCAATTTCATCGAGTGCACCACAGATACGCCGTACTTGCAGATCGGCGAGCACAAATACGGCAAGCCGGTGCTCGACCGCGCCATGCACTACGACGTCGAGCTTTACGAGGCGCTGAAGACCGGCCTGATCTCGATGGACTCCACCATGCGCTCGAACCTCGGCGTCGGCCTGCCGATCGACGTGCTGGTGGTGCGCAACGATGCCTGCGAGGCCGATCTCAATCACCGCATCGAGGCGGGCGAGCCCTATTTCCACGATTTGCGCTCGCGCTGGTCGGCGGCGTTGCGCGCCGCACATCAGAACATTCCGCGCCCGCCCTACAAGAACGAAAAAGAACCCAAAACCTGACAGCATGACAAAAGGCAGGAAACGATGAGTGAAGCAAAAAAGATCGCAGTGGTGACGGGCGCCGGCACCGGTGTCGGGCGTGCGGCGTCGCTGGCGCTGATGAACACCGGCTTCACCGTGGTGCTGGTCGGGCGCAGGCTCGACATGCTCGAGGAGACCGCAAAGCTCGGCCCCGCAGGAAAAAGCCTGTGTGTCACCGCCGACATGACCAAACCGGACTCGATCGCGGCGCTGTTTGCCAAGGTGAAGGAGACCTATGGCCGCCTCGACCTGCTCTTCAACAACGCCGGCATGGGCGCGCCGGCCGTCAACTTCGAGGATCTCAGCCTTGAGCAGTGGCAGGCGGTAGTGAACACCAACCTCACCGGCCCGTTCCTGTGCACTCAGCACGCCTTCCGCATCATGAAGGACCAGACCCCGCGCGGCGGCCGTATCATCAACAATGGTTCGATCTCGGCACACGCGCCGCGGCCGTTCTCTGCCGCCTACACCTCGACCAAGCACGCCATCACGGGTCTCACCAAGGCGTCCAATCTTGACGGCCGCATGTATGACATCGCGGTCGGCCAGGTTGATATCGGCAATGCCGCCACCCCGATGACCGACCGCATGGTCAACGGTCCCGGCGTGCTCCAGCCGGACGGCACCACCAAGCACGAGCCGCGCATGGATGCCAAGGCGGTCGGCGATGCCGTCGCCTACATGGCGAGTTTGCCGCTCGACGCCAATGTGCTGACCATGACGGTGATGGCGACCAAGATGCCGTTCGTGGGGCGGGGGTAAACAAAGAACGCAGCGCCTCCACAATCATCCTTGCGAGCGCGGCGAACCAATCCAGGATTTCTCTGCGGAGGGATTCTGGATTGCTTCGTCGCATCAGCGCAAAATTGCTTCGCAATTTTGTCGCGAGCTCCTCGCAATCACGCGTCGAAGGGCGGAGTGTTACTCCAAACTCTCCACCTGGCGCAGGCTCGGGAACAGCTTCATCCACAGGAGCGCCACCGCGACGGTGGCGACGCCGCCGAGCGCAGCGGCGGGCATGGCGCCGAACAGGGCGGCGGTGAGGCCGCTCTCGAACTGGCCGAGCTGGTTCGAGGCATTGATGAAGAGGAAATTCACCGCTCCGACCCGGCCGCGCATCTCGTCGGGCGTGGACAGCTGCACCAGTGAGAAACGGATCACGACGCTAATCGTGTCGGCGGCGCCGAGAACGGCGAGCGCGAGCACCGAGAGCCACATCCAGGACGACAGCGCGAATACGATCGTGGCGACACCGAACACGATCACGGCCTGAAACATGCGCAGGCCCACATGCCGCGAGACGGCGTGACGCGCCAGCACCATGGTCATCAAGAGCGCGCCAACCGCAGGTGCCGCACGCAGCACGCCGAGCCCGACTGGCCCGGTCTGGAGGACGTCGCGGGCATAGATCGGCAGCAGCGCCGTCACGCCGCCGAACAACACTGCGAACAGATCAAGCGAGATGGTGCCGAGGATCGCAGGATTACTGCGGATGAAGCGGACACCGGCAAAGACGTTGTCCGAGTTCGTCCCTTCCTTGGCGACCGCCTGCGGACGCGGCCGGATGAAGCCGGTCAAGATCATCCCAAGGATCCAGAACAGCACCATCACTGCATAGGCGAGATGCGGCGCCACCGCATAGGCAAAGCCGCCGAGCGCGGGCCCCGTAATGGTCGCGACCTGCGCCGCGCCGCTGGAGACCGCGGTGGCGCGCTGGAGAGAACCTTGCGGTGCGATCAGCGGCAGCAGCGCCGCCGTGGTCGGGCTCTCGAAGGCGCCGGCAATGCCGAGCACGAAGGTTGCGACGAAGATCTGCACCTCGCCGACCGCGCCGAGATAGGTGATCACAGCGAGATAGAGTGCGGTTGCCGCTTCCACGAGCTGACAGAGCTGGACGACGCGCTTGCGCTCGTAGCGGTCGGCGGCATGGCCGGCGACGAACACGAGCAGCGCGGTGGGCAGAAACTGCACGAGGCCGACCATGCCGAGATCGAAGGCCGAGCCGGTGAGATCGTAGATCTGCCAGCCGATCGCGACCGCCGCGATCTGGCTGGAGAAACGCGACAGGCTGCGCGAGAGCAGGAAGAACAGGAAGGCGCGGTGGGCGAGGAGCGCGCGGGCACTGACCGGCGGATTACCGGATATTGACTGCTCTGGCATCGCCGCTTCGACCACCTCTTGGATCGTCTTTTGGGTCACCCTCGGACCGTCCGTGCCCTGATCTCGACGCGCCCCCGCGTGACTGAGGGGGACCGGCTTGTCAACAGCGGGACGCCTCCCGCATGTCCCGGCATTGCCTTTGCAACGCAGGCGCGGCCATAATCATTGAGGCTTTGGGGACATCATGCTGCGCTTGCAATCGGCACTCGGCATTTTCGCATTGCTGCTGATCGCCTTCGCGCTCGCAGAGAATCGCCGCGCCGTATCGCTGCGGCAGGCGGCGATCGGCCTCTTCGTCACCTTCGTCACCGCCATCGTCCTCCTGAAGTTACCCGCGGTCGCGCGCGCCTTCGGCGCCATCAACGACGCGGTCGGCGCGATCTCCGCGGCCTCGCGCGCCGGCTCCTCGTTCGTGTTCGGCTATATCGGTGGCGGCGCCCTGCCCTTCGAGGTCAAAGTGCCCGGTGCGGATTTCATCCTGGCGTTCCAGGCGCTGCCGATCGTGCTGGTGATGAGCGTGCTGACGACGCTGCTGTTCTATTGGCGGGTGCTGCCGCCGATCGTGCGGGGCATGGCCTGGCTGCTGGAGCGCACCTTAGGGGTCGGCGGCGCCGTGGGGCTGTCGACCGCCGCCAACATCTTTCTCGGCATGGTCGAGGCGCCCCTGTTCGTGCGGCCGTATCTGAAGCAGATGACCCGCAGCGAATTGTTCCTGGTGATGACCGGCGGCATGGCCGGCATCGCCGGCACCGTGCTGGTGCTCTATGCGACGCTGCTGGCACCCCTTATCCCCGATGCCGCCGCGCACTTCGTCATTGCCTCCGTGCTGGGCGCGCCGGCCGCGATCCTCGTCAGTCTGATCATGGTGCCCGAGACATCCGACAGACGCACCGGCGGCGCGCTGGAAAATCCCGAGATGGAGGTCTCCGGCACGATGGACGCGATCGTGAAGGGCACCACCGCGGGCCTCGAGCTGCTGCTCAACATCGTCGCAATGCTGCTGGTGCTGGTGGCTCTGGTCTATCTCGTCAACGCCATCCTTGGCCTGCTGCCCGATATCGGCGGCGCCGCGATCTCGTTGCAGCGCCTGCTGGGCCTCGCGATGGCGCCGGTGTGCTGGCTGATGGGATTGCCATGGGACCAGGCGGTCACCGCCGGCAGCTTGATGGGCACGAAAACCGTGCTCAACGAATTGATTGCCTATGTCGACTTCTCAAAACTGCCGCCCGACGCGCTCGATCCGCGCTCGCGCCTGATCATGCTCTACGCGATGTGCGGCTTCGCCAATTTCGCCAGCCTCGGCATCATGATCGGCGGCTTAGGGGTGATGGCGCCGGAGCGGCGCGAGGAGATCAACGCGCTGGGGCTGAAGTCGATCGTGTCGGGGACGCTGACGACGTGCCTGATGGGAGCGGTGGTGGGGGTATTGAACTAGACTTCTCTCCGCTTGTCATTGCGAGCGAAGCGAAGCAATGCAGTCTGCATCCGCGGAGAGATTCTGGATTGCTTCGTCGCAAGGGCTCCTCGCAATGACGAGTTGAGAGGCCTGCGCCCCTCCAACAATAGCGCCTACGCCTTCAACTCCACCGTCTTGAACTCCGCCGGCAGGATCACCTCCAGCAATTCCACATCGTCCGAGTAATCCAGAATCATGTGCTTGATCTTCGGCGGCTGGGTCCAGGCGCTGCCCTCTTTCATCAAGGTCTCGCCCTGCCCGTCCATATAAGTCTTCACCCAGCCCTTGAGCACGTAAACCATCTGGAATTCGACATCGTGATAGTGAAGCTTTGAGACCTCGGCCGGATTACACGGGCCTTGCAGACGGATGACATGCGCTTGCGCCAGGCCATGGGTCGCATCGGCGATGCCAAGGTCGCGATATTTGGCATAGGCGCGCAGGCCGTCGGCTTTGAAATCCTCTTCGCGGTGATGGCTGATGGCGATGCGCTGCTTGGGCCGGGCGGGTTTGCTCTGAGCGAGCATACGCGCCTTCGCCTTCACTGCCTTGCGCGCCGCGGATCGAGCTGCGGCCTTGGCTCCACTCCGCTTCTTCACCGCGGCTTGCGCTGCGCTGCGCGATCTTACTTTTTTGACCATCGGCCCGCCTCCCGTTGCTTGTTATTATGCGGCGAGACTAGCACAGAACGAGATGATGTAGCGGGGGCAAAGCGAAACGTGCCCACCATTGCGAGAAGCAGTCGCGGAGACGGTGGGCGCGGCGCGAGCGCGCCTTTGCTCGCCTACGAAGCCGGTGCTCGATCTCAATGCAGCCGGAACACGCCGTCGACAGCGCGGAGTTCGGCCGGCTTGATCAGCTTGCAATGCGCCACGGTAACCGAGTGCAGGGGGCCGTCGAGCCTTTCCTGCCAGAACGCCAGGAAATCCTTCAGCGCCGGAAATTTCGGAAACATGTCGTAATTCTGCCAGACGTAAGTCTGGAGCAGCGACGGATGATCCGGCATCCGATAGAGAATTTGCGCCGTCGTCAGCCCGTAACCCAGCATCTGCTTCCGGAAATCCTCGGAAACGCCCCCACTCTGCAGTCCCATGCCAAACCTCCTTTGCAGGAGCGCATTCAAGGGGCGGCCTGGTCGGTGTGCGCCTTACGAGCCACCCGGTACTGATGCGCTCACATGTGAGAAATGTGACGCAAACTGACAATTCATCTCAAGCCCAAAAGTTTAACAAGCTGTTGAAATTCAATGCGTTAGCAGCAGATGCGGCTCCGTGCTAATACGGCCCGGCGCACCGTTAACGATGTGAAAGAGATTCTGGCAGTCCGCGCTTCCGGGTGCTAATTTTCTGCTAGAAGCCCTTGCCCCCGCAAAATTCCTGTCCTATTTCTTCCTCGCCTGTGCTAGCACTCGCGGGCAACGACTGCTAACAACCTCGAATTCCTCAACTCTTGCAATTGCTTAGGAGGACTGCATGAAATTCCGTCCGCTTCACGACCGCGTCGTGGTCAAGCGCATCGACGCAGAAGAGAAGACCGCTGGCGGCATCATCATTCCCGACACTGCCAAGGAAAAGCCCTCCCAGGGCGAAGTCATCGCCGTCGGCCCCGGTGGCCGCGACGAGTCCGGCAAGCTGATCCCGATCGACCTCAAGGTCGGCGACCGCGTGCTGTTCGGCAAGTGGTCCGGCACCGAGGTCAAGATCGACGGACAGGATCTGCTGATCATGAAGGAGAGCGACGTTATGGGCGTTCTCGAAGTCAGCGAGTCCAAGAAGAAGGCGGCTTAAGAGCCCCGCTCCCTTCCCTTTAAATTTCAAGGAAAAATCCAGATGGCAGCCAAAGAAGTCAAATTCTCGGTTGAGGCGCGCGACAAGATGCTGCGCGGCGTCGACATCCTCGCCAACGCGGTGAAGGTCACGCTCGGTCCCAAGGGCCGCAACGTCGTGCTCGACAAGTCGTTCGGCGCTCCCCGCATCACCAAGGACGGCGTCACCGTCGCCAAGGAGATCGAGCTCGAGGACAAGTTCGAGAACATGGGCGCCCAGATGGTGCGCGAAGTTGCCTCCAAGTCCGCTGACGCGGCCGGCGACGGCACCACTACCGCGACCGTGCTCGCGGCCGCGATCGTGAAGGAAGGCGCCAAGTCTGTCGCCGCCGGCATGAACCCGATGGATCTCAAGCGCGGTATCGACCTCGCGGTCGAAGCCGTGGTGGCAGACCTCGAGAAGAACTCGAAGAAGGTTACCTCGAACGACGAAATCGCCCAGGTCGGCACCATTTCCGCCAACGGCGACGCCGAAATCGGCAAGTTCCTCTCCGACGCCATGAAGAAGGTCGGCAACGAGGGCGTGATCACCGTCGAGGAAGCCAAGTCGCTGGAGACCGAGCTCGACGTCGTCGAGGGCATGCAGTTCGACCGCGGTTACATCTCGCCCTACTTTGTCACCAACGCCGACAAGATGCGCGTTGAGATGGACGACGCCTACATCCTCATCAACGAGAAGAAGCTCTCCTCGCTGAACGAGCTGCTGCCGCTGCTCGAGGCCGTTGTGCAGACCGGCAAGCCGCTGGTCATCGTCGCCGAGGACGTGGAAGGCGAAGCGCTCGCGACCCTGGTCGTGAACCGCCTCCGCGGCGGCCTCAAGGTCGCGGCCGTCAAGGCTCCGGGCTTCGGCGATCGCCGCAAGGCCATGCTCCAGGACATCGCGATCCTGACCGGCGGCCAGGCGATCTCGGAAGACCTCGGCATCAAGCTCGAGAACGTCACGCTCAACATGCTCGGTCGCGCCAAGAAGGTGATGATCGACAAGGAGAACACCACCATCGTCAACGGCGCCGGCAAGAAGGCCGACATCGAGGCGCGCGTGGCCCAGATCAAGGCGCAGATCGAGGAGACCACCTCGGACTACGATCGTGAGAAGCTCCAGGAGCGTCTGGCCAAGCTCGCCGGCGGCGTCGCGGTGATCCGCGTCGGCGGCGCGACCGAGGTCGAGGTGAAGGAGCGCAAGGATCGCGTTGATGACGCGATGCATGCGACCCGCGCGGCCGTGGAAGAAGGCATCGTCCCCGGCGGCGGCGTCGCCCTGCTCCGTGCCTCCGAGCAGCTCAAGGGCCTGCGCACCAAGAACGACGACCAGAAGACCGGCGTCGAGATCGTGCGCAAGGCGCTGTCGGCGCCCGCTCGCCAGATCGCTATCAACGCCGGCGAAGACGGCTCGGTGATCGTCGGCAAGATCCTGGAGAACAAGGCCTATAATTACGGCTTCGATTCCCAGACCGGCGAATATGCCGACCTCGTCAAGAAGGGCATCATCGACCCGACCAAGGTGGTCCGCACCGCGATCCAGAACGCAGCCTCGGTGGCCGCGCTCCTGATCACCACGGAAGCCATGGTCGCCGAGCTGCCCAAGAAGGGCGGCGCCGGCCCGGCGATGCCCCCCGGCGGCGGCATGGGCGGCATGGACTTCTGATCCAGCCATCTCAAGGAGTACGAAACCCCGGCAGCAATGCCGGGGTTTTTGTTTTGGGCAACCTTCCCGCCACCGCCATTCCGGGGCGCGCCCTCTTGGGCGCGAGCCCCGGAATGACGAGCGGACGGAGCGCAGCGCAATCCGGCCACGCACACCGCCTGGATGACGAGACCATTCACCGCACCTTCCCCAGCCGCTCCATGTGCGGCTCGCCGTCTTCGTCGAACGACCAGAAGATCCGCGTCACCTTCCCGACGAGATTGTCCATCGGCACGAAACCGAATGTCGACGTCATGCGGCTGTCGGTGGAATTGTCCCGGTTGTCGCCGAGCACGAAGAAGTGGCCCGGCGGCACCGTGAAGACATCCGTATTGTCCAGGAAGCCGTTATCGATGCAGTCATAGGTCACATAGGACACGCCGCTCGGCAGCGTCTCGCGCCACCGCTTGACCTTGAAGCTGCCATCCACACCGCAGGCGATGCCTGCGAGCCCGTGCTCGAGCGGCGCGCGTCACTGGACGGTCGTTGAGCATGAGCTGGCCCTGCCGCACCTGGATGCGGTCGCCGGGCAGCCCGACCATGCGCTTGACGTAATCGACCGAACTGTCCTTCGCCGTCCGGAACACGACGATTCGCCATATTCCGGTTCGGCGGCGAACAGGCGGCCCGAGATCCAGGACGGCGCGAAAGGAAAGGAATAGCGGCCGTAGCCATAGGCATATTTCGCGACGAAGACGTAGTCGCCGACCATCAGCGTCGGCGCCATCGAACGAGAAGGGATGTTGAACGGCTGATACAGCAAGAAGCGAAACAGGAACGGCGGCGACCACAGCAGCGGAATCAACAGGATCAGGATGACAATCGCCTTCCATTCACGCGACTGCGCCGACGACCGCGGCCGGAATGTTTCCTGAATGGTCATGCACCTGCCCTGATCAAATCCGTAGCCGTCGCGAGATTACGCAACTTTCGCGCGCGTGCAATCCCGGCTCCGTGATCTCGGTCGCATAGGTTCGGCCATTCATGGCAAGGGCGACACAACGGATATGTGAAGGCCGCCCATGGGCCTTCGGGTTTTCACGCGCTCTCGGGTTATCCCCGCGCAAGTTCGCTGAAACACGCTCGCAGCCAGTCGATCGTCACACGTGTCGCGGCGTCGCGCTTGAGATGGTTTTGCACGAGCAGCCAGACGTCGCGGCGTTTCGGCAGCAGCGTGGCGCGCAGGCGGCGATCGCCGAGCAGCTCGGTGCAGCTGTGCTCCGGCAACACGCCAGCGGCCTGATGCGAGCGGATCAGGGTGCGGATGATGCGGACATTGTCGGTCACGCAGCGAGGGCGGATTTTCTTCGTCCGCAGGAATTGCATCTCGGGAATGGCGCCGAGCTCGTCCGGATAAGCGCATAGCACCGGCTCGCCTTCAGTCGCGTCCGGTTCAAAATAGTAGATGCGGATGTCGCCGAGCCTGGAGATCGAAAAGTCGCCCTTGTCGGGCTTGCGCAGGCGGATCGCGAGATCGGCCTCCCAGCGCGAGAACCTGACGTTCTCGCTCGAGGTCAGGAATTGCAGCGTCAGGCCGGGATTGGCGCGCAGGAACTCGCTCGCATGCGGGGACAGCACCTCCTCGGCGACCGCATTGGTCGCGGCGATGCGCAGCCGCCCCACGGGGCCGGGCATGCTCTCACTGATGCGACCGATCTCGGCGGCATGCGCGGCCATGGCTTGGACGTGCGCCAGCACCGCCTCGCACTGACGCGTCGGCTTGCGGACACCGTCGGCAGCCTCAAACAGGCGCAGGCCGAGCGCATATTCGATGCGCGCCAGCCGACGTCCGACCGTGGTCTCGTCGATGCGCAGCCGCGCGCTGGCGCCGGCATAGGTGCCCTCGTCTCTGACCGCGGCGATGATGCGAAGATCGTCCCAATTCATGGTTTCAAGGCTACATCGGCTGGCATTGGCCTGCAATATCGCAGCCGTCGGCTGCAATATCCCTGCATATCGGCAGGCTACCGACGAGCTATGCTCGGCCAACCTTACGCTTGGAGATTCTGAAGATCATGATGCCCGCAAAGACCCTGCTGCAGCTCGCCGGTGCCGACCTCACTCCGCCGCGTCTTGACGACGCCGCGCTGGTGCTGATCGACATCCAGAACGAATATCTCGCAGGTCCCCTCGCCCTGCCGGACGCCAAGCCTGCGATCGCGCGGGCGACCGTCCTGCTGGCGCGGGCGCGCGAGCGCGGATCTGCGATCATCCATATCGCCCATCGCGGCAAGCCCGGCGGCCTGTTCGATCGCTCCGCCGATCGCGGCGCCATCGTCGCCGAGCTCGCGCCGCTTGCGGACGAGCTCGTGATCGAGAAGGAGTTGCCGAACGCTTTCGCCGGCACCGGCCTGCAGGCGCAGCTCGCCGCCAGCGGACGCAACAACATCGTGTTGGCCGGATTCATGACGCACATGTGCGTCAGCTCCACCGCCCGCGCCGCGCTCGATCTCGGGTTTCGCACGACCATCGATGCCGATTCCTGCGCCACGCGTGATCTGCCCGACGGCCGCGGCGGCACGCTGGATGCCCGGACCATCCACGAGGTCGCGCTGGCCGAGCTCTCGGACCGCTTCGCGATCATCGCGCGCGGCGATGCGCTGGCGTGAAGGAGTTCAGGATGCTGCAGCTCTATTTCTTCCCGATGGCCTCGAGCCGTATCGCGCTGATGGAGGCGGGCGTCGAGGCTCAGTATCACCTTGCCCATATCTGGACGAAGAAGGTCGTGGACGACGACACCGATTTCCGCGATGTGTCGCCGAAGGGCGCGGTGCCGGTCCTCGTCCTGGAGAACGGCGAGCGGTTGACCGAAAGCGCGGCAGTGCTGCAATACATCGCCGATGTGAGGCCGCAGGCGGGCCTTGCGCCCCGGTTTGGCGATCCCGACCGCTATCGCCTCCAGGAATGGCTGAGCTTCATCGGCGCCGAGATCCACAAGGCGTTCCTGTTTCCGGCCTTCTGGTACAAGGACGACGGCTCGCTCGCCAAGCCGCGCGCTAGAATTGTGCAGACATTGTCGGCGCCATCAGCGCATCTGGCGGACCGCGAATTCCTGGTCGGTCACGGCTTCACCGTTGCGGATGCGCATCTCACCTGGGCGTTGCTGCTGCTCCGTCATGCAGGAATCGATATCGCGCAGTGGCCATCGTTGGCCGCCTATCTCGAGCGCATGCAGGCGCGGCCCGCCGTGCGTGAGGCGATCGCGACCGAGATGGCGCTGCGCAAGACGATGGCGAGTTGAGCGCGTCTCACTCCACCCGCGCCAGCACCGCGAGCTTGCGGATGCCCTTGTTGCGGTAGGCGTCCAGGAACGCGTAATAATCCTTGAACGACACGCAGCCGTTGGAATCGCCGTTCGGACCGAGCATGAAGGTGTGCGCGAGCAGGCCGTCGCGGCCGTAGATCGCGCTCTCGCCGCCGAGCGGGGTCAGGCGCAGCGCCGGCACGCCGTGGAACAGCGCCTCGCGCGGCTTCAGCGTGTAGATGTGCGGCGGCGTCACACCGCGCATACGCTGGCGCTGGGAGCGCGGATCGTCGAGATTGGAGCCGAGGCCGGAATGCGCCTCGAGCTTGGTGCCATCGGGCAGATAAACCGTCTTGGCGGTGATGTCGTAGACCGCGGTGTCGCGCTCATAGGGCGGCGCACCGCCGAACATCGGATTCTGCTCCTTCGGCGCGATGGACGCTGTGATGCTGGCATCGGCCGAGGCATACGCCAAGAGCCCGCCGGACGGCTCACGCTTGCCCCAGAGTTTCTCGACCATCGATTGGCGCGGACCGGTGATCGACATCACCGCAGCCTTGGCGCGATCGGCGAAGGATTTTGGTTTAGCCTCGGGCGCCGGCACGATCTCGGCCGGATCGGCCGAGGCCAGCTGCACACCGGCGTCAGCGCGCTTGGCCTTGGCAGCGTCCACGATCTTGGCCGAGCCTTGCGGCTTCAGCGCGTCCGCGACCTTCGCGATCACGTTGGGCTTCGCGGCTTCCTTCGACGCATCCTTGATAGCGTCCTTGGCCTCGGCAACGCTGATTGCCGGCGCTGCAGGCGCGGCGCTGGCCGCGCTCGAGGCCACGCCTTGCGTCGCAGCCGCGGCAAAGCGCTCGTTGAACATCTCGCGCGAGATCGGCGCGGTCACCTGCAACCGGTCCGGCAGGAGCGCGAAGGTTTCCTTGACCGCCTCGCCCGCCTCGCGCAGCACCACCTTGGGTGCGCGCTTGATCACGGGCTCGTCGTAGCCGCTGTTGCCGACGGTCGGATAGACGCTGGCGCCAAGGATGTTGTGGTAGATGGTCCAGCCGGCGCCAATCACGACGCAGCCGATCGCCGTGGCGCCGAGCCAATTACGGGTGGTCATTTTCCGGGAAGATTTCCGCGAATAATTCTTCGAGAATTTCTTGGACTTCCGTGCCGCGTTACTCTGCGCAGCGATACTCGTACTCATTCGCCTTGCGTCCAGGACGGTGTCACTCAGTCCCCCTTCGAAGCGCCGCTGGTCACGATCCGGGACCAGCATCTCGCAGAGGGTCGGAGCGTCATTAAGGCGACTTTTAGTTAAATGCAGATTAAGTTCAGGCGGATATGGGGCAACTCGTTAACGTCGTCCCATTTCGGGAAAAAAGCCCGCAGAATTACGGCCTTAGCCGAAACTGTTAACCATGAATTCTCGACCGGTTCAGGCCGGCCACCCGACGCCTCCGCCCGCAGCCAAGACGCACCCAACAGCGCCTTTTTCGTGATCATCAAACTGGGCCTGACCACAGCGCCGAGGGGTTGCGAGGCTGGTGGACTCCAGCCGCCCTGCCGCGCGCCGGGCGGTCGCGGCAACAGCTCATGCAGGTCACGCACCGCGGGACGGAAGTGCTCACGCGGCACGGCGCTGTGACTGAAAGTTGATCGCGCCGGCCTGGAAATCGCCGCGACGAGAAAATAGCTCCTGAGTCAGTACTTTTCGGCAGCCTCTGCGTGTGATACGGTACCGTATCAACATCGCCTTGAACTGTGCCGAGCACGCAAACGGAGGCAGGCATGAGAGGCTTTTCGCGCGCCGGGTTTTGCGCCCTGGCGTGTTTATTGTTGTTGATTGGGTTTGCAAGGGCACAGTCTGCTGCCAATGCGGGCTGTACGGCATCGCCGTCGGCCGTGGGCACGCAGGTTTGGCGCTGCGACAACGGCATCACGATCGTTGCGGAAAACGGCGCCAGATTTGAACTAAAGGACGCCAACCGCGACGGACATATAGACTCCGTGGAATTGAGCAGCAAAGCCCTGCTGATCGAGGTGCCCAAGAAGCCCGGCGGCAATCCCTTCAAGGTGTTGACCCCGCAGGCGATCGCGGCGGTGCGCGGCACGAAATGGGCGGTCGATGTCGCGGACGCCAAGACCTCCGTGTTCGTCGCTGACGGCCGCGTCGGCGTGACCCGCAGGGCTCGTGGACGCGGTGTCGTGCTCGGACCCGGCGAAGGGGTCGATGTCGAGGCAACCGGCCCGTTGACCGTCAAGACGTGGGGCCAGCCGCGCGTCGACGCGCTGATGGCACGACTCGGACAATAAGCTGGGTCGATAAGGCTCAGCTCAATAAGATTTGGACAGTAGAAGATTGCAAACCGACCGCATGCGTAGCCGACGCGTTCAGATCCTGGTGGCACTCGTTCTCACCGCGCTATGGGGCGCGGGCATCTTTGCCGCGCACGCCAACGGCCATCTGCGCTTTCTCGACCGCCTCGAAGCGACGTTGACGGATTGGCGGACCCAGGTCCGCGGCGTGCAGCGCCCGCCCGATCTCGTCACCATCGTAGCGATCGACGATACTGTGGTGAAGCGCGGCGGCAGCTATCCGCTGCCCCGGGCCGATCTCGCCCGCGTCGTCGACACCATCGTGCAGTTCAAGCCGAAGGTCATCGCGATCGACTTGCTGCTGGTCGACCGCAGTGCCGCGATCGGCGATGCGACGCTCGCCAACACGCTCGCCACCGGTCCGATGGTGCTCGCGGCGGCGGCGATCTTCCCGACCGACAGCGAGACCGTGGCGCCGAGCAGCGAAGGTCCCCTTGCGGTCCTGCCGCAGGCCGAGCGCTTCCTGCTGCCGCTGCCCGCCTTCGCCGAGCATGCAGAGGTCGGCGTCGTCAACGTCGCGACGGGACAGTCGGGCTCGCCGCTTTCGGTGCCGATGCTGTTCCGGACGGCCGACAAGGTCGAGCTGTCGTTTCCTTTGCGCGTGGCGGCCCGCGCGCTCGACAAGCCGCTGACGATCGCGCCGGATCATCTCAGGCTCGGTGACCGCGTGGTGCCGACCGATACCGACTTCGCGCTGCCGATCACCTATTACGGCCCGCGCCGCACCATCCGCACCGTCAGCGCGCAGAGCATTTTCGACGGCACGCTCAACCGCGCCGCGATCGAGAACCGGATCGTCGTGATCGGCGCCGCGGTCGCCGGCGGCGGCGACTTCTACCCGACGCCGTTCGATTCGCTGATGCCCGGCGTCGAGGTGGTCGCGACCGCAATCACCCACCTCGTCGCTGGCGACGGCATCGTGCGCGACCGCAGGGTGCATACCGCCGACGCATTCGCCGCGATCCTCTTGCCAATGCTGTTGGTCGGCCTGCTTGCCTGGCGGCGCAGTGCACTCGGCATCATGGCGGCGGCCGCGGTGATGATCGCGTGGGCCGGGCTGAACCTGTTCGCGTTCACCCACGGCATCTGGCTGAATGCCGCGACGACGCTCGCCGCGGCCGTGCCGCCGGTTGCGATCTTTGCCGGCGTGCAGCTGTGGGCGGGAGGCCGCCGCACGCAATATCTCGCCGCCAAGAGCAGGTCGCTGGCGCAATTCCAGGCGCCGGCGGTGCAGGACTGGCTGGCGCGCGATCCGAATTTCCTGTCCAAGCCCATTCGGCAAGACGCCGCCGTGGTTTTCATCGATCTCTCTGGCTTCACAGGCTTGAGCGAACGGACCGATCCGGACGCGCTCCAGGACATCCTGAAGGCGTTCCACGCGCTGCTGGACAAGACCGCAGCCGATTGCGGCGGCTTGATCACCGGCTTTCTCGGCGATGGCGCCATGATCCTGTTCGGACTGCCGCGCGCAATACCCGATGACGCGGCGCGCGCGCTGAAATGCGCGATCGACCTGCATCGCGGAGTCGAGCGCTGGATCGCCTCGTTGCCGCCTGCCATCGGACATCAGCTCGGCTTCAAGATCGGCGCGCATTTCGGCGAGATCGTCGCCTCCCGCCTCGGCGAAAGCCACCAGCACATCACGGCGACCGGCGACACCGTCAACGTCGCGAGCCGGCTGATGGAGGTCGCCGCCCGGAACGGCGCGCGGCTTGCGCTGAGCGATACGCTGCTGGACACCGCCGACTTCCACGGCGCTCCCGACGGCATCCTGTCAGGCCCCCTGCTCACGCAAGTCCGCGGCCGCTCCGGCGTCGTGACCGTCTGGTTCTGGCGCGATCGGGACGTACCGGACCAGGCCGCCACCAAGGCCGAGATGATCGGCTGAAGCCCTTACCGCGCTTCCGGCGGCGGGGAGCGGTCGAGCACGTCGCCCTTGGCGCCTTCCAAGAGATCGATGCCGTAGGTCTCGACCACGAGCGGCCCGCGCTTGCGCTGCAATTGCGCAATCTGCGTCACCTTCTCAAAGAGGTCGTTGAGGGCAGGATGACCATCGCTGCGCAGCTCGTCGACATAGAGCAGCTTGCCGGCGAGCAGCTTGGGATCGGGGTCGGGCATGTTGACCCAGCGGATGCGCTGGGTCTGCTGGGCCACGCAGGTGCCGCGCGGCAAATAAAAGGCGAGCCAGCCCGTGGTGCCATAGTCCTGCGCGAGCACACAGGTCGCGCCACTGCGCGCGCGCACCGCTTCGATCTGCGCGGCAAGCTCACGCCAGCCGACGCCGACGCTGCGCACAGTGGCATCGCGGCGATAGCCGGACAGCCAGCCGGTATTGGCCTGCACGATCAGGACCGCAAACATCACGATGCTGACCGGCGCGGCCCACCGCAGGCAGAAATCCACCAGGCGCCGCTGGCGCGGCTTCCACTGCACGAGGTTGGCGGCGGCGGCCGCGGCGACGACGAAGGGTGGGTAGACCGGCGCAAACCAGTTGGCCTCGACGCGGGCGTGTAGCGAATGCCAGACGAAATAAGCAACGACGGTCCAGAACATCGTCGCGATCAGCACGCGCGAGGCCAGCGCGCCGGCCCGGTGCCAGGTCAGCGCATGCAGCCCCATCGCGCCCAGGATGAAGACGAGCGGGGTCGCAAACGCGATCTGGGTCGGGATCAGCTCGGCGATGAAGACGGGACGGAAGTCCTCGATTCTGGCGCGGCCGAGCTGCTTTGCGAACGACACCCAGTGATGGTCCGCATTCCAGAGGATCACCGGCGAGAACAGCGCGAGGGCCACGAGACCGCCGAGATAGGGCCAGGGCGAGAGAAACCAGTGCCGCAGCTTCGGGACGGAAGCGAGCCAGATCAGGATCGCCAGCCCAAAGAACATCGCGGTGTATTTCGACAGCAGCGCCGCACCGACGGCCGCGCCGGCCGCAAGCCACCATGCTCCGCGTCCGGTCTCCAGCACCTTTGCGAGGAAGAACAGCACGAAACTGGAGGCGACCAGCAGCGGCGCATCAGGCGTGACGATCAGCGTGCCAACCGCGGCCATCATCGTCACGTTGAGCAGGATGGCGCTGGTGGCGGCCACGCGCGCGCTGCCGAACAGGATCGCGGCCGAGCGGTAGACCGCATAGCTCATCGGCAGCGCCAGCAGGATCGAGACAAGGCGGACGCCGAGCTCAGTGTCGCCGGCAATCATGGTGCCGGCGCGGATCACATAGGCCACCATCGGCGGGTGGTCGTAGTAACCGCCCGCCAAATTTTTCGACCACATCCAGTAATAGGCTTCGTCGAAGGTGATCGGCGTGAAAGCCGCGGCGACCAGCCGCAACACGACCAACGCAAGAATCGTGAGCGCGGTGTTGCGGACGATCCGCGCGTCAGCTCCGCCCATATCGCGCTATTTCTTGCGCCAGACGAACAGTCCGGACATCGCGTAGTTCCACACCACGCCCATCAATGCACCGGCCATGCCGGCCAGCCACCAGATCGGCTCCTGGTCGTAGACCGAGAAGGCGACGCCGACATTGGCGAGCAGGCCGACGCTGCACACGATGTAGAAGGCGATCAAGCCGCGCAGCAGCGCAAAGCCCTTCAGCCGCTGGTCGCGATAAGTGAGGAAGTTGTTGAGGATGAAATTGCTGGTCATGGCGACGATGGCGCCGGCGGCCTGCGCCTCCGCGAACGGCGCCTTGAACAGCTGAAGCGCGATGAACAGCGTGGCGAGATGCACCACGAGGCCGATGCCGCCGACCATCGCGAACAAGATAAAGCGCAGCGAGACGATGTCGTTGCTCAGCTTGGCCAGCACGAGGCCAAGGAAGTCCAGCGCGACCATGGAATCGAGCTTGCTCTCGCCGTGCTGCCGGGCGCCAAAGGTGTAGGGAATCTCGACCGCACGTAAGTTGCCATGCGCGGTCGCGACCAGGTCGAGCAGGATCTTGAAACCGTGCACCGACAGCTTTGGCGCGAGCTGCTCGAAACGATCGCGGCGGATCATGAAGAAGCCGCTCATGGGATCGGCGATCTCGACCCGCAGCATCTTCCGGGCGAACTCGGTCGCCAGCGCGCTGGCCCCCGCGCGCTGCTTGTTGAAGCCCTCGCTCTTGTAGCCCTCGATGTAGCGGCTGCCGACCACGATGTCGGCTTGATCGCTCGCGAGCAGCAACAGCATCTTCGGCAGTTGCGTCTCGTCATGCTGCAGGTCGGCGTCGATCACGGCCACATAGGGTGCGCTCGAGGCGAGGATGCCCTCGATGCAGGCGCCTGACAGGCCGCGGCGGCCGATGCGGCGGACACAGCGCACACGGCTGTCGCGCTGCGCCAGCGCACGCACGACGTCCCAGGTGCCGTCGGGCGAATTGTCGTCGACGAACACGACTTCCCAGGCGACGCTGGCGAGCGTCGCCTCCAGCCGCCGGTACAGCACCGTGACGTTGTCGCGCTCGTTGAAAGTCGGGACGATCACCGACAGTTCCGGCCCCTCTTGAGCCTGCGGCAGGTTGTCGGCGCCCGGTCTGATCGCTTCATTCATGACGGAGCGTATATCCGCCGTGTCTTGCGCTGCCAAGTTCTTGCGCTACCAAGCCGAGGTTTGTGTGGGGAACGGCCCAAAAGAGGGCCTAAAATGCCAACGACCCCGGAACGGCGGGCCGCGCGTACATCCGGCGCAGGCCTGAGCTATTCCAAGGTCGTTCCAACGACGGAGAACGTCACTCAACGTCGCCGTTAGAAGCTAGATAGGAATGGCGAGGCCGCTCCGCAAGGCCCCCTTCAGGGCACTTTTCCGCCCCCTATTGGTTGGGCACTTCCCGAATCACAGGCCCTCGCGGCGCCGGCGCGGCAGGGGCGGCGGGTGCCGCGGCAGGGGCTGACTCGACTTTTACCGGCTTGGGCGGCCTGCCGTACTGGCCAATCGGGCCGAATACGACGGCGACCGCAAGCACGGCCGCCGCGACGATCGCGCCCAGAATGCCCCCCACCGACTCAGACGACATGGACCCATCCCTGTTCCAGATGCGCCCAGTGATATCATGGATGACCGCACAGCCGGAAGGGTTCGCCATGCCGCAAAGCTCAATGGAGCTATTTCTGCGGCGGCCGGTGCTTGACGTAGGCCATCACAATGTCCTTCTGCGCCGACTCCACCGCCCTGTTTGCGGTATCGAGATGGGCGCCGGCATCGATGTTGGGGTAATGCGTGGTGAGATAATCGAGCAGCACCACGCGATAATATTGCCGCTCCGATGGACAGGCGCCCGCGACCGAACGGCCAAAATCCTGTTCCGACAGGCCCTGATTAGAGTCGCGGGAATATTCCCGCGCCAGGCAATGCCAGTAATCGTCGCGGCCCTGCTGGGCGAGTTTCTGTGCGCTTTTGGTGTCGTCGTCATCCGCCAAAGCAGAACATGTCATGGCAGCAGATGTCATCATGACGAGCGCGGCTCCCAGCAACAGCATCCGCATCTTGTTCTCCTTTTTTCGCGGGTCCAGGCGCGAGCTTAGACAGGACCGGCCAACTGGCCAATCACAACTGGTTTGATTAGGATGAGGTCCCTCCCCGTCGATGCGAGATCCTTCCGTGGCCAAAGCAAAAACCGCGTCAAAAAAATCCGGCAACATCTTCATCGGCATCGGCGGCTGGACCTTCGAGCCCTGGCGCGGCGTGTTCTATCCGGAGAAGCTGACGCAGGCCAAGGAGCTGTCGTACGCCGCCTCGAAGCTGACCTCGATCGAGATCAACGGCACCTATTACGGCTCACAGAAGCCGGAGAGCTTTCGCAAATGGGCGAGCGAGGTGCCCGAGGGTTTCGTGTTCTCGGTGAAGGGACCGCGCTTCGCCACCAATCGCCGCGTGCTCGCCGAGGCGGGCGATTCCATCAAGCGGTTCTACGATTCCGGCGTGCTGGAGCTCGGCGACCATCTCGGGCCGGTGCTCTGGCAGTTCGCGCCGACGAAAAAATTCGACGGCGCCGATTTCGGCAAGTTTCTGGAGCTGCTGCCGCGCCAGCTCGACGGACGCGCGCTGCGCCATGTCGTGGAAGTGCGCCATGACAGCTTCTGCACGCCGGATTTCGTTGCGCTGATCCGCGAATTCGAGACGCCGGTGGTGTTCGCCGAGCACGGCAAATATCCGGCGATTGCCGACGTCGCCGGCGACTTCGTCTATGCAAGGCTTCAGAAGGGCAATGACGAGATCAAGACCTGCTATCCGCCGAAGCAGCTCGATGCCTGGGCCGCGCGCTTTCAGGCCTGGGCTTCGGGCAGTGAACCCGATGACCTGCCGAAGGTTGACAAAGCCAAGCCGAAGAAGGAGCCGCGCGACGTGTTCGCCTACGTCATCCACGAAGGCAAGGTGCGCGCGCCGCAGGGCGCCATGGAACTGATCGCGCGGGTGAGCTGAGGATGTCCATGGCGAAGGCGAAAAAACTCTTCACCATCGGCTATGAGCAGACACCGCCCAAAGCGGTTCTCGACGAGCTGGAGCAGGCCGGCGTCAAGCTCGTGGTCGACGTGCGCGCGGTGACGTCCTCGCGCCGGCCGGGCTTTTCCAAGAAGCAGCTGTCCGCGGGCCTCGATGAGCGCGGCATCGGCTATGTCCACCTCGCCGCGCTCGGCACTCCGAAGGAAGGCCGGCTCGCCGCGCGCAGCGGGCAATACGACGTGCTGGAGAAGATCTATTCAAAGCACCTGAAGACGCCGCAGGCGAGGGAAGAGATGGACGAGCTCTCGGCGCTGGTGAAGAAGGCCGGCCCGGTGTGCCTGCTCTGCTACGAGCGCGACCACACCCACTGCCACCGCCAGATGATTGCGGAGATCATCGAGGAGCGCGATGGCGTGGCGGTGACGAATCTGGCGGGGCGGCAGGTGTAGCGCTTCGTCATTCCGGAGCCTGCGTCAGCGCGAACTACGGTGCGCAATTGCGCACCTGAGAATCCATCGGGCGGCAGAGTTGGTGGACGGCTTCCGGGCTCAGCGCAACGCGCTGCCCCGGAACGACAAATCAGCCCAGCTTAAACGTCCCTTCCATCATCTGCACGCAGCTGCCACCGACATGGGCGGAGCGGATCTTGCCGTCCTGCTTGCGCACCCGCGTCAGCAGCAGGCTCGGCCGGCCCATGTCAAAACCTTGACCGACGGTGAGCTTGAATTCGCCGTCGCGCGCGGGGTCGAGGTCGGCGAACAGCGCGGCGGCCGCGACCGTGGCGCTGCCGGTGGCAGGATCCTCGGCGAGACCGCCGGCACCGCGCATGAACATCCGCGCTTGAAGCTCGCAGGGCGCCTCCGCCGCGGGCACATCGCGCGTATAGAACCAGGCCGAGGCCGCGCCGTCGCGCGGAAATACCCGGCCAAAGGCCGCCGCATCGGATCTCGCCCGCTTGAGCGCATCGCGCGAATGCAGCTCGATCACCAGAAATGGCGTTCCAACACCGACAACCTGCGGCACGTGACGGTCGACCTTGATATCCTCCGCGCTGAGCGAAATACAGCTCGCGGCATCCAGGGCAGGCAATTGCGACAGCCGGGACAGCGGCTGCGGCGCGGTGAGCTCGGTGCTCACCACCCGGCCCTGCTCCCGCCGGATGTCGACCGGCACGAGTCCGGCCTTCTCTTCGAACAGCAGGCGCGGCTTCGGCTCCTTGGCGATCGTCGCCAGCACGAAGGCCGTGCCGACATTCGGATGACCTGCAAAGGGCATCTCCCTGACGGGGGTGAAGATGCGCACCTCGGCATCATTCGCCTTGTCGCGCGGCGGCAGCACGAAGGTCGTCTCGGAGTAGTTGAATTCGGTGGCGATCGCCTGCATCTGCTCAGTGGAGAGCCCGCCGGCATCGAGCACCACGGCGAGCTGATTGCCGCCAAAGGCGCGGTCGGTGAACACATCGACGGTGATGTAGCGGCGCTGCATCTTTCGTTTCCCCATGCAAGTCGCGGCCGCAACCGGCCGCGTCTTCGGCAACACTACAGGCCGGCAGCATCGCCCGTCATGCCCCAAAATTCGGAGCAATCGGAGCATTCGCGGAAGAGACGGTGAGCGCTTTGCCTACGCCCCGTTCCAGACAGCGCTCACCCCAGCTGAAACACCGCGACCGGCCGCTCATAGCCGCGCACCTCGACCTCGCCCAGCGCCACGGCGTCGCTGCCGTCGTCGCCCAGCACTTCGCGGACGGATGCGGAAATCAGGAGCTGGGAGCCGAACTCCTTGTTCAGCGCCTCCAGCCGCGAGGCGAAGTTCACGGTGTCGCCGATGACCGTGTATTCCTTGCGTCGGGGCGAGCCGATATTGCCGGCGACAACCTCACCGAAATGGATGCCGATGCCGATCCGCAGCGGCCAGCTGGTTTGCGCGTTGATGCGATTCATCGCGGTTAGCATCTCGCGGCCTGCGGCGACAGCGCGATGCGCGGCGTCGGAGGCTTCCAGCGGCGCGCCGAACAGCGCGAGAAAACCGTCACCCAAAAACTTGTTCACGATACCGCCGTGGCGATCGAGAATGTCGACCAATATTGCGAAGGCGCCGTCGAGCCGGTCGACCACCTCCTGGGGCGTGCGGGACTGCGCGCCGGCCGTGAAGCCGCGGAAATCGACGAACATCACCGCGACGCGGCGGAGATCACCGCTGGCGCTCGTTCCCGCCGCCATCAGCCGCTCCACCACCTGCGGCGAGACGTGTTGGCCGAACAGATTGGTCACCCGGTCGCGCGCGGTCGCCGCCGCGATGCTCGCGGCAAATTGCCGCCGCAGCTGCGCGCCGACGGCGCCGGCGAGCACGCCGCAGATCAGGATGACAATGCTGCGCACCGCGTGAAAATAGATCTGGGGCTCGCCGGCTTCGCTCGCCGAATTGTAATACAGCGCGACGGCCAGAAGTCCGGCGGCGGCCACGAAACCCGTGAAGGTGGAGAGCCAGAAATCGAGCCGCAGGGTCGAGAGGATGACAAAAATGAAGTACATCAGCGGCACGGCGAAGCCGAGCGCCTGGCTCGCGCCCATGGTCCGGATTTGCAGGATGAGAATCACCGTGGGCAGCGAGGTCTCGATCAGCGTGCCGATATAGCGCCTGATCACCGGCAGGTCGCGATCGAGGCGGAGGTTCTTCCTGATCTGGGTGTGGACCCAGACTTCGAACAGGATGAAACCGACCAGAAGGCCATAGACCTCGATCAGCCCTTCCGTTCCGCGCCAGACCCGGTTCACGACAGCGGGCTCGATCAGATAGATCGCGGTGAGGAACAACACCATGACGCAGCCCGTCATGATCAGCGCGCGCACCCGCAACAGTTCGGTGCGCAGCACCTCCCGCGTCAGCTCACGCTCGAAATCGTCCGATAGCACGGCATGCTGCCGCGTCTTCCTGCTCGCAAATTTCGCCATTCCGCCCCTCGATTCCGGGGGCATCTTGCCTCAATCCAGCGTGCGGCGGAAGCGCGTCACTGCGATGGTCATGGCAAGCAGCATCAGGGCCGCCAGCGCCAGCGTGTCGAAGCGCAGGTTCTGCATGGTCGCGCCCTTCAGCATGATGGCGCGGACGATACGCAGATAATGGGTCAGCGGCAGGCCCTCGCCGAGATATTGCGCCCAGGCCGGCATCCCCGCGAACGGGAACATGAAGCCGGAGAGCAGGATGCTCGGCAGAAAGAACATCATCGACATCTGCATGGCCTGAAGTTGGTTCTGCACCAGCGTGGAGATCGTGTAGCCGATCGACAGATTCGTGGTGATGAACAGCGTCGAGAGCAGCGCCAGGAGGAACAGATTGCCAAGCAGGGGCACGCCGAACAGGCCGACACCAATGCCAATGATGAGGAAGGCCTGGAGGAAGCCGACCAGGACGTAAGGCACGATCTTGCCGAACATCACCTCGACCGGCTTGATCGGCATCGACAACAGGCTCTCCATGGTGCCGCGCTCGACCTCGCGCGTGACCGACAGCGCGGTGAAGATCAGCATGGTCATGGTGAGGATGGTGCCGACGAGGCCCGGCACGATGTTGAGGCTGGAGGCCGCGGCCGGATTGTAGCGGGCATGGGCGCGGATCTCGAACGGCATCTCCGGGGGATCGCCGATGTAGAGATCGTGCTTGAGCGCGGTCTGCACCACCATGCCGAGCGAACCGATCGCCGAGCTTGCCGCAACCGGATCGGTGGCGTCGGCCGCGACCAGCAGCGCCGGCCTGTCGCCGCGCCGCACCGCCCGCTCGAAGCCGCGCGGGATCTCGACGCCGAACAGCACCTTGCCGGATTTCAGCAGATTGTCGAAATCATCGACATCGTGCACTTCATAGAGGAAGCGGAAATAGGCGGTGTTCTCCAGCGCCTTCAGGATCGAGCGGGCGAGATCGGAGTCCTCCTGGAGCAGCACCGCGCTTGGCAGGTTACGCGGTGTGGTGTTGATGGCATAGCCGAACAGCATGAGCTGCATCACCGGCAGCATCACGATCATGGCGAACGAGACGCGGTCGCGCCTCAGCTGGATGAACTCCTTGACCAGCATCGCATAGGAGCGTTTCCAGAAGCCGAAGCGCTCCCGGATTTCGTGGGCCGGCGCGGGATGATCGACAGCGCTCATGGGAAATTGTCCTTACTGGAAATTGTCCTTTGAGCGGCTCATCAGCTCGATGAACACGTCTTCGAGCGATGGCGACGATTTCTGCCAGTGCAGGCCGCTTCTCTCGCGCCACGGCCCGATGCTGGCCTCGAGCGCAGCGACGTCGCGCCCCGAAACGTGCAGCGAGGTGCCGAACGGCGCCACCATATCGATGCCGGGCTTGCCCGTGAGCGCGGCCGCGATCTCATTGAGGTCTTCGCCCGTGACCGTGTAGGTGGTGAGCGCGGATTTGGCGATCACCTGCTCCACCGTGCCATGCGTCAGGAGATGACCATAAGCGATATAGGCGATCTCGTGACAGCGCTCGGCCTCGTCCATGTAATGGGTCGAGACCAGCACGGTGAGGCCGTCGGCGGCGAGCGCGTGGATCTCGTTCCAGAAGTCGCGCCGCGCCTTGGGATCAACGCCGGCGGTCGGCTCGTCGAGCAGCAGGAGTTGCGGATTGGGCAGCGTGCAGGCACCTAATGCCAGGCGCTGCTTCCAGCCGCCGGAGAGCTCGCCGGCCAGCTGCTCCTCGCGGCCCGACAGTCCGAGCCGCTTGATCATGTCGCGCGCAGCGCCGCGCGCGTCAGTGAGGCCATAGAGGCGCGCGACAAATTCGAGGTTCTCGCGCACCGAGAGATCCTGATACAGGCTGAAGCGCTGGGTCATGTAGCCGACCTGGCGCTTGATCTTTTCGGCATCGCGGCGGATGTCGTAGCCGAGGCAGGTGCCCTCGCCGCTGTCGGGCGTGAGCAGGCCGCAGAGGATGCGAATGGTGGTGGTCTTGCCCGAGCCGTTCGGCCCGAGGAAGCCGTAGATCGAGCCGCGCCTCACCTGCATCGACAGATCGTGCACGACCTCGCGGCCCCCGAACGACTTGGTCAGGCCCTTGACGTCGATCGCGATGCCGTTGCCGCCGCTCATCGCCTATCCGCCACCGGTGTCTTCGGATCGAGATAGACGTTGATCGGCTGTCCGACGCGCAAGGCGTCGGGGCGCGAGGGCCGCGCCTGGATCAGATAGACCAGCTTGTTCCGCTCATCGAGACTGTAGATGACGGGCGGGGTGTATTCGGCCGAGGTCGCGATGAAATAGATCTTTGCGGTGAGATCGGCCGCGCAATTGTCGCAGGCGATGCGCACTGTGTCCCCGATGGCGAGCTTCGGCAGCTCGGTCTCCGGCACGAAGAAGCGCAGCTTCATGTTGCCGGGCGGCATGATCGAGAGCACCGGCCGCTGCGCCGCCACCATCTCGCCCTCGCGGAAATAGATCTGCTGGATGGTGCCTGCGACCGGCGCAAAGCCCTTGCGACGCGCTAGCCGCGTCTCCGACGTCGCCACCCGCGCTTGCGCCACCCGTAAAGCCGAAACAGCAGAATCGAGATTGGCCTGCGTGCCGGAGCCGGTCTTGCTCAGCGAGGCCGCCCGGTCATAGGTCTGCTGCGCATTCGCCAGCGTCGCCTTCTGCTGGTTGAGATCGGCAAGCTGGAGGTCGTCATCGACGGAATAGAGGTGATCGCCTACCTTGACCTCGTCGCCCTCGCGGACATTGAGCTTGGTCACCCGGCCGGCTTCGTCCGGGCTGACGAAGATCATGTCGGCCTCGACCCAGCCCTGGAAGCCGGGATCGCGCTTCTCCTTGCAGCCGCCAAGCGAGGTTACGATCGCCAGAACCACGATCGAGCAAAGGCGCGACAGCTGTCGCCCCCTGACCCTGAGGAGCCGCCAACGGGTCCGCGCGGAGCGCGGCCCGATGACAGGCTCCGCGGCCTCTCGAAGGGCGAGGAGCCACAGCCGGGCCTGCATCCTTCGAGACGCGCGTTCCGCGCTCCTCAGGATGAGGTCAGACATGATTTGCGACGACCTCATGTCGTCCTCCGTTCGCCAAAAATCAAATCGAGATGGACGCGCAGCATCTCCTGCGCGTCGAGCGGCGCGTGCCGTGCGAACAAGCTCTGCCAAATCACCGCGATCATCGCGGGCGCAACCAGGATCTGGGGAAACCGCGCGAGATTTTTCTCGCGGATCTCGCCACGGGCGATGCCGAGCTCGATCAGCGCGCGCATGCCCGCGATTCCGCGCGAGACGACCTCGCGGTAGTAGAAATCGGCAACGGACGGAAAGCGCGGCCCCTCCGCCACGATCAGGCGCACGAGGTCGCCGCGCCTGGTGCCGATGACCTCCTTCAGAAAGTTGCTGGCGAAGGTCTCGACAAGGTCGCGGACCGTTCCGGTCGGCGGCGGCAGCGTCGTAAGGCGCGTGACCACCGGCACGATCACGGTGCGCACCAGCTCCTCGAACATCGATTCCTTGTCCTTAAAGTGCAGGTAGATCGTGCCTTTGGCGACGCCGGCTCGTTTGGCGATTTCGTCGAGCCGGGTCGCGGCAAAGCCGCGCGCGATGAACTCGTCCATCGCCGCCTCCACGATCGCGGCGCGCCGCTCCGCCGCGCGGGCGGCCCGATTTGAAACGCGGGCCTCGGCCTCAGCGCCGGCTTCGGGTGCCTGGCTTGCGGCTTGAGCCGCGGATGCGATCGTTCTGGCTGGCTTCTTCGTCATGCATAATTCATGACTGACTAGTCAGTCATCGTCAATAGGTGACGGAATCGCACTAGACGCGACGAATTAGCATTTACTAATGAATTAGTGTATGCTAATGCGTCTCTCATGATGGAAGCCACCCCCAACCCCGTAACGGCCGTGATGCGCGCCCTCGCCGATCCGACCCGCCGCGCCGTATTTGAACGCGTCTTCGACAGCCGGGAAATCAGCGTCGCCGAGCTGACACGCGGCAGCGGCGTGACCCAGGGCGCGATCTCGCAGCACCTGAAATCCCTCAAGCAGGCCGGCCTCGTCGCCGAGCGCGCCGAGGGCCGCAATGTCTACTACCGCGCCGCGCCGCAAGGGCTCGAGCCCCTGGTCACCTGGATGGACCATTACGGCGTGTTCTGGCGCGAGCGCTTCCAGAACCTGCGTGACCTCTTGAAGGAGATCGATCCGTGAGTGCAGCCGAGTTGAAAGCCGAGACCCAAGATATCGTCCGGGACATCGTCGTTGACGAAGTGCTCCCTCATGCGCCGGAGACGATCTGGAAGGCGCTGACCAGTGCCGAGTTGATCGGGCGTTGGCTGATGAAGCCGACTGGCTTCGAGCCGGTTGAAGGCAACACCTTCACATTCCAGACCACCCCGGGCGGCGCCTGGGACGGCGTCATTCATTGCCGGGTTCTCGAGGTGGTGGCCAACAGGCGTCTTGTCTACGCCTGGAAAGGCGGCGATGAGCGCAACACCGGTTACGGCGCGCCGCTCGAAACCGTTGTGACCTGGTCCCTCGCTCCGGTCGAAGCCGGCACCCGGATCCGCCTGATCCATGCGGGCTTCGTCATGCCGAGGAACGAGTCGGCCTACAACGTGATGAGCGGCGGCTGGAAAAAGGTCGTCAGACAGCTCGACGAGATCAGCGGCGAGAAGTGAGGAGATATCGCGATGGACAAACCCTATACCGGTGGCTGCGCCTGCGGCGCGATCCGCTATTCGATTGCCGGCAAGCCGCTGTTCAGCAACCACTGCCAATGCCGCGACTGCCAGCGGGAAAGCGGCAGTGGGCATGGCTCGTACGCGACGTTCGCACGCGCCGGCGTCACGGTGACCGGCGAGGCTAAGCATTGGGACATGGTCGCCGACAGCGGCAACGTCAAGACGCGTGGTTTCTGCACGCAATGCGGCGTGCCTGTGTACATGACCTTCGCGGCACAGCCCGACGTCTTCACGATCCGCGCCGCAAGCCTCGACGAGCCCGCCCGCTACAAGCCGCAGGCGGTCACTTTCGCCGCGCGCGGCCATGACTGGGACCGCCTCGACCCCAGCCTGCTAAAGTTCGATGGCATGCCGCCGGGGTGAGGTGCGTTCCCTCTCCCGCTTGCAAGCGGGAGAGGTGAAACACCAGCGCTTGCAAGCGGGAGAGGTGAAACACCAGCAGCTAAATTCAACTGTGAAACTTCAGACCGTCGACGATCTTGTCGATCACCTTGCGCTCGGCACGCATCGCGATGCCGACGAGATTGAGCTCGGCGCGCGCCACGCCCCTCACCGCCTCGCGATTGGCGGCATCGTGCGTGGTCTTGAACATGTCCTCGGTATAGACCGCCGGTTTGACGTTGCGTGTCAGTGCCCGGTCGAGCGCGCGTGATAATGCCGGACCATCCGCGCCATAGATCAGGATCGGTTGGCCGATCAGCGCGTGATATTTCGTGCCCGAGGCGTCCTCATAGGCTTCGCCGATACATTCCGGAAAGGCCGCGGCGATGCCGCTGGTGAGGAAAGACACGATGTTGAGCTTCTGCCAGGCCTGAAGATCGGTGCGGATCACGATGGCGATCTTGGTGTCGAACTGCATGTGTATTCCTAACTGTCATTCCACGCGCGATGCTACGCATCGCCCCGGAATGACGGCAAGAAGATTCAGCGCTCGAGGGATCAACCCTTGGCGTCGCAGGCCCAGGCGCGGATCACGCATTCCTTGCCGCCGTATTTGTAGCATTCGCGCGTCGCCGCATTCAGCGACGCCGAGATCTTCGGTTTGACGGCATAGCCATAGGCGCCGCACGGGTTGACGAGATCGACCGACATCGCAGCACAGGCGCGCTTCATCGTGACGGTGGTGCAATCACCCTTGCACTGCTTCTGTGCCACGGCGCGGGCCTCGTGCTCGGCGCCGTAATCATAGGCTTGGCCATAGGCGCCGCACTTGCCAACCGCAATGGCACCGGCGGCGTGAGCTTCTGTGATGTGACGGGCGCCGGAGACACAAACCGAGAGAGCAAAGAAAAACATCGCGCAACGGCGCGCGACGACGTTCGAAGCCATGGAAAAACCCCTCCCCCCAAGGCAGGCGAAGGCGACTCTAAGCGGCGGTCGTTTCCAGATGGTGAACGGGCGGTTGAAATGGGCGACTTGCGAGGGTTGCTACGACACTGTCATCCGCGCCGTGCCGCTTCCAGTGCCTGCGGGGTGTCGATGTCGAGGAAGGCGCTCTCGCCGTCGACGGGCACTTCGGCCACCGCTTCGGTGTGCTTGGCGATCAAGTGTCGCGCGCCAACGTCGCCGTCGAGCGTCATCAACTCCTTAAAGAAGCGACGCGACCATAGCACCGGGTTGCCGCGGCGGCCCTCGCTGACGGGCACGACAATGAGGTTGCCGCGGTCCGGCGCAAAGCCGTAGATGAGGCGGTCGATCAGGCCGGCGTCGATCAGCGGCATGTCGCCGAGACAAACCACGGCGCCATCGCAGGTCTCGGGCACGGCCGCGATACCGGCCTTGACCGAGCTCGCGATGCCGCCGGCGAAATCCGGGTTACGGACGAATTTGACCTTCAGGCCTTGCAGCGCCTGCTCGACCAGCTCGGCCTGGTGGCCGGTGACGACGATCACCTCGGATGCCCGGGAGGCCAGTGCCCGCTCGGTGGCGATCCGCACCAGCTTCTTGCCTTCGAACTCCGCGAGCAGCTTGTTCGGTCCGCCCATCCGGGTGGAGCGGCCCGCCGCCAGCACGATGGCGGCGACCTGACTGTTGCCCTCGGTCTCGGGTTTTGCGCGCGGCTGCGGCCGCGTCACGATCTCCATCAGGAGGCCGCCGACGCCCATGCCCATCAGCTCGGACCGCGTCACCTTGATGCCGGCGAGCAGCCGCATCAGCACCCAGTCAAAACCGTTCTCGACCGGCGAGCGCGCGCAGCCGGGCGCGCCCAGCACCGGGACGTCGCCAGCGCGGGCGATCAGCAGCAGATTGCCGGGATCGACCGGCATGCCGAAATGCTCGATCTCACCACCGATGCCGGTGACGGCTGCCGGAATCACGTCGCGGCGATCAGCGATCGCGGACGCGCCGAACACGATCACGAGCTCAGCCCCCAGCTCGAGCAACTCCTTGATCGCCGCCGACAGCGCCTGCTCCTCATGCGGGACCCGCCGCTCGGCGACGATGCCGGCGCCGGCCGGTGCAAGGCGCTCGGCAGTGACGCGCAGCGTCTTGTCGATCACCTTGGAAGACAGGCCCGGCAGCAGCGTTGAGACCACGCCGACGCGCTTGACGACGTAAGGGGCGATTCTGAGAACGTCCTTGCCGGCGGCCTTCACCGCGGCATCGCGCAAACTCTCCCCGATGCCAAACGGGATTATCTTGACGGTGCCGACCATCTCGCCCTCGACCACCGGCTTGAACGCCTGCAGCGTGGCAAAGGTGATGGCCTCGTCGACATTGTTGATGCGGTCGACTGCGGCGCGGTCGATCACCAGCACGCCCGCCCGCGCGGCGAACAAATTGGCGCGGCCGGTGAAGGCGCGCTCGACATGGATGCCCTCGCCGCCGACGGCAAGCGCGATGCTGGCGGCCGCAACGTCCTCGGAGACGTCGCCCGCCTCCATGCGTACCACGACAATCTGCTTGATGCCGGCGCGCTCCAGCGTCTCGACCTCGGTGGGGCCGATCGTCGTGCCTTTCTTGAGCACCAGCGGTCCCTGGCGCAGGGTGTGGACGGTCACCCCGCCGATCGCATCCCTCGGACTCGCCGGGCCGAACTTCATGCCGCTTCTTCTCTTTCTTTCGGAGGCAGGCGCAGCACCGCCGTGATCTCGGCCATGATCGCCACCGCGATCTCGGCCGGCGAGACCGCGCCGATCGCAAGGCCAATGGGCGCATGGATGCGCGCGATGTCGCTTTCTTTCGCGCCCTGCGCCCGCAGCCGGTCGCCCCGCTTGGCGTGCGTCTTGCGCGAGCCGAGCGCACCGATGTAGAAGCAATTGCGCTCGAAGGCGTGCAGCAGCGCGGGATCGTCGATCTTGGGATCGTGCGTTACCGCGACGAAGGCGGTGTAGGCATCGACATTGAGCGGCGGCAGCGCAGTGTCGGGCCATTCGGCGATCAGCGGAATATCGGGGAAGCGCTCAGGGCTTGCAAACGCCGTGCGTGGATCGATCACAGTGACGTCGTAGCCGAGCGAGCGCGCCAGCGGCGCCAAGGCCTGGCTGATATGCACCGCGCCGATGATGACGAGCTTGGCAGTCGGCGCATAGACGTTGAGGAACAGCTTCTTGCCGCCGGCCTCGACATTGGCGCTCTTGCCGGCGCGAAGCTGCTTTTCCAGCTCTGCGCGCAGCGGATCTTTGGCAAAGTCCTTCGCCTTCACCAGGCGCTGCTCGCCGCTTTCGGTGTCCGTCACCAGAATGACCGGCCGGCGCGCGGCGCGCTCGGCGTTGAGTTCGTGCAGGATCGCGAGCTTCACGGCTAGCCGACCTTCTCGACGAAGACGCGGATGGTGCCGCCGCAGGACAGCCCGACATTCCAGGCGGTCTCGTCGGCCACGCCAAACTCCAGCATCTTGGGCTTGCCACTCTCGATCACGTCCATGGCTTCGGTGACCACGGCGCCCTCGACGCAGCCGCCGGAGACGGAGCCCAAGAACGTGCCCTCGTCATTGATGACGAGACTCGAGCCCGCCGGACGCGGCGCCGAGCCCCAGGTCTCCACGACGGTGGCGAGCGCAACCCCACGGCCCGCCTTCTGCCAGTCCTCCGCCGCCTTCATAATATCCTCGTCGCGATCGAGCATGGGTGGCCTCTCAAGCTGCGGAGCGGATCAGGCTGCGGTGATGCGGCGGCAGCGGCTGGGAGAGCGTGGTGATCAGCTCCTGGATCGAACTCAAATTATGTACCGGGCGGAATTCGTCAACGTGGGGGAGCATCATTTTGATGCCCTGCGCCTTGGCCTCGAAACCGCCGAACCGGAGCAGCGGGTTCAGCCAGATCAGCCGCCGGCAGGATCGGTGCAGCCGGTCCATCTCGAAGGCCAGCTTGGAATCGGCCTCTCGCTCCAGCCCGTCGGAGATGAGCAGCACAATGGCACCCTGGCTCAGCACGCGCCGCGCCCACAATTTGTTGAAGTTGTGCAGCGAGGCAGAGATCCGCGTGCCACCGGCCCAATCCTCGACCGACGCCGAGCAGCTCGCCAGCGCCTCATCAGGGTCGCGCTGGCGCAGCGCGCGGGTGACGTTGGTCAGCCGGGTGCCGAACAGGAACACCGAGACGCGCTTGCGCGCATCGGTGATGGCATGGAGGAAATGCAGGAATAGGCGGGTGTATTCGTTCATCGAGCCCGAGATATCGAGCAGCGCAACGATCGGCGCGGGCTTCTCGATCCGTCCAAGGCGATGGATGTCGATGATGTCGCCGCCAGTGCGTAAAGATGCTCGGAGCGTGCGGCGCAGGTCGAGGCGTAGCCCGCGTGGATCGGGCCGGCGCCGGCGCGTCAGGAGCTCGGCTTGCGGCAGCCGCATCCGCTCGACGGCGCGAAGCGCCTCGGCGATCTCGGCCGCGCTCATCTGCGCAAAGTCCTTCTTCTGGAGGATCTCCTTGTCGGAGACCGACAGGCGCAGATCCTGCTCCTGGTGCTGCGGCGTCTCCGTCATGCGCGGCTGCGACATCGCCTCCTGCACGCGGCGGGAGCCTGCCTGCGGCTTCTTCCTGGCCTGCTCCGGCAGCGGCACCGAATCCAGCATATGCTTCCACTCTTCAGAGGCGCGGAAGAACAGGTTGAAAGCCTGCTTGAAGATCAGCGCATGCTCGTGGCGCTTGACGAAGATGGCCTCAAGCGTGGCGAAGACATCGGTGCGGCTGCCGATGTCGATCACCTGGAGCGCGCTCATCGCATCGATGACGGCGCCTGGGCCCACCGGCATCCCCGCCGCACGCAGCGCGCGGGCAAAGCCGACGATGTTGTCGGCGAACTGCTCGGTCTGCTCCGGGGCAAGATGGTTGATAGCCATGGTCTAATCCCTCTCTCCGTCATTCCGGGGTGCCGCTCAAGCGGCGAACCCGGAATCCAGAGATTGCGGCGCGAGATTCCGGGTTCGCGACTGCGTCGCGCCCCGGAACGACGGACCTACGACTCGCTCGTGGCGTCCTTCAGCACCTTCTGCAAGGCATCGCCCTGCATCCGGGTGATGTCGTCCTGGTATTTGAGCAGCGCGCCCAGCGTATCGCCGACCACTTGCGGGGTCAGCGAACGGGCGTCGAGCTCCGACAAAGCGGTGGCCCAATCGATGGTCTCGGCGACACCCGGCGACTTGTAGAAGTCCTGGTTGCGCAGCGCCTGGACGAAGCGCACGACCTGCTCCGAAAGTTTCGCCGATATGCCGGGCACGCGCGTCTTGACGATCGCGAGCTCGCGCTCGGCGGCGGGATAATCCACCCAGTGATAGAGACAGCGCCGCTTCAGCGCGTCGTGGATCTCGCGGGTGCGGTTAGAGGTGATGATGACGATCGGCGGGTGCGGCGCCCTCACGGTACCAAATTCGGGGATCGTCACCTGGAAGTCGCTGAGGATTTCGAGCAGGTACGCCTCGAACGCCTCGTCGGCGCGGTCGAGTTCATCGATCAGCAGCACCGGCGGACCGGCGACGTCGGGCTCCAGCGCCTGGAGGAGCGGCCGCTTGATCATGTAACGGTCCGCGAAGATGTCGCTCGAGAGCTGGTCGCGATCAGTGTCGCCGGCCGCTTCCGCCATCCGGATCGCGATCATCTGCGCGGCGCTGTTCCACTCATAGACCGCGGAGGAGACGTCAAGGCCCTCGTAGCACTGAAGGCGGATCAATTTCCGCCGCAGCGCCGCCGAAAGCACCTTGGCGATCTCGGTCTTGCCGACGCCGGCCTCGCCTTCCAGGAACAGCGGCCGGCCCATGCGCAGCGAGAGATAGGTCACCGTGGCCAGCGACCGCTCGGCGAGGTAGCCACACGAGGTCAGGAGTTCGAGCATCGCATCGACCGATGCCGGCAAAGCACCGGAAGAATTGGCCGCTGAAGTCATGAAAAAGCCAGTCTCGCTACGCCCTCACCGGGGACAGTTTGGGCCGCGGAATGAGGTCAGCTCATTCCTTGGCATTGGCGGCATCGACGGCGCGGCGCGTCAGCACGCCGATGAGATGCGCACGGTACTCGGCGCTGCCGTGGATGTCGCTGTTGAGGCCTTCGGCCGGCATCACGATGCCGTCAAGCGCCTTCGACGAGAAGCGCTTCTTCAGGGCCTCCTCGAACGCGGTGACGCGGAACACGCCTTCGGAGCCGGCACCGGTGACGGCGACGCGCACGTCCGACGGACGCCGCGCCACGAACACGCCGACCAGCGCGTAGCGCGAAGCCTGGTTGCGGAATTTGACATAGGCCGCCTTCTTCGGCAGCGGAAACATCACCTTGGTGATGATCTCGTCGGCTTCAAGCGCGGTCGAGAACAGGCCCTGGAAATACTCTTCCGCCTTCAGGCGGCGCTTGTTGGTGACGATGGTCGCCCCTAACGCGAGGACGGCGGCCGGATAATCCGCGGTCGGATCGTTGTTGGCGAGCGAGCCGCCGATCGTGCCCTTGTGACGCACGGCGGGATCGCCGATTCCACCCGCAAGGCTGGCGAGCGCCGGGATCGCCTCGCCGACGATCGGGGAGCTTGCGACCTCGGCATGCTTGGCGGTGGCTCCGATCACCAGCGAGCGACCCTTCATCTCGATCGTGTCGAGCCCCTCGATGTGAGAGAGGTCGACCAGATGCGGCGGGCTGGCGAGGCGCTGCTTCATGACGGGAATCAGCGTGTGGCCGCCGGCGATCACCTTGGCGTCTTCGTTCTTCACCAGGAGATTGGCCGCCTGGCGCACGGTGCCGGGGCGATGATATTTGAATTCATACATGGGTGTGTCCTGATCGCGGAATGCGCGCGCGGTCTACGCGAGATCGGATTTGGCCATCGCCTTCGCACCGGCGGTGATCGAGGCGACGATGTTCTGATAGCCGGTGCAGCGGCAGAGATTGCCTTCCAGCTCTTCGCGGATAGTGTGGTCGTCGAGCTCATGGCCCTTGCGATGCACGATGTCGATCGCGGTCATGATCATGCCGGGCGTGCAGAAGCCGCACTGCAGGCCATGATGCTCGCGGAAGGCCTCCTGCATCGGATGCAACGGCGCGCCATCCGCGGCGAGCCCCTCGATCGTCTTGACCTCGTGGCCATCGGCCATCACCGCCAGCGTGGTGCAGGACTTCACGGCCTTGCCATCGAGATGCACGACGCAGGCGCCGCACTGCGAGGTGTCGCAGCCGACATGGGTCCCGGTCAGCCGCAGATTCTCGCGCAGGAACTGCACCAGGAGGGTGCGGGGATCGACATTGGCCGTGACTGGATTGCCGTTCACGATGAGGGAGATTTTTGCCATAAGCACTCTCTATCAGCGCCCCGACGGGTCCCATCGAAGCGGTTCTTATAATTATTCCGACCCATCATATGGGCCATTATGCCCGGGAGCAACATCGCCCCGGACGCAAGGCGCCATGTCCAAAGGCGATAGCCTTTAGCCCTGTACCGCCTTGGCGAAGTTCGCGAAAAATTCGTCGGCCAGCTTCTTGGCGGCGCCGTTGATCAGGCGCTGGCCGAGCTGCGCCAACTTGCCGCCGATCTGCGCCTCGACGTCGTAGGAGAGCAGTGTGCCGCCGTCCTTCTCCGCGAGCCTGACGGCCGCGCCGCCCTTAGCGAAGCCGGCCACCCCACCCTCACCCTCACCGGAGATCTTGTAGCCGTTGGGCGGGTCGAGATCGGAGAGCATGACTTTGCCCTTGAAGCGCGCGGACACCGGGCCAACCTTCATTTTCGCCGTTGCGCGAAAGCCGCCGTCGTCGGTCTTCTCCAGCTCCTCGCAGCCGGGGATGCAGGCCTTCAGCACCTCGGGGTCGTTGAGCTTGTCCCACACGGCCTCGCGCGGCGCCGCAAGCTGAACTTCGCCGTTCATCGTCATGGCCATGGGTGCCTCCCGGATCGCACAACTATAATGCTGCTCAAGTAACGCACGGAGGCCGTAAAGGAAAGGGCGGCCCCCGGTCACGTGCAATGCATATTCGCAACTGCAAAAAGCTTGCGCCGATGGTTTGGGATTGGCACAGGCGGGCCATGGTGGTTAGGTCCCGCACAATATGAGCACATCCCTCTCCCCCCTGCTCGCGCCGATGCTGTCAAGCGCAGCCATGCGCGCGGTCTGCGACGATCGGTCGACCCTCCAGAACATGCTCGATTTCGAGGCAGCTCTGGCACGGGCCGAAGCCGCCACAGGTGTGATTCCCCCATCCGCGGTGGAGTCGATCGCGTCCGCCTGCAAGGCTGATGCCTTTGATATGGCAGCCCTGGCCGAGGCCGCGACGCGATCAGGCAATCTCGCGATTCCCCTGGTCAAGGCGCTGACCGCCAATGTCGGCAGGGCCGATGCGGAGGCCGCGCGTTACGTGCATTGGGGCGCGACCAGCCAGGACGTCATCGACACCGCGACCATGCTCACGCTGCGCGCGGGCATCGGTGCGTTGGACGCCGACCTCAGCCGCGCCATCAAGGGTCTTGCCGCATTGGCGCGCGCCCATCGCGCCACCGCGATGGTCGCGCGCACCTGGCTCCAGCACGCGCTGCCGATGCCGTTCGGGCTGAAGGCTGCCGAATACGCCGCAAGCCTTGCCCGCAGCCGCTGCCGCCTCAGGCGGCTCTCCCGCGAGGGTCTCGCGCTGCAATTCGGCGGCGCCGCCGGCACGCTCGCCGCGCTCGGCGACAAGGGACTAGCTGTTGCAGAGCGGCTGGCGCAGGAGCTGAACCTGCCATTGCCGGATGCGCCCTGGCACACCCATCGCGACCGCATCGCGGAGGCGGCGTCCTGCCTTGCGATTCTCGCCGGCAGTTGCGGCAAGATCGCCCGCGACGTCTCGCTGCTGATGCAGACCGACGTCGCCGAAGCGTTCGAACCCGCCGGCGAAGGCCGCGGCGGCTCCTCGACTATGCCGCACAAGCGCAACCCAGTCGCCGCCGCCAGCGCGCTTGGCGCTGCGACCATGGCCCCGCAACTCGCCGCGACGATTTTTGCCGCGCAAGTGCAGGACCACGAACGCAGCGCCGGCCCCTGGCACGCGGAATGGCCGACGCTGCCGCAATTGATGCTGGTCACCTCGGGCGCGCTTGCCGCCGTCGTTGACATCGCCGAGGGCCTTGACGTCGACACCGCGCGCATGCGCAGCAATCTCGATGCGACGCACGGCTTGATCATGGCGGAAGCGGTCACCTTTGCGCTGGCAGAGACGATCGGCAAGAGCGATGCGCATCATCTCGTCGAGGCCGCCAGCAAGCGCGCGGTCGCCGAGAAGAAGCATCTGCGCGAGGTACTGTCGGCTGATTCGCTTGTTACCGCTCATCTGCCGCCGGAAAAAATTGCGGCATTGTTCGAGCCGATGGCCTATCAAGGAGCTTCCCAAGCCCTGATCGACCGGCTGCTCGACAGCCTCGATCGCGAATAAGAACCGCGAATCCGACGGAGACGCCGCATGCCCATGATCGATGCCGACGGTTGCCTGCTCAACGTCTCGGTCGAGGGCCGCGACGGCGGACCGACCTTGATGCTCTCCAATTCGCTGGGCTGCACGCTGCAAATGTGGGAGCCGCAGATGAAGGCGCTGACGCAGGTGTTCCGCGTCATCCGCTACGACCGCCGCGGCCACGGCAAGTCCAACGTTCCGCCCGGTCCCTACACGATGGAGCGCTTCGGCCGCGACGTGCTCGCGATCCTCGACGATCTCAACATCGAGAAGGTGCATTGGTGCGGCCTGTCGATGGGCGGCATGGTCGGACAATGGCTGGGCGCGAACGCGCCGGAACGCTTCGGTAAGATCATCCTCGCCAACACCTCCTGCTATTATGCCGAACCGACCAAATGGCTGGAACGCATCGACGCTGTGAAGAAGGGCGGCATCGCGGCGGTCGCCGATGCCGTGCTTGCGGGCTGGCTGACCCAGGATTTCCGCGAGCGCGAGCCCGAGATCACCGCGAAGATGAAGTCGATGCTGCTTGCCTCGCCCGTCGAGGGCTATCTCGCCTGCTGCGAGGCGCTGTCGACGCTGGACCAGCGCGCGCTGCTTCCCAAGATCAAGAGCCCGACGCTGGTGATCGCCGGCCGCCATGACATGGCGACGCCGATCTCGGCGGGCGAGCTGATCCGCTCGAACATTCCCGGCGCCAGCATGACCATCATCGATGCCGCCCACATTTCTAACGTCGAGCAGCCGCACGCGTTTACAGATGCGGTGGTAGGATTTTTGACGCAGCGCTGATCTCACCACGCGTCATTGCGAGCGCAGCGAAGCAATCCAGACTGCCGTCTGCGGAAAGATTCTGGATTGCTTCGCTTCGCTCGCAATGACAGAGAGGAGGATAGATATGGACGACCAAAACCGCCGCGATGCCGGCATGAATGTACGCCGAAAAGTACTGGGCAATGCCTGGGTCGACAAGTCGATCGCGAACCGCAACGCCTTCAACACCGACTTCCAGGACCTGATCACCGGCTACGCCTGGGGCGAGATCTGGACGCGGCCGCATTTCGACGAGCGCACGCGACGGGTGCTGGTGATCGGCACCATGGTCGCGCTCGGGCAATGGGACGAATTCCGCCTGCACGTGCGCGCGGCGCTCGCCGAAGGCGGCTTCACGCCCGACGACATCAAGGAGATCCTGCTGCAGCAGGCGATCTATTGCGGCGTTCCGGCGGCGAACCACGCCGTGAAGGAAGCCTCAGCGATTGTGCAGGAGCTCGGCCTGCTCAAGACCTAGGGGAGCGGCGATCTCGACGGTCTTCGGCGCTGCCGCCGGCTTCTCGATCACCACGACGATGGCCGCGCCGAGCAGAAGCAGAAGCTCGGTCGCGTGCAGCCGGAGCGCGGCCATCTCGCCGACCTTCGAGGCCATCACCATGCTGGCAAACGAGATCAGACTGCCGATCGCCAGGGCAATGCCGAGCGCCTCGTCACTGCCGCCATTCTTCCGCGTGCGGCGGATGCAGAGCAGCGCGAGATAGATCAGAAAGAACGCCACGACGGTCAGCCGTCCCAGGGCCAGCAGCCAGGCGGCCCGCACCGTGCTCATCCCCGCCATGTCGAGATGGTCGCTGAGGAACAGGGCGACCGCGACGCTCGGCCGCTCGTAGAGGCCGTGCACCGGTGCGACCATGATGTTGAAGGCCACCAGCGTCCAGGCCGGGATGAAGTAGGCCGCCAGCAGCGCGCCGTTGACCGAGCCGATCCGCCAATTCCTGAACATGCCGCTTCCCGCTTGCTTGCCGAAAGCCCTCAACGGAAGGCAATGGCTTTGCCGGAGCTAACTCGCATCAGACTGTGGCGGCAATTTAAACCCTTTGTTTACCTTAACCGCCCGGCGGACCGGGCGCCCACAAAAAAGGCCCCGCCTTACGGCAGGGCCCCTCTTCACGTCTGGGCTCCCAAACTACTTGTCCTGACCCTGTTGCTGACCGGGCCGGTCGCCCTGGCGCATCGGATCCTGCTGCTGCTGTCCGGGTTTCTGGCCGCCGCCCTGCTGTTGCTGAGGCGTGCGCTGGCCGGGGTTCTGACTCTGCTGACCCGGATTCTGGTTCTGCTGCTTCGTCATTCGGGGGAACTCCCTTGTTGGACGTCAGAGGCGAGACAACGGCCACGCTCCATTTTGGTTGCTCAGGAACCCGATTCCTCGCGGTTCGAGGGAACCGAAGGCGAAAATGACCTCTGTACAAGCCTGGATGTCGACATCTGGCCAGTTGCAGCGTCCAGTTCCCTCCTGTTACAAAACTGGAAGAATGCTCAAGGGCTGCCGGGGCCCGAGGAGAACTTGCGACCTCTCTCTCGAAGAGCTCCCTTTGAGCCGCGTCAGGTTTGGTAACGGCAGCCCATGGATTATTTCGCCCAGCAGCTCATCAACGGTCTCGTCCTGGGCTCGATTTACGGCCTGATCGCGATCGGATACACGATGGTCTACGGCATCGTCGGCATGATCAACTTCGCCCATGGCGACGTCTTCATGATCGGCGGCTTCATTGCGCTGATTACCTTCCTGATTCTGATCTCGCTCGGCCTCACCGCAATCCCGGTGATCCTGCTCGTGGTTCTGCTGGTCTCGATGGCGATCACCGCGCTCTACGGCTGGACCATCGAGCGCATCGCCTACCGGCCGCTGCGTCATTCCTTCCGCCTCGCCCCGATGCTGTCGGCGATTGGTATGTCCTTCGTGCTGACCAACTACTCGCAGGTGGCGCAAGGCGCGCGCGTCAAGCCGATCCCGCCTTTCATCACCGGCGGCTACACGCTGCATGAGAGCCCGGACGGCTTCGTCATCCAGCTTTCCAACATCCAGATCATGGTGGTCATCACCACCATCGTGCTGTTGGCGATCTTCACCTGGCTGGTGTCACGCACCCGGCTCGGACGCGACATGCGCGCCTGCGAACAGGACCAGACCATGGCGGCGCTGCTCGGCGTCGACGTCGACCGCACCATCTCCATGACCTTCGTGATCGGCGCCGCGCTCGCCGCGGTCGCAGGCCTGATGTACCTGCTCTATTATGGCCTGGTGGATTTCTTCATGGGCTTCGTCGCCGGCATCAAGGCCTTCACCGCCGCCGTGCTCGGCGGCATCGGCTCGCTGCCCGGCGCCATGCTCGGCGGACTTGCGATCGGCCTGATCGAGACGTTCTGGTCGGCCTATTTCTCGGTGGAGTACAAGGACGTCGCCGCGTTCTCGATTCTGATTGTCGTGCTGATCTTCATGCCGACCGGCCTGCTCGGCCGTCCCGAAGTCGAAAAAGTCTGACGGACCGGCCCGCGTGACAACTCCCTCGACCATGTCCGACCATCGCCCAGCAGGCATCTCCTACATTTTGAAGAAATCCTTCCTTAGCGCGCTAATCGCGCTGGTGCTGTTCTCGCTGATGGTCGGCGTGCGCACCGAGGCAGGATCCTCCGGCCAGCTCACCTATTGGACGCGATTCGGCGAGGTCGCCTCCCTCGTCGCCGTGGTGTTCGGCGGCTCGATCGTGATGGAGCTATTGCGGCAATGGATCGGCTCGAGCGGTGCCGAGAAGCTGGTACCTCCGGCGGTGCAGAGCGGCATATCCTTCATCGGCCGCTACCTCGCGCCGGCGCTCCTGATCTTCACGCTGCTGGTGCCCGTGATCTTCTATAACCAGCGCTACATCCTCGACCTCGCGATCCTCGTGCTCACCTATGTCATGCTGGGCTGGGGGTTGAACGTCGTGGTCGGCCTCGCCGGCCTGCTCGATCTCGGCTACGTCGCCTTCTATGCCGTCGGCGCCTATTCCTACGGGCTGCTCGCCACCAATTTCGGCTGGTCGTTCTGGATCTGCCTGCCGCTCGCCGGCATCCTCGCCGCATTCTGGGGCGTGCTGCTCGGCTTCCCCGTCCTGCGCCTGCGCGGCGACTATCTCGCGATCGTGACACTCGCCTTCGGCGAGATCATCCGCCTCGTCATCATCAATTGGCAGGAGCTCACCGGCGGTCCCAACGGCGTCTCGGGCATTCCCCGGCCCTCCTTCTTCGGCATCCCGCTCGACAACAGCGACGACGGGCTAGCTGCCAAGCTCGGCATCGAATATTCGCCGACCCACCGCATCGTCTTCCTGTTCTATCTGATCCTGGCGCTGGCGCTTCTCACCAACTGGGTCACGATTCGCCTGCGCCGCCTGCCGATCGGGCGGGCCTGGGAAGCCTTGCGCGAGGACGAGGTCGCCTGCCGCGCGCTCGGCATCAACACCACGACCACCAAGCTCACGGCATTTGCGACGGGCGCCATGTTCGGCGGCTTCGCCGGCGCGTTCTTCGCCACGCGCCAGGGCTTCATCAGCCCGGAATCCTTCACCTTCCAGGAATCGGCGCTGGTGCTCGCCATCGTCGTGCTCGGTGGCATGGGGTCGCAGCTCGGCGTTGCGCTCGCGGCGCTCGCCATGATCGGCGGCTTCGAGCTGTTCCGCAGCCTTGAGACTTACCGCATGCTGGTGTTCGGCATGGCGATGGTGCTCATCATGATCTGGCGGCCGCGCGGCCTGATCGGCCATCGCGCCCCCACCGTGTATCTGACCAAGGCGCATGCGATCTCCTCCGATCTCGTCAAGGAAGGGCACGGATGAGCCGCGACCAGATTCTCAGCGTCGACCGGCTCACGATGCGCTTCGGCGGCATCGTCGCCGTGCAGGACCTGTCGCTCTCGGCGGAGCGGAAGAAGATTACCGCATTGATCGGCCCGAACGGCGCCGGCAAGACCACCGTCTTCAACTGCATCACCGGCTTCTACAAGCCGAGCGGCGGCAGCATCCGCCTGAAGCATGACGACGGCAAGCTGATCGCACTGGAGAGCCTGAACGATTTCCGCATCGCCAAGCAGGCCAAGGTGGCGCGCACCTTTCAGAACATCCGCCTGTTTCCCGGCATGACCGCGCTGGAGAACCTGATGGTGGCGCAGCACAACGCGCTGATGCGCGCCTCCGGCTTCACCCTCCTCGGTCTCCTCGGCGTGCCCGCCTACCGCGACGCCGAAAAGCGCGCGATTGATCTCGCCACCGAGTGGCTCCAACGGGTCAACCTGCTCGAGCGCGCCGACGACGCTGCCGGCAATTTCGCCTATGGCGACCAGCGCCGGCTCGAGATCGCCCGCGCGATGTGCACCGAGCCCGCGCTATTGTGCCTGGACGAGCCCGCCGCTGGCCTCAATGCACGCGAGAGCGCGGCCTTGAGCGAGCTCCTGCTCTCGATCCGCAACGAGCTCGGCACCTCGATCCTGCTGATCGAGCACGACATGTCGGTGGTGATGGAAATCTCCGACCACATCGTGGTGATGGACCATGGCGTCAAGATTGCGGAAGGCTCTCCGCGCGACGTCCGCGACGATCCCAAGGTGATCGCCGCCTATCTCGGCGCCGACGAGGACGAGGCGGTGGCCGTGATGGAGGGCGGGACGTGACGTCTGCGCCCAATCCCCTGCTCGCGATCCGCAGCCTTCGCGCCGCCTACGGCAAGATCGAGGCGCTGAAGGGCGTCGATGTCGAGATCAATGCCGGCGAGATCGTTGCCCTGATCGGCGCCAACGGCGCCGGCAAGTCGACGCTGATGATGACGATCTTCGGCAAGCCGCGCGCCCGTGCCGGCCAGATCCTGTACGAAGGCCGCGATATCACCGACGTTCCCACCCACGAGATCGCGCATTTGCGCATCGCGCAATCGCCGGAAGGCCGCCGCATCTTCCCGCGCATGAGCGTTGCGGAAAACCTTCAGATGGGAGCGGATGCCACCGAATGCACGGATGTGGAGCGCGAGGTGACGCTCCAGCGCGTGTTCACGCTGTTTCCGCGGCTAAAGGAACGCTATGCCCAGCGCGGTGGAACCCTGTCCGGTGGCGAGCAGCAGATGCTGGCAATTGGCCGCGCGCTGATGAGCCGCCCCCGCCTGCTCCTGCTCGACGAGCCCTCGCTCGGGTTGGCTCCGTTGATCGCCCGTCAGATTTTCGATGCGATCCGCACCCTGAACCGGCAGGATGGTCTGACCGTTCTGATCGTCGAGCAGAACGCCAACCATGCGCTCAAGCTCGCCCATCGCGGCTATGTCATGGTCAATGGCCTGATCACCTTGGCCGGGACCGGCGCCGAGTTGTTGCAGCGCCCCGAGATTCGCGCCGCCTACCTCGAAGGCGGCCGGCGCGGCTGACGCCCGCCGAAGCCGGACAAGGGCCGACCCACGTGCGGGCCGAATGTGGCGAGATATCTCCGCCGATGCCCGTATTTTGCCGGTGACTTCTCCTCAAATTCATTCGAGAATGGCGCCGGTTTGAACCGGGCAAGCCCGGCAACTTCCACAGGCGACCACCCGCGAGGTATCTCATGAAATCACTGAAGCTCATCGGCCTGGCATTCGGCGCATCGCTCGCGCTCTCGAGCGCGGCATTCGCGCAGGATGTCACCGTCGCAGTCGCAGGCCCGATGACCGGCGGCGAGTCCGCCTTCGGCCGCCAGATGAAGAATGGCGCCGAGATGGCCGTGGCCGACATCAACGCCGCCGGCGGTCTCAACGGCAAGAAGCTGGCCCTGTCCGTCGAGGACGACGCTTGCGATCCGAAGCAGGCGCGCTCGATCGCCGAGAAGATCGCCGGCGCGAAAATCCCGTTCGTGGCCGGGCATTATTGCTCGTCCTCGTCGATTCCCGCTTCGGAGGCCTATGCCGACGGCAACGTGCTCCAGATCACGCCGGCCTCGACCAACCCGCTGTTCACCGAGCGCAAGCTCTGGAACGTGGCGCGCGTCTGCGGCCGCGACGACCAGCAAGGCCTGATCGCGGCGCAATACATCGCCAAGAATTACAAGGGCAAGAACATCGCGATCCTCAACGACAAGACCACCTACGGCAAGGGTCTTGCCGACGAGACCAAGAAGGCGCTCAACAAGGCCGGCATCACCGAGAAGATGTACGAGTCCTACAACAAGGGTGACAAAGACTTCAACGCCATCGTCTCGCGCCTGAAGCGTGACAACATCGATCTCGTCTATGTCGGCGGCTATCATCAGGAGAGCGGCCTGATCCTGCGTCAGATGCGCGATCAGGGCCTCAAGACCGTGCTAATGGCCGGCGACGCGCTCGCCGACAAGGAGTACGCCTCCATCACCGGTCCGGCCGGCGAAGGCACGCTGTTCACCTTCGGCCCCGATCCGCGCAATAAGCCGACGGCGAAGAAGATCGTCGAGGCGTTCAAGGCCAAGGGCATCGATCCCGAGGGCTATACGCTCTACACCTACGCGGCGATGCAGGTCTGGTCGCAGGCGGCCAAGAAGGCCGGCACCACCGACGCCAAGAAGGTCATGGAGACGATCAAGGCCGGCAAGTGGGACACCGTGATCGGCCCGATCGAGTATGACGCCAAGGGCGACATCAAGCAGATCGACTACGTCGTCTACAAATGGGATGCCAAGGGCGGTTACGTCGAGATCAGGGGCAACGGCACCTAACCCCGCTAGAGTGGCCTCAGACCGACCAATCATCACCACGCCCCGGCTCGCCCCGGGGCGTTCTTCTTGCGTGAGGTCAGACCGCGGCCGGCAGCTCGCCGCTCGGCGCCGCCTCGGCCTTTCGCAGAGCTTGCAGGAGATCATTCGGTCGAAACGGCTTTTGCAGGCAGACCACATTGGCGAGGTGGGGCGATTGGTCCATGAAATCGAGCGTCGTCATTCCGGACACCGCAATGACGGGGAGCGCAGGCGCGCGCTCGCGCAGGGCCGCGATGACATCCAGGCCGTTGGTATCACCGAGGAAGATGTCGACGATCGCCCCGTCAAAGGGGCTTTCCGCGAAGGCTTTCAGCCCCGCCGCACCGCTTTTGGCCTCCACGACCTCGAAACCATTGACCCGAAGCACGATCGCGACCATCGCGCGGACGTCCTTTTGGTCGTCGATGACGAGAACGCGGGGCATGGGACAACTCTCGATATCGAAATCAGATCGCCTGATTTAAACCTGGAACCCGCCGCGGCGGAGGGGCATTATGACACCGTCCAGTAAAGCCCATCTTACCGATCCCTGCTCCGCGTTCTCACCAGAATTAAGTAAGCTGTAATCGTCGGTTGAGTCGTAAGCCGGTTCCGTTCACGATGAGCGCCAGAACCCGCTACCATGAACGGGCTCGCAGTCGAATGAGACTAGCGGAGATGCTCAAGACCCTGCTGAAGACCGACCAGCTCAAAATCGACCTGCGAGAGGTGGACGTGCCTGCAACGATCGACCGAAGCACATTTCTTTCGACCCTGCCGGCCACCTCGACCGACCGCGCTGCGGCATTGACGATTGTCGGCGTGTCCTCGATCCTGTTCGCAGCGGCTGTACCCTTCGCGGGTATCCCGCTACTGCCGGTCCCCGCCTTCGTCGCGAGTTACCAATCGGCGCTCGCCATCAGCGACATCGTCACGGCAGTGCTGCTGCTCTCGCAATTCGCAGTCTTGCGGACTCGTGCATTGCTATGGCTCGCGACCGGTTATCTCTTCACCGCCGCAGCGGCACTGGTCCATGCCCTCACCTTCCCCGGCCTGTTCACACCAACCGGGCTCTTCGGCGCGGGCCGGCAAACCACGGTCTGGCTCTACATGATCTGGCACGGCGTCTTCCCGCTATGCGTGCTGGGCTATGCCTGGCTGAAGGAAAAGGACGGAGGCTCCCGGCTCCGGGGTGCGACGAGCAGTGCGATCTATGCCTGCGTGCTCGGAATCATCGTCGCGATGGCCGTCTGCACCTGGATCGTCACCGCGCAACACGATCTGTTGCCGGTCCTGCTGCGCGACGGCCACTACACGCCGACCATGATCGGCGTCGTGTCCTTCGTGTGGTCGCTGAGTTTTGCCGCGCTTGTCTCGCTCTGGTTCCGCAGACCGCATACGGTCATCGACGTCTGGCTCATGGTCGTCATGTGCGCCTGGCTGTTCGACATCGCGCTGTCGGCGATCGTCAACGTCGCGCGCTTCGACCTCGGCTTCTATGCCGGCCGGCTCTACGGCCTCGCCGCAGCGACCTTCGTGCTCGCGGTGCTCCTCATCGAGAATGTCCGTCTTCAGGCGCACACGATGGGCCTCGTCGGCAGGTTGCGCCAGCAATCGGCTTCGGAACGCGACTATTACGGCAAGCGCCTCGCGCTATATGGCGCGGTGATCGAGTCCTCCAACGACGCCATCATCACGAAAACGCTCGACGGCATCATCACCGGCTGGAACAAGGCCGCCGAGCATCTGTTCGGCTATTCCGCTGCGGAAGCCGTCGGCCAGCCAATCGACATCATCGTGCCGCCGGACCGCAAGGGCGAAGTCAGGAGCATCCTCAACCGGGTCGCCAGCAACGAGTCGATCGCCCAGCACGAGACGGTCCGCATCCGAAAAGACGGACGCCCACTCGACGTCGTCCTGAATATCTCTCCCCTGCGCACAGATCAGGGCGAGATCATCGGCGCCTCCAAGATCGCCCACGACATTACCGAAGAGAAGCAGGCGAGAGAGAAGCTTCGCCGCGAGACTGAAGAACGCCAGCGCATCTTCGAGACATCGCAGGACCTGATCCTGGTCACCGACGGCTATGGCAATTTCGTCCAGGTCAGCCCGAGCGTGAAGAACATTCTCGGCTACAGCCCCGAGGACATGGTCGGGCACAGCGCGACCGAGTTCATCCATCCTGACGATCTGGAGAAGACGCGGAGCGAGATGCGCGCAGCCCGGCGTGGCGCGGTCAAGCGCAGCTTCGAGGCGCGCTACTACCATTACGACGGTCACGAGGTCACGCTGAACTGGATGGGCACCTGGTCGGAGCCGGTGAAACGCCATTTCTTCATCGGCCGCGATCTCACCGACAAGCAGGCGGCCGAGGCCCAGCTCCGGCAGGTCCAGAAGATGGATTCGATCGGCCAGTTGACCGGCGGCGTCGCTCACGACTTCAACAACGTGCTGACCGTCATCACGGGCACGATCGGCATTCTCAGCGACGCCGTCGCCGACAGGCCGGAGCTTGCCGCCATCACCAAGTTGATCGACGATGCGGCTGAACGCGGCGCGCAACTGACCAAGCACCTGCTCGCCTTCGCACGCAAGCAGCCGCTCCAGCCGCGCGAGATCGACGTTAATGCACTGGTGCTCGAAGCTGCCAAGCTGCTGCATCCGACCCTGGGCGAGCAGATCACGATCTTGCCGCAGCTCACCGAGGACGCCTGGCCCGCGCTGGTCGATCCGGGCCAGCTCTCCACCGCGATCCTGAATCTCGCATTGAACGCGCGCGATGCCATGCCCGACGGCGGCACCTTGGTGCTGGAGACGCGCAACATCTTCCTCGACGACGGCTATGCCAGTATGAATCCCGACGTGGTCGCCGGCAATTACGTGATGATCGCCGTCAGCGACACCGGCACCGGAATTCCGCCGGACCTGATCGACCGGGTATTCGATCCCTTCTTCACCACCAAGGAGGTTGGCAAGGGCACCGGCCTGGGCTTGAGCATGGTGTTCGGCTTCGTCAAGCAGTCGGGCGGCCACATCAAAATCTACAGCGAGCAAGGCCACGGCACGAGCGTGAAGATCTACCTGCCGCGCTCGACCGGGGTGCAGGAGACCGCGTTCGAGGCGCTCCAGAATGCGCCGATCGCCGGCGGCAATGAGAAGATCCTGATCGTCGAGGACGACGCCCTGGTGCGGCAATATGTTGTGACGCAGGTCAGGAGCCTCGGCTATACCGCGCTCGAGGCCGCCAACGGCGCCGAGGCCCTCACCATTATCGACAACGACAAGACCATCGACCTGCTTTTCACCGACATCATCATGCCAGGCAACATGAACGGCCGCCAGCTTGCCGACGAAGCGCAGAAGCGCCGCCCCGACCTGAAGACGCTATTCACCTCGGGCTACACCGAGAACGCCATCGTCCATCACGGCCGGCTCGATTCCGGCGTGCTGCTGCTGGCCAAGCCCTACCGCAAATCCGAGCTCGCCAAGATGCTCAGGGCGGCCCTCGCCAGTTGAGCCTGCGACGTCTCTGCGCTATCGCAGAGGCGAACTCCTCTCAGCTCGCGAGGCCAGTTTGAAGAATCTCCTCACCGACGTTGCCGGCGTCCGCGTCGGCCATGCCGAAGACGCAAAAGTCGCCTCTGGCGCGACCGCGGTCATCTTCGATTCTCCCGCGATCGCCGCGATCGACGTTCGCGGCGGCGGACCCGGCACACGCGAGGACGCATTGCTCGATCTTGCCAACACCGTCGAGCGCATCGACGCCATCGCGCTGTCGGGCGGTTCCGCCTTTGGCCTCGATACCGGCGGCGGCGTGCAGGCCTGGCTCGCCGAGCAGGGCCGCGGCCACCGGGTTCGCGAAGCGCTGATCCCGATCGTGCCGGGCGCGATCCTGTTCGATCTCCTCAACGGCGGCGACAAGGCCTGGGGACGCTTCTCGCCCTATCGCGAGCTCGGCTACGCCGCGGCAGCCGCCGCTGGCACGGACTTCGCGCTCGGCAGCGTCGGCGCCGGCCTCGGTGCCACCACCGCAACGTTCAAGGGCGGGCTGGGCTCGGCCTCGGCGCTGACGCCCGACGGTGTCAAGGTCGCGGCGATCGTCGCCGTCAACGCGGTGGGCAGCGTCACCGTCGGCAACGGACCGTGGTTCTGGGCGGCGCCGTTCGAGGTGGACGGCGAATTCGGCGGACGCGGCCTGCCGGACAAGTTCACCGACGACATGCTCCGCATGCGCATCAAGGGCGGTCCTGCCGCGAGCGCGCGCGAAAACACCACGATCGGCGTCGTCGTCACCGACGCGGTGCTGACCAAGCCCCAGGCCAAGCGGCTGGCGATGATCGCGCATACCGGCTTTGCCCGCGCGATCTATCCGGTGCATGCGCCGACCGACGGCGACGTGCTGTTCGCCGCCGCGACCTGCGTGAAGCCGATCGAGCCGCTGGTCGGCCTCACCGAACTCGGCACGGTCGCAGCCAACGTGGTCGCGCGTGCCATCGCCCGCGGCGTTTACGGCGCGACGGCCCTGCCGTTCGCCGGGGCGCAGCCGGCGTGGAACGATCGCTTCGGAGAGCAACGAAACGCCTGACATGGCGTTATTCCGACGGAGCCAAGGTGCACCGTCATGCCGTCGTCAGTGATCCGCTTCTTTCGCTATGCGCCCGATACGCGTGAGCTGAAGGTGACTTTCGTCAGCGGTCGCCTGTATGTCTACGAGGACGTTCCGGCCGAGGTCGCGGCCGCGTTCAGTCAGGCCCGCTCAAAGGGATCGTTCTTCAACCGCGAAATCCGCGATCGGTATGCCTATCGTGACACTACCCACGACTACGTAGGCTAAAGCGCGATGAGATCAGGATGAACGTCATTGCGCTTTGGGTTATTGGTTGAGCATGATCTATTCGGACAACCGCTGCACGCTTTCCCAGATCATGCTGTAGCCTGGATCCCGCTCACACGCTCATTGACGTCGAAGAAGCGGTGGACGCGGCCTGCGCCTGGCGCTGCATCATCTGCCCGAACCAGTCATACGGCGAATTGCCGCCACTATTCGCGGTTGACGAGCGGGACGCGCCAGGGACCGTCGTCGACATCTTGAAGCCGTCCGCATAGGTGACGGTGGTGATGGTCGAGCCATCGGCATTGGTCGTCGTCGTCGAGGTCGATCCTCTGCTTGCCTTCGAGGATTCCGATCCGCCGCCTGCCGCATCGCCCGATCCGCCGGCGCTTTGCGCCTGATGGCGGCCATGGCCGCTCGTCAGCGCCTTCGTCATTTCGCCGAGGTTGATGCTGTCATCCGAATTCGCATCCATCTTCGAGAACACGTCATCGGCCTGTGCGAGATTGGTGCCGCCGGCACTGAGCGCGTCCTCGAACTCGGCCTTCGTGATCTTGCCGTCGCCGTCCGCATCGATCTGCGAGAACAGATCTTTCAGCGCCGCCTGCCGGCCCTTCGAGGTCGAGGGCGCCGATGAGGTCGAACTGGTCGCGCCGCTCGCACCATCGGTCGACTGACTCTGCGCGGCGAGCAGCGCCGTCATGGTCGCCGGCGCGATCTGTGGCGGACTGCCTGAGCCGACCAACGAGGACGTCATGCTGCTGCTGTCGATCGCGAACGGGTTGGTCGCGCCTTGCGGAGATCCGGTCTTATGCGTCGATCCGGCCTTCTGCGTTGCCGATGACGACTTCGAGTTCGTCAACGACTGGATCGCGTCGAGCGCACTCGATACCGCGCCAAGGGCAAACAACATTGCACAACTCCAACCCGATGCGGCATGCCGCGGCCAATGTTCCGAACGACGTCAGCAAGCGTCGTGCCAGCGTCAAAAGCTCAACAAAATCCGCCTTCGCTGCGCCTTGCACAGCCCGGGAACACCGGCAATTCGTGCCGGTCGCGGCAGAAATTTCCGCCCACAGGAAGCAGCCTCCCCCTGCATTGCCCGCCGCAGAGGCCCATGTTAGGCGAGGCCATTCTTCTTCGGCCGCCACCCGGAAAACGCGCCATGACCCAAGCTTTCGCCCCCCGTCCCCTGGCCATCGCGCCCTCGATCCTCGCCTCGGACTTCTCAAGGCTCGGCGAGGAGGTGCGCGCGGTGGACGCGGCAGGCGCCGACTGGATCCATCTCGATGTGATGGATGGACACTTCGTTCCCAACATCTCCTACGGTCCCGAGGTCATCAAGGCGATGCGCCCGCATACGAAGAAGATCTTCGACGCGCACCTGATGATCTCGCCCTGCGACCCCTATCTTGAGGCTTTCGCGAAAGCCGGCTGCGACCACATCACGGTGCATGCGGAGGCAGGTCCCCATCTGCACCGTTCGCTCCAGGCCATTCGCGGCCTCGGCAAGAAGGCGGGCGTGTCGCTCAACCCGGGCACGCCGATCAGCGCGCTCGAATACGTCCTCGACCTGGTCGATCTCGTGCTGGTGATGTCGGTCAATCCCGGCTTCGGCGGCCAGGCCTTCATCCCCTCCGCGATCGGCAAGATCCGCGACATCCGCGCGATGATTGCGGGACGCCCGATCGACATCGAGGTCGATGGCGGTGTCGGTCCTGACGTTGCCGGCCCGCTTGCGGCCGCCGGCGCCAACGCCTTCGTCGCCGGCACCTCCGTGTTCAGGGGCGGCACGCAGGAGGCCTACAAGACCAACATCGCTGCCATCCGCAACGCAGCCGCAGGCGCACGCGGCGAAGCGATTTGAGCTGGATCGGGAGTCCGCAAACCTGCAGCTCCCAAGTGTTGCGGCGCGCAATGCCTAAACGGAATCTTGATCCGTACTCATCCGGACTTCCCTGATTCGCGCAAATCACCGCAAGTGACTCCTGCCTGCTTTTGACGGGAGCACATCATGACGACGACCCTGGTTTGGACTGGCGTAGCGTTGTGGTTTGGATTGAATGCTGCGATTGCAGCTCGCAGCCTCTACATGGCGCGACCGGTGAAGGCCGCATCCTCTGCCCGCATCATTCACCTTCAGCGTCGCCGGGGGTGATGCCATGCAGCTCGCACTCGTGAAACGTCAGCCGAAGCGCAGGTGCCGTATTCCACGGCGACCGCATCCGAATCTCGACTACTTCTTCGGCCGCCTCGAACGCGCCGATCGCACGCGGAACGACGATGCCGGGCCCAGCAATGCGGACGTCGACCATTCGTTTGCCTCGCAGCGCCGACACTGAGATTTCCTTTTCCGGACCGCCCCATGAGACCGCATTGCCCGAACTGCCTGAAGGAAATGACCAAGGCATCCGCGTCGCGTAACCTGTTCAATTGCGAGCCCTGCCGCGAGATCATCCAGTATTTCGGCGGCAGCGCGGATCACGGCGAGGCTGACCCGCAATTCTCCTGGCCCATCCGCCGTAAGCACGCGGCTCACACGGCCCACGCGGCCTGATCCGCCGTTTGTAGGCGCAGCCCTATCCGGCCGCCTCGCCGTCATCCGCTTCAGCCACATCCCCCGCCATCCGCGGCGGCCGCACAATGGTGACGGTGCAGCTCGCCTCCGAGGCCACCTTGGCCGAGACGCTGCCGAGCAAGGTGCGCCTGAACGAGCCTTGCCGCGCGCCGATGATGACATGGTCGACATGGTTGACCTCGGCGAACTCCAGGATGGCAGCGGCGGGATCGACGGCCTCCAGCACATGGACCGACAACCGGCTCTCGTCCAGCTTGAGCGGCGCCGCCCAATGCCGGAGCGCCACCAGGCGGTCGATATGCTTGTTGGAGCCCTGCTCGTCGAGCGTCCGGTCGATCGCGATGCGATTGAGCTTGAGCACGTTGAGGCAGGCCAGCCGCGCCGAGGGCAGCGTGGCGAGAATGCGCTCGGTCGTCACGCGCAGTGCCTCGTTCAGCTCCGGTGCGCCCTCCACAGTGTCGAGCGCGATCGCAAGAATTGGGCTCGACGCGATCTGCGCCGCGACATCCGATTTCGCTCGTGGCTGCATGACGCCCTGATTGAAGCGGCGCCGCCACGCCACGCCGAGGGAATCACGCTTCAGCCGTTCCGCGCGCGCGGTGAGCTTGACCTGGTCCGGATGGGTGAGATCGAAGGCGAGCTGGGACGCCGTCGGATAACGCCACACCGGCTCGATCTCGAGGCAGCGCAGCACCACCTCCTGCAGCCAGGGCGGATAGCCGGCGCGCAATGCGCGCGGCGGATAGGGATCGCGCCACAGCCGGCGCCGCATCGCGCGCAACGTTTCACCCTCGCCGAAGGGACGCTCGCCCGTGGTGAAGAAATAGAGCAGCACGCCGAGCGAGAAGAGGTCACTGCGCGGATCGTCGCGCACGCCTAACAGCCGCTCCGGCGCCATGTAGGGCGCGGTCCCGTAAGGCAGACGAAATTCTTCCTGCAACAGGTCAGGCAGATGGTTGTGGTGCGACAAGCCGTAGTCGATCAGCACGGCCTCGCCACTGCCGCGGAACATGATGCTGCTCGGCTTGATGTCGTGATGAATCACGTTCTGCCGATGCAGGTCGGCGAGCGCGGTCGCGATCTTCGCCACGAGCTGCCGCGCCTCGTCATAAGGCAGCGGCAAGTCCGGCAGTCGCTTGTAGAGCGTCGCCCCGGGGATACGCTCGATCACGACATAGGCCTGATGCGCGAAATCCCCGGTGCCGAAGCAGGCCGGCACGTGCGGGCCTGCAACCCGCGGCAGGATCATCATCTCCATCTCGAACGAGACGATCGCCGCGGGATCCTCACCCTCCGACACCCGCGGGATCTTCATCAGCAAAGGCATGTCGATGCCGGGATGGGTGACGGTCCACAACGTCGCCATGCCGCCAGCATGAACGCATTCACCGATGGTGAAACCGTCGATTTCCGCACCTGCTTTGACCAGGGATTTCGGCATCACCGTCAGCGCCCCTGCGACAGCCGGTCGGCCAGCCAATGCGGCAGGCCGTTGTCGCGGATCCTGCCGGCCGCGGTCGCGACGTCATAGGGCGCGCGGCAATAGGTGATCTGGCACGAGACCGTGTCGAACAGCACGAAGGACGCGGACGGATCGCCGTCGCGGGGCTGGCCGACCGAGCCGAGCACGGCAAGCCATTGCCGCCCACGCAGGAGCTGCACGGAGACATCGGTCTTCGGCACGAAGCTCGTCATCTTCGCCGTCACCGACATCGAATAGAGCGCAGGTCTGTGGATGTGGCCGCAGAAGGTGATATGCGCGGGTGTCGCGATCAGGCTCTTGGCCGCATCCGCCGTCGACCGGACATAGTGCCAGCGCTGCGGGCTGGAGGCTTCCGAATGCACGAACAGGCGACCGTCGTCCTCCATCAGCATCGGCAATTCGGCCAAAAACCGACGCTGCGCCCTGTCGAGCCGGCCGCGAGTCCATTCGATCGCAACCTGCGCCTCGGCGTTCATGGTCTCAGCCGAGGAATTGACCGCCTGGTCGTGATTGCCGCGCACGGCGATGGCGCCGCGGGCAACGAGCTCCATCGCAGTGTCCACGACCCATTCCGGATCGGCGCCATAGCCGACGAAATCACCGAGCAGGATGAAGCGCTCCGCGCCTTTCGCGCGGGCCATCTTCAGGCACGCCTCGAACGCCTGCCGGTTGCCGTGGATATCCGAGAAGACAGCTAGGAGCACGCACCCTCCACCCTCAAAATCTTATCTGAAGCCGATAAGGCCAAATTGAGGGACGTCAAGAACATGCGCCGGCGCGTGCCGGTTTTCCAGCGGGCCGCTGCCGCGATGGTGAAGGGCTATTGCTCGTCCTTTGGCGGCATCCGCGGCGGCGGCAGCGGCGTGAACACGACGCCCTGCGCGCCGGCCGGCGGGGCGTTGAACTCGCCGGTCGAAGAATCGCCGCCGCTGGTCTCCAAGATCGTCTTCGGCGTCACATATTCCCGCACCATGTCGATCAGGCTGCCGTCACCGCCGCCGAAATCGGCGGCGCGCCCGCCCTGCGGATGCCCAGCCGCGATCTCGTTCTGCGCCGCATGGGTCTTGTCGGCCAGCCTGTCGTCATAGGGCACCCGGAAGGCGCGCGGAATGCCGCTCGGCCGATTGTCCTCATCGAGCGCCTCGACCCAGAGATAGATCGAGCCGGGATCGCCCTCCAACGAATGCGGCTCGACGATGCGGGCCTGGAGCAGCTTGAAGGCGGTCGGCATCCGGTCGGAGCTGGCCCAGCCGAGCAGTCCGCGCATTTCGGTAAAGCTGACGACATAGAAGGCGCTGGTGATGACGACGGCCGTCGCCTTCAGGACCCAGTGCAGCCGCGCATAGACCAGCACGACCAGCAGCAGCGCACCGATCACCGCATAGGCGACCGACAAAGTGAGGATGACCGTTTGCAGATTACTCACGGCGCACCCTCACCCGGGTCTTCGGATCGACATCGGCGCCGTTGCGCCAGCTGCTGCGGAACGTCTCCAATAGCGATTTCGGCCGCTGGTCGACATTGACGACCTTGCCTTCGGCATCGAGCCGGAACCGGACCGCGGTCTTCTCGTCGCCGGTGTGATCGAGCGTGAACTTGTTGTCGAAGACCACCTGCGCAGTCGGATTGAGCTTCTGCACCTTCACGTGGGCCGTCACGGGCTCGCCGGTCGTCGCCACGAAATGCGAGACGTTGACGGTGTATTCGCCGGCGACGATGCCCCGCACCGTGACAATCTCCTCGCGGATGGGCGAGGCGATCTTCTTGCCGGCGACGATGATGAAGTCGTTGGCCCCGCCGCGGTCGTCGCGATCAAGCGTGAGAAAGCCGGCCTCGCGGTGGCGATACCAGGCGATGTTGCCGGCGGGGTCCTGCACGAACAGGTCGAGATCATCGGGGTGGTTGTCCGGCCAGTCCAGCGTGATCATGAACTCGGCCTTGGAGTCGATCTTGCCCTCCTTGGCGTCCGGGGAGACCGCGAGCAGCGCCAGAAAGAACAGGAAGGCGATCACCTGGAGCGCCTTGAACAGCATCACGCCGAGCGGATCGAACGGCTCCTCGCGCGGATAGAGACCGAAATCATCCATCATGACGGCGTTCCAGCACCCTTGCGCTCCAGGACCGGCGTCACATAGGTCTCGGTCAGCACCACCGCGTCCGAGAACACCCGCTGGGTGGCGGCATCCAGCATGTAGTACTGGATGCGGACCAGGATCGAGCCGACGAGGCCGGCCAGCGTCGTGTACATCGCCACTGCCATGCCGTCGCTCATCAGCCCCATCGAGGACCGCATCGCGGCCTTGTCGGCGGCATCCAGGCCCGCGATCGGCGCCAGCATGATGATGAAGCCGATGATGGTGCCGAGCAGGCCGAGCTTCATCAGCGTGTCCGAGACGAAGGCGCCAAAACCGTTGGAGCCGCGCAGCCGGTCGGCGAGCGTCCGCAGCAGCAGCGTCTGGTCGACCGGCCGGTAGCCTTGCGCAGCGGCCTTGGTCACGAGGCTCTCGATGTGGTCGCGCACCAGGCCGCGCGGAAGCGCTGTTGCGCTAGCGTCGAGCGCCTTGCTGCCGCCGGCGGCCGACAGCACCGCCCGGCAGCGCCGTGCCGCTGCTCCCTCCCGCGCGATCGCCCGCGTCCGCAGGAAGCAGTGGCCGCAGGTAACGACGTAAAGCAGCGCGATCACGCTCGAAATGTAGGTGCGGTCCGAGGTCAGCATCAGGTGGATCAGGCCGAAGCGCCACAACAGCACGACGGCGAAGATCGAGAGCCCGGTGAAGATCATCCAGAACAGCAGCGCGCTGCGCTCGGTCGGGTCGGCAGCGTGGCCCGCGATCGGCCCAATCGTCATCGAACTCATGCTGCACTGCTCCTGGCTTGCGACGATTGGCCGAGAAAGATTGGCCTAGAAGGATTCTTTGGCCGATTAGATCAAAGCCGCCGCGCCAGGTCCAAAGAGCCATGCCCAATCCGGCTTGGGAAATTTGCCCGAGCTGCCATCCTGCCGTTCCCCGCAATTGGCAAGGCGCGGCGGCGTTGTTAGGCTGAGCTTACCAAAGGTTGGGGGTGATCGCATGCGCCTCGTGCTTCAGCTCGTCGCCCGTCTGCTGCTCATCGTGGCGCTGTGCCTGGGAGCAGCGACGGTATGGGCGACGTTCGACGCCTATCGCAGCGTCGACCGAGCGACCGCGGCTTCCGCACAAAGGGTCGCGCAGGCGCTTCAGGCGCTATATTGGCGCGAGCTCTTGTTGCGCAGCAGCAGAGCACGCGAACATCTGTTGCCGGTTCCGGACTGGCGTTCGCTGGAGACAATGAAGCTGATCTCGCCCGGCGTCTGCGTCGAGTTCCAGCCGGCCGCGGCGTTCGAGAAGCCGCTCTGCGGCCAGAGCCAAGGCATCGGCAAGACGCCGCCGCACTGGTTCGCATCGATCGTGCCGACCTTCCTCGGCAGCCATGCCGAGGTGGTGCGGCCCGTCAGTCCGCGCGCAGCGGCCGCCGGCACGGTGGTTGCAACCCCGGACGCCGCCGCCGCGATCTCGCTCGCCTGGGAGTACATCCTCAACGTGATCGACGTCGCGCTCTTGATGGCGGCGGCAATCGCGCTGCTGGCTTCGCTCGCCATCGCGCACGCGCTGGCGCCGGCACGCACCATCGTCACCGCGTTGCAGCGTATGGCGCGCGGCCAGTATCGCACGAAGCTGCCGCGCTTCCGTTCGATGGAGCTTGCGATGATCGGCAGCGCCGTCGATGCGCTCGGCGGCCGGCTGGAGGAAGCGACCGAGCAGCGCGCGGCGCTGACCCGGCGGCTGATCGAGATCCGCGACGACGAACGCCGCGCGCTCGCCCGGGAGCTGCACGACGAATTCGGACAAAATCTCTCCGCCATCCTCGCCTTCGCCAACACCATCGAGACGGCGAGCGCGAAGCATGACAGGGATAAAGGCATCGCGCAGGATGCGCGGATGATCTCACAGGCCACCCATCATCTGATGGCCTCGCTGCGCGATGCGCTGAAGCGGCTGCGCAATCCCCTGCCCGAGGAGCTCGGGCTCGAGGCAAGTCTCGTGAATTTGGTAGATAGCTGGCGTTCGCAGAGCGCGGCGCGACCGACAATCCAGCTCGACCTCAGGGGCGATCTTACCGATATCAGCGGCCCGGCGGCCATCACCGCCTATCGCGTGGCGCAGGAATGCCTGACCAACGCCCTGCGCCACAGCTCCGCGCGCGAGATCTCGCTACGCGTTGAGCGGCGCGCGGGCGAGCACGACGCGCTCCTGATCCGGGTCGAAGACGACGGCGGCGGCGATGCCAAGCGCGTCGCGCAATCGGCCGGATTCGGCCTCACCGGCATCCGCGAACGCCTTTCAGCCGCCGGTGGATCGCTGTCGATCCTGCCTGCGAACCGCGGCCTCAGCGTGGCCGCCACCATCCCGCTCGCCGCATGAGGCCGACGTGAATGATATCGCGGCAACAGGCATCTCCGTGCTATTGGTCGACGACCACCCGATCGTGCGGCAGGGCTACCGGCGTGTGCTGGAAAGCCAGGGCGATCTTCGTGTCGTCGCGGAAGCCGACAATGCTGCGGACGCCTATGGCGCCTTCAAGGCGCATGACCCCGACGTGGTCGTGCTGGATATCTCGATGCCCGGCGCGAGCGGGCTGGAAGCGATCCGCAACATCCGCGCGCGCAGCCCGCGGGCGCGCATTCTCATCTTCACGATGCACAACGAAGCCGTGCTGGTGAAAGCCGCCTTCGGCGCCGGCGCCTCTGGCTTCGTCACCAAGAGCAGCGAGCCGTCCGCCATCGTGAATGCGATCCGCAGCGTGGCGCGCGGCGAGCGCGCCATGAGCGACGACATCGCGCATATTCTCGCCGAGGACAGCCTATCGCCGACGGGTTCAGCGCTGGATCAGCTGGGCGAGCGGGAGATCGAGATCCTGCGCCAATTCGCCGGCGGCGCTACCACCGAGCAGATTGCAACGCATCTCAATCTCAGTGTGAAAACAGTCCAGAACTACCATTATTTGATCAAATCAAAGACCGGCGCACGCACGGATGCACAGCTCGTGCGGCTCGCAGCAACGTGCGGGCTGACGAGGATCTAGCAGCAAAGCTGCCGCACTCCGTCTTGAAGCTCGCCAATCTGCCGAACGAAATTGGAACGGAGCCCATCCGGCTCCGGTTAGTACGGCAGAAGGAGTAAACGGTCATGAGTAAGGGTCATCACAACGCAGTCGACCATCCCCCGATCATCACAGTAGGCGAGCTCATCGACGAACTCTGCCGTCTGCCGGACACCGCCGTCGTCCACTTCCGCTGCCCCATGCTCGATCAGGAGCTAACCTTCTACCGCCTGCGCAAGCGGTCAAAGGATGCTGTCGAAATCGCGGTCAATGCATACCCTGAAAGTCCCCCGGTGGTGCCATCGTCCGAGCCGAACTTCCATGCGCGGAAACGCTCGGCTTCGGCGCCCCCGGCCCGCAATGGTAGCTTTCTTCACAAGGCGAGAGGTTGATGGCCCTCGCGCCAATTGGGCAGGTGGCGTGGCCTAACCCGCCTTCAATCCGCGCAGCAGTAGCGCCAGCGTTGCATCGACCCGCGCGGAAAGATCGGCGTCCTTCCACTCGTCGGCATGGGCCGGATGGTGGAAGCGGACGGTGGCATCGAAAATGGCGCGCGCGGTCGTCTTGACGTCGTCCACCTCGAATACGCCCTGCTTGATGCCGTCGGCCAGGATCGCCGCGATCTGGTCGATCATGGTGTCCTTGTGACATTTGACGGCTGCGCAGGCCTCGCGCGCCAGCGTCAGATAAGTCTGGAACATCTCGGGGTCGTCGAGGACGCGCGAACGCTTGGCGGCGAACAGCGTGCGCAGCCAGCGGCCGAGCCTATCAGGCGCGGGGCCCTGCTCCTCGGCAATCGCGCGCAACGGCGCGTCGATGCGGTCGAGCCAGCGTTTGGCAACGGCTTCGCGCAGCGAGGCCTTGCTCGGGAAATGGCGGTAGACGCTGCCGTGGCTCACATCGAGCGCACGGGCAACGTCGACCACGGTGGCCTTGGCAAGTCCGAAGCGCCTGAGCACGTCCTCGGTGACTTCGAGGATCCGCTCCGGCGTCAAGACAACAGCTTCATTCATGCCAGCACCATTGTTCCCGTTCAGGGCTCAGTTACCCGGCAGTAGGGCTGTTTCCGAAGCGCCCTCGCCGGTCGTTTCGGAAAGCCTATGCCTTAATGAGGCAGTTTTGCAGCCTGCGCCGCGATCTGGCGCGCCACCAGCAAATTGAGCCAATGCCCAATCATGCCGGTGAAATTGAGGATTTCGGTCGTCATGTCTTAAGTCTCCATTCGTCCGCTTTCCCCGTTCTTCAATCGGCCCTCCGATCCGAGCTTGCTTCGGATGTCGGGCTCCCCGGGGCTTGTCGCGGGACGCCCAATCGGAGCGTCCGGAGACGGATATACACATCTCGCTGACAGATTTCAATATCTGTCAGTCAATGATCCGTGATTGATAGCTGATCTTTGGTCCAGCGCGTGGCTGGCTCCGCCCACCGGTGGATAGTTACCCCGCACCCCCGGCCGCGGGCCCGGATCGTTTGTTTCGCCCTCCCCGCTCTGCTAAATCGCGGCGTAAAAAGCATTTTGGCCGGTGCCCACGCCCCCAGCATCCCCAGGGGCGTCCCGCCCACCTCTTGGAGCCGTCAGATGATCCCCCGCTATACCCGCCCGGAAATGGCCTCGATCTGGGAGCCGCAAACCCGGTTCAAGATCTGGTTTGAGATCGAGGCGCATGCGGCGGACGCGCTCGCCGAGCTCGGCACCATCCCGAAGGAAGCTGCCAAGACGGTCTGGGCCAAGGCCAAGGATGCTATTTTCGACGTCGGCCGCATCGACGAGATCGAGCGCGAGACCAAGCACGACGTCATCGCCTTTCTCACCCACCTTGCCGAGATCGTCGGTCCCGAGGCGCGCTTCGTGCACCAGGGCATGACCTCCTCCGACGTGCTCGACACCTGCCTCAACGTCCAGCTCACTCGCGCCGCCGACCTGCTGCTCGCCGACATCGACAAGGTGCTGGCCGCCCTGAAGAAGCGCGCCTTCGAGCATAAGATGACGCCGACCATCGGCCGCAGCCATGGCATCCACGCCGAGCCCGTCACCTTCGGCCTCAAGCTCGCTTATGCCTATGCCGAATTTACGCGCGCGAAGGAACGTCTGGTCTCGGCGCGAAAGGAGGTCGCGACCTGCGCCATCTCCGGCGCCGTCGGCACATTTGCGCAAATCGATCCCCGCGTCGAAGAGCATGTGGCCAAGGCCATGGGCCTCGTGCCGGAGCCGATCTCGACCCAGGTGATCCCGCGCGATCGCCACGCGATGTATTTCTCGACCCTCGGCGTGATCGCCTCTTCCATCGAGCGCATCGCCGTGGAGATCCGCCACATGCAGCGTACCGAGGTGCTGGAGGCCGAAGAGTTCTTCTCGGAGGGGCAGAAGGGCTCGTCCGCGATGCCCCACAAGCGCAATCCGGTGCTGTCGGAAAACCTCACTGGCCTGTCGCGCATGGTGCGAGCCTATGTGACGCCGGCACTGGAGAACGTCGTGCTCTGGCACGAGCGCGACATCTCGCACTCTTCCGCCGAGCGCATGATGGGCCCGGACGCGACGGTGACCCTCGACTTCGCGCTGGTGCGCCTCGCCGGCCTGATCGACAAGCTCTTGGTGTACCCCGCCAACATGCAGAAGAATCTCGACCGCCTCGGCGGCCTCGTGCACTCCCAGCGCGTGCTGCTGGCCTTGACGCAGAAGGGCGCCAGCCGCGAGGATTCCTACAAGCTCGTGCAGCGCAACGCGATGCCGGTATGGCGCGGTGAAGGCGACTTCCTTCAGCTGCTGAAGAAGGACACTGAGGTGAAGAAGTATCTTACCGACGCCGAGATCGAGGAGCAGTTCGACCTCGGCTATCACCTCAAGCACGTCGACACGATCTTCAAGCGCGTGTTCGGGCAGAGCTGAATTTTCTTCGTCATTCCGGGGCACACGAAGCGTGAGCCCGGAATCTCGCGCTACAATCTCCAGATTCTCTGGTGCACAAATGCGCACCATAGCTCGATGCTTCGCATCCCCCCGGAAAGACAAGAACCCACAAGAAACGGATCCCCCATGCCCATCGTCAACCGCATCGCCGCCCTGTCCGACGAAATGGCCGCCTGGCGCCATGACTTCCACGAGAATCCGGAGCTGCTCTACGAAGTCCACCGCACCGCCGGCATCGTCGCCGACAAGCTGCGCGAATTCGGCTGCGACGAGGTGGTGACGGGCATCGGCCGCACCGGCGTGGTCGGCGTGATCCGCGGCCGCAAGTCGGCATCCGGCAAGACCATCGGCCTGCGCGCCGACATGGACGCGCTGCCGATCATGGAGACCTCCGGCGTGCCCTACGCCTCCAAGGTCCCGGGCAAGATGCACGCCTGCGGACATGACGGCCACACCGCCATGCTTCTCGGCGCTGCCAAATATCTCGCCGAGGCGCGCAATTTCGACGGCACGGCCGTGTTGATCTTCCAGCCGGCCGAGGAAGGCGGCGGCGGTGGCAGGGCCATGGTCGAGGACGGGCTGATGACGCGCTGGAACATCCAGGAGGTCTACGGCATGCACAACATGCCGAACCTGCCCGAAGGTCATTTCGCAACCACCCCTGGCGCGATGCTCGCCTCGTCCGACAACATCCAGATCACCGTCCACGGCAAGGGCGGCCACGCCGGCGCGGGTCCGCACAAATCGATCGACAGCGTGCTGATCGGCTCGCAGATCGTGGGTGCGCTACAATCGATCGTCGCGCGCAACGTCGATCCGCTGAAATCGGCCGTCATCTCGATCACGCAATTCCACGCCGGCACGGCCTTCAACATCATCCCGGAGGTCGCCGAGCTCGCGGGCACCGTGCGCACGCTCGATCCTGAAGTGCGCGATCTCGTCGAGCGCCGCATCGGCGAAGTCGCCGACAGCGTCGCCCGCGCCTATGGCGGCTCGGCCGAGACGAAGTACACGCGGATGTATCCGGTGACGATGAACCACGCACGCGAGGCCGGCATTGCCGCCGACGTCGCCCGCGACATCGTCGGCACCGAGCGCGTCAACGACAAGTTCATTCCGATGATGGGCGCCGAAGATTTCTCGTTCATGCTGGAAGCCCGCCCCGGCGCGATGATCCTGGTCGGCATGGGCGACGGCAACGAGTGCCACCACCCGGCCTATGTCTTCAACGACAACATTTTGGGCCACGGCGCCTCGTTCTGGGCCCGGCTGATCGAGACGCGGATGCCGGCGTAGAGTCTGTAGTGGACTAGCCGAAGGCGTAACCCACCATTTTTCTGTCGACGCGGACGTAAAGTGGTCGGCTACACTTGCTAACTCACCCGACTCAATCGCAGACGTCTCTCGTCCGGCCAACCATCACTGAACTCGCATCAGCGGTGCTAGCGCGCTCCATTCTGCATCCGTTCCCGACAAGCCGGCAGCATTGCAAAAGATCTGGCCAGATGTATGCGGCTTGGACGGTGTCGCCTCAACCTGGGCGCGCTCGGCAACGAGCCTCACCTTCTCCTGCTTGGCCGCCTTCGCCTTTTGCTCGGCTGCGGCACGCGTGTCTTCCGGCAGTGCTCTTCAGCACATCATCGCGCACGAAGCCAAACGCTTTGCGCAGGTCCAGGCCGAGAGCTCTAAGCGCGACGAGTACGCTCGAAATGAACGCTTGATCATCAGTTGCATATTTCGGCAGGTATTTTAGACGCCGGATTGGAAGGATGATTGGCCGTCCCGAGCCGGCACCCTTTGGCAATCGGCCTGCACCCGGCCGCGTTGCAGATCACCTGACCAGATGCCTGCGGCGCTGAGGGCGCGGCTTCCGTTTGTTTTCGGTCCCGATCCCGCCTCTTCGAATCCTCGCGCGTCGCAACCGGCTTCTTCTCCGGGATCTTCTCGCACTCATTGTCGTCACCGACGCGATAGCCGGCACGGCAGGTGATCTTCACGCATTGGTCGCCGTCGGCCTTGAAGCCGAAATTGCACACCAGCGGGCAGACGCGCCCCGGCTTCGCCTTCAACGCATCGAGTGCGTCGCTGCTTGCGAGCTTCACGTCGAACTGGGTGCCGGCATATTTGTTGAACAGCGTCAGCGAGCGCTGCGCGGCCGAAGTCCACTCGCCCTCTGCAGCCGAGGTGAGGCAGCCGACGCGGCGCAGTTCGCTCTGAACCGATTTGGCGAGCTCAGCTGCGGATAACGTCGAGGTCGGTGCAGGCGAGAGCGCGGCCACCTTCTGGTTCTCAACTTCGGGAATCTGCCGGTCGGTCGCCGGCTTTGCGGCCTGCTCCGCTTTCTCTGCCGCCTGCTTTGCAGCGAGTTCGGCCCTAGCTTTCTCCGCTGCTTGCTTCTCGGCCAATGCCTTCGCCGCCGCCGCTTCGGCCACCTTGCGCTGCTGCTCGGCGGCCTCGGCCCTCGCCTGCTCGATCTGCTTCTGCTTCTCGGCCGCGATCCGCGCCTCTTCGGCGGCCTTGGCCGCCGCGGCCGCCTTCTCCTGCTCGGCCTTCTGGGCGCGCTCGGCAACGAGCCTCGCCTTCTCCTGCTCGGCGGCCTTTGCCTTCTGTTCGGCCCCCGCGCGCGTCTCCTCGGCGGCGATCTTGTTCAACTGCCCCTTGGCCAGGTTGGCGTAGAAGCCCTCCGGATACGCCGCCAGAAACGCTTCCCAGCCGTCCCGCGTGCCGAGTTGGAGCGCCAGCTCGTAATCCCTGCGAACGGCCTCCTGCGGGTTGGCCTGCGGACCAGTCGCGGCCGGCTTGACCGCGACCAACGGCACGTCGTCGCCGCCGAGCGAGCCGTAGACATAGGGCTCCTGCTTGTAGCCGGTCGCTTTCAAAACGTCGTCGCGCACGAAGCCGAAGGCCTTGCGCAGATCAAGACCCGGCTTCGGCAGGTGCTCGACCAGCGCGGCGGCGAACGGGCTGTTTCGGGAATCGCCATCCGATGCCGTCGATCCTGCCTTGGCGGCGAATGCAATCATCGTATTCGGGCTGGTGGGCTCGACCTTGGCGAGGCCGCGCCCGACCGCGCGCGAGGCCAGCGTGCGCTTCATCGTCTTCGCAAACGGATTGTCCCGGCACGCGTCCAGGATGATCAGCCGCAGCTGCTTGGCCGGTTCGACCGCGAACAATGCCCGCTCGACCGGAATGGTCTCATCGAGAACGTCACCATCCGTCTCCAGCGTGGCGTCGGTCGGGATGAGATAGTTGTTGCCGTCGAGCTCGATACCATGGCCGGCGTAATAGATCACCGCCATCTCCGCATCACGCGACCTGCCGGCAAATTCGCGCAGCATGCGCCGCATCTCGCTGGCGCTGAGATCGAGCCTGACGTCGACAGAATCGAAGCCGGCCTTCTTGAACATGCCGCCGACCAGGGTGGCGTCGTTCACGGGATTGCCGAGCTTCGGAGCGCTCTTGTAGGCGGAATTGCCGATGACGAGCGCGACCCGCCGGTCGGCGTGTGCCGGTCCGCACGCAAGGCTCATCGCCAATATCAACAATGCAAATAGCCGAAACGGAATCACTTGCGTCCCCCCGGATGCAATTCCCTGAGACTATTCGGTAGCGTCGCCGATTGCTAATTCTTCCTATGTGATACCGGTCACATAGAGGTCCTCAAACAGGGGTATGGATAATGCGGCGAAGCGTCGCCCTGCTGCCCCAGCTGACGCCACGGTCCTTCGGGGCTGCTACGCTTGCACCACCTCGTGGCGCATCACGAACGGTGCCAGCAGCGCGTGCACCTCGCCCTCGACCGCTTCGCGCTGACCCGCCGGCAAGCCGGTCAGCGTCACGGTGGCGATGGAGCCGTGGCTGCCGTGCGGACCGACCTTGACCTTGCAATCGATGCCGCGCTCGACCAGCGGTGCCAGCACCTTGGTGAACACACGCTGCGCTGCGTCCCAGCGCAGCTGCGGCTTGAACACCTTGCCGACGCCCGTCAGTGGCATCGGATCGATCGGAATGACCTGCACCGGCACGGCGGCGCGCTCCGGGGTGCGCTCGCGCACCCACGCTTCGAGCTCGCCCTGCTCGACGCTCGCGCCGGGCTTCAACTGCACATACCCCACCGGCAATTCGCCGGCATAGGCGTCGGGCTGGCCGACCACGGCGGCGAAGCCGACGGCGGGATGTCTGAACATGATCTCCTCGATCGGCGCCGGATCGATGTTGTGGCCGCCGCGGATCACGAGGTCCTTGGCGCGGCCTGTGATCCAGAGATAGCCGTCGGCATCGAGGCGACCGAGATCGCCGGAATTGACCCAGACCTCATCGATGAAGGCGCCCTTGTTGTGCTCGTCGTTGAGATAGCCGCCGAACACGCCGGGCCCGGCCATGATGACGACGCCGATCTCGTCGGGCGCGCAATCGCGGATCAGGCGTCCCTCGGCATCGAGCTGCACGATGCGCACACGCGCGTAAGGCATGGGAAGGCCGACCGAGCCGAGCCGGATGGGCCGCGACGGATAGGCCAGCGTGTGCACGCTCGAGGTCTCCGTCATGCCGTAGACCTCGATCACCGGCAGCTTCAGTTTCTTCTGAATCGCCGAGCCGACCGCGACCGGAATCGCCGAGCCGCCACCTGCCGCATATTTCAGGCTCGAAATATCCGCCTTGCCCGGCGGCACCGCCAGCGCGGCAGCGAGCACCGTCGGCACGCTCGACAGCGCCTCGGGCTTGAAGCGCTCGACCAGCCCCCAGATGTTCTTCACCGCATTCGGATTGCGCCAGCCGCTCGGCGACAGCACGACCAGCGAGCCGCCGCTTGACAGCGTCAGCAACGCCTGTGTCAGCGAGCCCCCGACGTGGAACAGAGGCATGCCGAACAGCAGGTTTGCGCCCGGCTTGGCCTTCAGCAGCAGATTGAGCGCCCAGGCCTGATAGACCTGGTTGGCATGGGTGTGCCGCACCAGCTTCGGCGTGCCGGTGGTGCCGCCGGTGTGGAAATAGGCGGCGATGTCGCTGCCCAAGATCTTGCGGCCGCTGATAAGCCGGTCCGCCGGTTGCAGCTTGATCAGGTCGCTGAAGGCAAAGATGCCGTTCGCCGGATCGCCGCCGCCGAACACCTGGACCGTTGCCTTGAGATGCTTGAGTTGCGGCCGGATCTGCTCGACCTTCTGCCAGATGTCGGTGCCCGGCATCGGCCCAAGCGCCACCAGGATTTTCGTGTTCGCAGCCTCCAGAATCTCCGCGATCTGGTGCGGCTCGAGCAGCGGATTAACGGGATTGGCGATGCCGGCGGCTTCGGCGCCGAACAATGTCACGAAAGCATCCGGCACCAGCGGCAGCATGAAGCTGATGACGTCGCCCTTCTCCGCGCCCAGCGCGTGAAACATGTTGGCGGCCTGCGTGACGCGCGCCATGAAATCGCGATACGTGACCACGACCGGCGTGTCGGCGGGATCGGCGTTTTGCAGGAACTGGATCGCCGCCCCGTCGGGGTTGCGCGTTGCACCCAGCCGGATCGCGTCATACGTGCTCTCGGCCGCGACGCGATCGGCGTAAGGAACCTGCTCGAAGGCCCGGACCTCCGCGTCTGTCAACAAATCCGGATAGTCGTTGCCGATGAGCCGATCGAGCGCGTGGATGCCCGCCATGGATTTCCGTCCTCCCTCAGATGCATGTCCCCACCCCTTCTTTTGACATTTGGTTCGGCGGGGCCTCGACCGATGGCCCGTCGAGCGCGGACAGAATGATGGATGATTTGGCGTTCGTCCATGGCCGTGGACAGCGGCGGTTAGGCTCGATCTAGACCGAATTTGAACCTCCGCGCCCGATCCCGGGACCAAGAACTGGCGTCGGATTCGCCTACCAGCGTCCTGCCGCAAGACTTGAGGTGATTATGCCTACGCATCTGCGGAACCGCATCACAAGCCTGCTCGTCGTGCTCGCGATGGCATCGACGATCGTGCTGCCTCGCGCGGCGTTCGCCGACACTCAATTCGACAAGATGCGCGCCAAGGTCGCGGCTTTCGTCGCCGACAAGATGGAGAAGCTGGGCGGGTCCCGCATCATCTACAAGGTCGACACCGACGCCCTGCGCGAGGCGGTTGTCACGGACCTGCGCGACCACATTTACAAGATCCTGCGCGAGGGCCGGATCGCCTTCTCCGGGCTTGCGATCCGTGACGGCGGCGTCGACGTTAAAATCCCGGACGCGAAGGGCCGCGAACAGCTCACGCACATGCTCACCTCGGCGGCGGAGGGGCTGGCCACGCAAGCGCTCAGCGTGACCGATGCCGGAGATGGACTGATCAGGCTCGCGCCGACCGACGCCGCATCTGCCGCACGGCTGCACGACCTAGTCGAAGATTCCATCGCCATGATCGAGCAGCGCCTCAAGGACGCCGGCATCACGCTCGCCAGCGTCCAGGTTGAGGGAACAGACCGCATCCGCATCTTGCTGCCGGGCACGATGCAGCCCGAGCGCATCACCGCGATCTTCGCCAAGAAGGTGCGGGTTAGCTTCCGCCTGATCGATCTCTCGATGTCGCCGGAGCAGGCGCAATCCGGCACGCCGCCCGCTGGCACGGAAGTCCTGCTCGGCTTCAAGGACAAGCTCCCCTATCTGGTGAAGGCCAGCGTGCTCGACGGCGACGACATCAGCTATGCGGGACCGGGATTTGCGAGCAGCACGAAAGAGCCGATCGCCTCGTTCCGTTTCAACGGCCGCGGCACGCGGCGTTTCGCCCACATCACCGCAGAGAACATCGGCAAGCCCTTCGCCATCGTGCTCGAAGACAGGGTGCTCTCCACCCCCGTGATCCGCGAGCCCATCACCGGCGGCTCCGGCCAGATCTCCGGCAACTTCAGCCTGGAAGAGGCCAACAGCATCGCCATGCTGTTGCGCGCGGGCTCACTGCCCGGACGCCTTGGCCTCGTCGAGCAGCAGGTCGTGCAGCCCGCCGCCAGGCCCTGAGGCGGAGATCGGGCGGCCCCGCGTTGTTGCGGCGCCCGGGTCCATCCCCGGCACCAAAGCCCGCGCCGAGGCCTCGAATCATCAGCGCGCCGCGGCCAGACGCGCAAACCAACGGGCAATTGCCGAAACGCCCGATCGAGCTAAAATTTGCCTCTTGCGGCATGACGGCCAAAGGCTTCATTTCAGCCAGCCGTCATTCGATTTGGGCTACACGTGTCGAGCATACCGACCAGGACTGAAGGCCTTACGCGGGGTTAGTATCATGCCGTCCGGCAGCGCAGACGTTTCGTCGATCCTCGACCGCATTCTCGACGCGGCAACGGACAACCTCAGGATCGCGAAGATCCTGGTCCAGATGGGCCTCGATCCCAACAACGTCACCTACGACGCCATCTTCAATCGGCTGCTGGAGATCTTTGTCCAGAACATCACGCTGGCCAATCTGTTTGCCGCGGTCGGCGCCGGCTTCTTCGTCGCCACCCTCTTGATGCGGACGATGGTGCCGCTGCGCGTCGCGAACATGGTCGGCTGCGCGTTGTTCGCCGTTTTCGGCGCGCTCTCCGCCAACGTCGCGACGTTCCTGCTGTATCTTCTGTTGCTTCCGATCAACGCCCTGCGCCTGCGGCAGATGCTCAAGCTGGTCAAGAAGGCGCGCCATGCCGCCGAAGGCGACATGTCGATCGAATGGCTCAAGCCGTTCATGACCGAGCGCAAATACCGCCGCGGCGACATCCTCTTCAAGCTGCGCGACCCCGCTAACGAAATGTTCCTCACGGTCACGGGCAAGTTTCTGGTCAAGGAGATCAACGTCGAAATTTTGCCCGGAGCTCTGATGGGTGAACTGGGCTTCCTCACGCCGGACAACCGGCGTACCGGAACGGTCGAATGCATCGAAGACGGACACGTGCTGACGATCACCTATGACCGGCTGCTCGAGATTTATTTCCAGGATCCGCAGTTCGGCTATTACTTCCTGGTGCTAACCAGCCAGCGCCTCTTGCAAAACATCGAGCGTCTGCAGAGCCAGCTCGCGGCCGAGCGAGCGGCAACGACGAACAGGATCGCGTGACCGCTGCGGCCGGCGCCGATACGGAATGGCGGGGACACATCTGCTCCGTCGTTGCGCGTGCCACATTTCCTCCTGCGCCGGACGCAGCGCAGCGCTTCAGCGGTGCCCCCCGGGAATTTTGCGGATGTGTCGCCCTCCGCAGGGCATTCAGCCGATCCAGATCCGCCCCAAGCGGCCCCGCCGCAAAACCGCCCTAAAAACAGATTGGTAACCATGGCGCCTTAGGATAATGACGTGACCAATTCTCCGACGATCCTGGTGTTCGATTCCGGCCTTGGCGGACTCACGGTGCTCCGTGAGGTCGTCGCCGCACGCCCGGACGCGCATTACGTCTATGTCGCCGACGACGCCTTCTTCCCCTATGGCCACCATGGCGAGGACGAGATCATCGCCCGCGTGGTGCCATTGATGGGGGAATTGATCGGCACGCATGATCCCGACCTCGTCGTTATCGCCTGCAACACGGCATCCACCCTGGTACTGTCTCACTTGCGCGCCGCTTACTCCCTGCCCTTCGTCGGCACGGTGCCGGCGATCAAGCCGGCCTGCGCGCAGTCGAAGACCCGCCGCGTCTCGGTGCTCGGCACCAAGGGCACGGTGAAGCGGGAATATACGAAAGCTTTGATCCGCGAGTTCGCGCAGGGCTGCGAGGTGACGCTGGTCGGCTCGCCCCAGCTTGCCTCGCTGGCTGAAGCCGAGCTGAGCGGCGCTCCGATCAGCGATGAGGCCATCCTTGCCGAACTCGCTCCCTGCTTCGTGGGCGACGCCGGGGATGCGACATCGCGCACCGACACGGTGGTGCTCGCATGCACGCATTATCCGCTGCTGCTCGGCCGGCTCAAGCGGCTGGCGCCCTGGCCGGTTGACTGGATCGACCCGGCGCCCGCGATCGCCCGCCGCGTCTCGGATCTGCTTGGCCGGCGGATCGTCGGCATCGCGCAGTCCGGCGCCGAGATGATCTTTACTTCGAACCGCGTGCATAGCCTTTCGGCGATGCTGACGCCGTTCTTCGGCGGCCGCGCCCTCGCCTGACTTTGCGCGGCAACGGCGCGCTGCTAGGCTTTGCCGTCGTCACCTTGCCGCAGGCCTTCCCATGTCGGTCCCCTCCACACCACTCAACCGTCTTCGCCAGCTCTGGCGCGAGGGGCGCCCCGCCTTTGGCGCGATCGCGACGATCCCGAGTGTGCAGATGGTGCAGATCATGGCGCGCTCGCTCGACTGGATCATCGTCGATCTCGAACATGGCCCGATTGGATTGACCGAAGCACATGCGATGATCGCCGCGACCACAGGCACGCCGTGCACGCCGCTGGTTCGGATCGCCGCGAACGAGCCATGGCTTGCGAAAGCACCGATGGACATCGGTGCCTTCGGCATCAACTTCCCGATGATCACCAACCGCGACGATGCCGAGAAAGCGGTGCGCAGCGTGCGCTACCCGCCGCGCGGCGATCGACTCTGGGGTCCCTTCCACGCGCCATTCCGCTGGGGCCAGTCGATGCCGGAATATATGGCTACAGCCGACGACGAGATGATCTGCATGATCACCATCGAGCATGTCGACGCCGTCAATCGCATCGACGAGATCATGGCGACGCCGGGCGTCGACGTCGCGGTCATCGGTCCGGGCGATCTCGCCACCTCCATCAACAAGCGCGGTCAGATGGACGATCCGGAGCTGCTCGAGCTGGTCGCCCGTGCGGAAGTCGGCATCCTCAGAAGCGGCGTGCCGATCGGCGGCGTGGCCCGCACCGCCGACCAGGCCAACGCTCTGATTGACCGTGGCTACCGCGCGATCGCGCTCGGCTTCGACTGGTCGCTGTTCCAGCGCGGCATCATGGCGGCGTTCGAAGGGGTCAGGCGCTGAATCGCCGATACGGCCTTGCTGGGAACCGCGGCGCTGCTAGGGTCGTCGGCTCCAGGGAGGAAAAACCATGCTCAGAAAGACTTTGCTTGCGCTCGCTTTCACTGGCATCGCCGTCGCGGCCTCTGCCCAGCAATCCGGCATCAAGCGCACCCCGCTCCAGAAGATCGACTTTCCGGAGGGCTACACGACCGTGACCGCCATCGCCGAGGTGCCGGCCGGCGGCGCCGCCGGCCGGCATACCCATCCGGGGATCGAGACGGGTTATGTCCTGGAGGGCGAGCTCGACCTCCTCATCGACGCCCAGCCGGACAAGCGCCTGAAAGCCGGCGATTCCTACCAGATCCCGGCGGGTTCCGTGCACGACGCCAAGACCCATGGTGACAAATCATTGAAAGTGCTTGGAATTTACGTCGTCGACAAAACCAAGCCGCTGGCGTCGCCGGCACCCTGATGCGGCGAACCGACCGGGTCCAAACCCGTTGGTTCGTGCTAGAGCACGCGGCGAGCGGACGACCCACTCGCTGCACATACTTTCATCTTTGATCCCCAGGACCCGGAGACCAATGCGCGGGACGCCCAAGACCATCTCCCTGCGGCGCCGTCTGATCTGCGACCTCATGCACGCTTCGATGGGCGTGCCCTTCGTTTCGCTATCCCGTTCGCTCAACGTCCGCCCTCTGCTGGAAGCTCGCGCGGGCGCAACGGCGCGCGCCGGCTGGGCAGCGATGTTCGTGAAGGCTTTCGCCCTGGTTGCAAGTGAGGAGCCGATCCTCCGCACGCTCTACGCCAAATGGCCCCGGCCAGCCCTCTATGAACTGCCCAGGAGCGTGGCACTGGTGGCGGTCGCCCGCGTCGAGGATGGCGAGGAATGCGTGATGCCACAGCGAATTGCGGCCCCCGAGGCCATGACGCTGGCGGCGGTCGACGCCGAGATCCGGCGCGCCAAGACGGCACCGGTTGAGGAGGTTCCCATGTACCGCAAGATCATGCGGGCGACCCGCCTCCCGTTGCCGCTGCGACGCCTGTCTTGGGCGGTGGGGCTGAATTTCGGCCGGCAGCGCGGCAATTGGTTCGGCAGCTTCGCGGTGAGCTCGGTGGCCGCTTATGGCGGCGGCGAGCTCCACCCCATCACGCCGGGACCCTTCATCGTCAGCTATGGGGTGGTTGAGGCGGACCAGACCATCCATGTCGTGATCCGCTGGGACCATCGGGTGACGGATGCCGCCCCGATCGCCCGGGTCCTGACCCGGCTGGAACAGGTCCTGAACACTGAAATCGCTGGCGAATTGCGTGCGGCCGGGCCAAAGCCGATCCGGGCGGTGGGTACCTGATTCCGGGTCCATTCGCATTGACAGCGAACCCCAAACTCCCCTAAAAGCCGCCTTGCTCGCGGGCCGATTTCGGCCCGCGAAGCGTTTCGCGACCCGTGGTTCTGTCCCTTAAGCTTTGGGGATCGGACCTGTCGGTGCCGGGATTTCCCCGTCACACAGGAGGGCGCGTTTCCTCAAACCATGTACCTGAAGAGGACGCGATGACTAAGCGCAGTGAGGCGAAGTACAAGATCGATCGTCGTATGGGCCAGAACATCTGGGGCCGCCCGAAGAGCCCCGTGAACCGCCGCGAATACGGCCCCGGCCAGCACGGCCAGCGTCGCAAGGGCAAGCTCTCCGACTTCGGCGTGCAGCTGCGCGCCAAGCAGAAGCTGAAGGGCTACTACGCCAACATCAGCGAGCGCCAGTTCCACGGCATCTACGTGGAAGCCAGCCGCCTCAAGGGTGACACCGGCGAGAACCTGATCGGCCTTTTGGAGCGCCGTCTCGACGCGGTCGTGTACCGCGCCAAGTTCGTTTCCACCATCTTCGCCGCGCGCCAATTCATCAACCACGGCCACATCAAGGTGAACGGCCGCAAGGTCAACATCTCGAGCTACCAGCTCAAGGTCGGCGACGTCGTCGAGGTCAAGGAAGCCTCCAAGCAGCTCACCCACGTGCTCGAAGCCAGCCAGCTCCCCGAGCGTGACGTGCCCGACTATCTCGATGTCGACCATGGCAAGATGACCGCGAAATACACGCGCATCCCCAACCTCTCCGACGTGCCGTTCCCGGTGCAGATGGAGCCGCATCTGGTCGTCGAATTCTATTCGCGCTAATCGTTTCGGCAGATCGAAGTTTAAAGGCCCCGGTTTCCGGGGCCTTTTTCGTTCAGGCAGCCACTCCGATGTCTCAGCCCATCCGCATCCTTATGCAGGGCGGCAGACCACGCGTGCATACGTCCGTCGCTTGCCGGTCAACGCTTATCCTTATCTGATCGATTATCGTGTGACCGAGACAGAAATCGCTATTATGCGGTTTCGTCACGCCGCTCGGCGTCCACCTAGAACTCGCTGACCGCGAGTGAATGCCAATCCCTCAGGGAGCAAGTTGATGCTCTACACCCCTCCCCCCATCGACCCCAAGGCACCGCCGGTGCGCATCAATCTGCTCTCGGACACGCAGACCAAGCCGACGGCTGCGATGCGCGAGGCGATGGCGCGGGCGGAGGTCGGCGACGAGCAGGTCGGCGACGATCCGACGGTGAACGCGCTGTGCGAGCGCGTGGCGGATCTGCTCGGCAAGGAAGCGGCGGTCTACATGCCCTCGGGCACGATGTGCAACGTCACCGCGACGCTTGTGCATTGCCGTCCCGGCGACGAGATCCTTGCGCACGAGACCGCGCACATCATCGCCCGCGAAGGCGGCGCGCATGCCGCGATCGGCGGCTTCCAGGTGACGCAGCTCAAGGGCGCCAACGGCCAGTTCACGCCGGAGACTCTCCGTAAGGCGCTGCATCCACGCACGCGCTATCAGCCGCCGCAGACCGTCGTCAGCGTCGAGCAGACCGCCAATATCGGCGGCGGCACGATCTGGAAGAAGGCGGCGCTCGACGAGATCGTCGCGATCGCCAAGCAGCACGGCCTCATCACGCACATGGATGGCGCGCGCCTGCTCAACGCCACCGTGGCGAGCGGAATCTCGCCGCGTGACATGACCGCGGGATGGGATTCGGCCTGGATCGACTTCTCCAAGGGCCTCGGCGCGCCGATTGGCGGCGTGCTTGCAGGCTCACGCGTCTTCATCGACGCGGTGTGGCAATGGAAGCAGCGCCTCGGCGGCTCGATGCGGCAGGCCGGCATCTGTGCGGCCGCCTGCATCTACGCGCTCGACCATCACGTTGAGCGCCTTGCCGACGATCACGCCAATGCGCGCGCGCTCGCCCGCGGGCTGTCGCAGATCGCAGGCATCGAGGTGCAGGAGCCCGAAACCAATCTGGTGTTCTTCAAGCCCGACGGCGCCGGCATTCCCGGCGACAAGATGGTCGCAGCGTTGCGCCAGCGCGGCGTGACGCTTGCGATGATGGACGGCCGCATCCGCGCCTGCACCCATCTCGACGTCAATGCGAGCCAGATCGAGGAGACGATCGGATACGTGCGCGAGATCGTGCGCGGGGCGTAAAGTCGCGTAGATGGAGTAACGGGCCGACCAACCAACCGCTCGCGATCACCGCCCCATCGCTTGATAAATCAGCGTCTTCAGCGCCAGTTGGATCCGGCCACGCTGCGAGGGGGTCTGCACCATGAAGATCCCGAACAGGTCGTCTTCGGGATCGATGAAGAAGAATGTGCCGCCGACGCCGTCCCAGCGATATTCGCCAAGCGGCCAGGAAGTCCCCGGCGGCACCGCGGTACGTACGGCGAAGCCGAGGCCGAATCCGCTGGTGGCGCCCGGGTAATAGTTCTGGTCGCGCGCGATCTTCGTCTCAGGTCCGATGTGATCGGATGCCATCAGCGCGATCGTCTCGGGCTTGAGATAACGCCGTCCCTCATAGATGCCGCCACTGAGCAGCATCTGCGCGAAACGGGCGTAGTCGCCGACCGTGCCGACCATGCCGCCGCCGCCCGATTCCCATTTCGACGGCCGCCTGATGTCGCGAACCGGCGTGGTCGGGTTGATGTTGCGATCCTCGGGCATCGGCTCGGCAATGCGCGGGAATTTGGCGGGATCGGCGACGAAGAACGCGGTCTCGGTCATGCCGAGCGGATCGAGCAGCCGCTCTTTCTCGAACTGAAGCAGGGTCTTTCCCGCGACCACCTCGATGACGCGGCCGAGCACGTCGGTGGAAAAGCCGTAATCCCACGCGGTGCCCGGCTGCTCGACCAGCGGCAGCGTGGTGATCTTCGCGACGAAGTCGGCATTGCTGAGATTGCTTTGGAACAGATTGGCCTCGGCATAGAGCTCCCGCACCATGCCGCCACCATAATAGCCATAGGGCAGACCCGACGTGTGGCGAAGCAGGTCCTTGATCGTGACGGGACGATTCTGCGCTTCCAACGCCAGCGCGACCTTGCCGTCCTCGGCCTTCTTCTCGACGCCGACCTTCATCTTGGCGAAGGCCGGAATGTATTTCGAGACGGGATCGTCGAGCGAAAGCTTGCCCTCTTCGACCAGCATCATCGCCATGACAGAGGTGATCGGCTTCGACATCGAATAGAGCCGGAAGATCGTGTCCGCGCTCATCGAGATCTCGGTCGCGACGTCGCGGACGCCGAAATTTTCGTAATAGACCGGCTTGCCGTGCTGCTGGAGGAGCAGGATGGCGCCGGGGATCTTGCCGGTGGCGATCTCGTTTCGGATGTAGTCGGAAACCTTCGCCAACCCCTCGGGCGAGAAGCTGCGCGCGGCCCGTCCCTCAGAGCCGGCCTTCGCACCGAAGGCACCGACCAGAACAACGAGCCCCGCGATCAGCGCGCGGCGCCCGCGCACTTCACTTCTCCATGGCTTCATAGACCAACTGCTTCAATGTCCGTTGCACGCGCTGGCGCTCGGTCGGGGTCTGTTCCAGGAGGACGAAGAACATGTCCTGCTTGGGGTCGATCACGAAATAGCAGCCGGAGGCGCCGTCCCACTTCAATTCGCCGAGATTGCCCGGGGGCGGCGGCTTGGCATTGCCGGGATCAGTGCGGACGGCAAGGCCGAGGCCGAAGCCAAAACCGTCACCGGGAAAGTAGAAGTAGTCGCGCTCGACGCCGGAGCCTGGTCCGACCTGATCGGTCACCATCAGCTTGAAGGTCTCGGGTTTGAGAATGGTCTTGCCGTGGAGGCTGCCGCCGTTGAGTAGCATCTGCGCAAAGCGCTCATAGTCGGCCATGGTCGTGACCATGCCGCCGCTGGCGAATTGGATCTTCTTGACGACTGTTGGATCGTTGATCCGGCCGACCCGGAAATCGCCGTCGTTCGGCACCGGCTTCGCCAGCAGCTTCTGCTTCTCCGGGTCGGTGACGAAGAACCCGGTATCGACCATGCCGAGCGGATCGAGCAGCTTTTCCCGCATGATATCGATCAGCGGCTTGCCGGCCGCGATCTCCATCACGCGCGCCAGCACGTCGGTGGAATGGCCATATTGCCAGAGTGCACCCGGCTGGTTGTGCAGCGGCAGTTTTGCGATCCGCTCGGCGAACTCGGCAAGGTCGAAATCGCCGGCATAGATATTCGCCTCCCGATAGGCTTTTCGCACCAGGCTGTCGCCGTAGAAGCCATAGGTGATGCCCGAGGTGTGGCGCATCAGGTCGAGCACGGTCATCGGCCGGTTGGGCGACACCAGTTCGAGCGACCTGCTGCCGTCTTCGGCCTTCTTCTCGACGCCGACCTTCACATTGGCGAAGGACGGGATGTATTTCGCGACGGGATCGTCGAGCTTGATCTTGCCCTCCTCGACCAATTGCATCGCGACCACCGAGGTAATCGCTTTGGTCATCGAGAACAGGCGGAAGATCGTCTTATCGGTGATCGGGGCCTTGCTGACCACGTCCTGAACGCCGAACGCTTCGTGAAAGACCGGCTTACCGTGCTGCTTGATCAGCACGGTCGCGCCGGCGATCTTGCCGGTAGCGACTTCGTTCTTGAAGAACTCGCTGATCCTCGCGAGCTTGTCCTGGTTGAAATGCGCGCCGGCTGGAATCTCGTAAATGCCCTCCGCCCGCGCCAGCGACACGGGGCCAAGCGACATCAGCGCGCCGCAGACCAGCGCACGCAATCCTGATCGTGAAATCATATCCCCTCCCCGGAACATGGCCCGCGGAGTGTACCGACCGCGTTGTCAGGCACAAGGGCTGCCGTATCGCGCCAGAACGGCCGTGTGAAGAGCGGCGCTTCTCTCCGAGAAACAACAGAATATGACGCGGGTGACCGAGGGCGTGGCCGGCAGCGTGTCGATGGTCGTATGAACTGCAATCGTCGCGGCCTGGTCAGCCGGGAAACGATACACGCCGGTGGAGATCGCGGAGAAGGCCAGCGAAGTCAGCCCGTTGGCCTGACAGAGCTCAAGCGCGCGCCGATAGCACGAGCGCAGCGCCTCCGCCTCGCCGCGGCCCCCGCCGTGCCAGACGGGGCCGACCGCATGGATCACATGGCGCGCAGGCAGAAGATAGCCCTTGGTGATCTTGGCATCGCCGGTCGGGCATCCTCCGAGCGTCCGGCATTCGGCGAGAAGCTCGGGACCGGCAGCGTCGTGGATCGCCCCGTCGACACCGCCTCCACCAAGGAGAGACGAATTTGCGGCGTTGACGATGGCGTCAACGCCGAGCGTGGTGATGTCGGCAACGATGACCTCGAGCTCGGCGCCGCCGATCCGGCGCGTCAGCCGGGCCATGTATCAAGCCGCGACGACGACGCCCTTCTCGGAGAGGAGCTGCTGCAATTCGCCGGCCTGGAACATCTCGCGGACGATATCGCATCCGCCGACGAACTCGCCCTTCACATAGAGCTGCGGGATGGTCGGCCAGTTCGAGTATTCCTTGATGCCGTTGCGCAGCTCGGCGGATTCGAGGACGTTGAGGCCTTTATAGCCGACGCCGATGTGGTCGAGGATCTGGACGACCTGGCCGGAGAACCCGCACTGCGGAAATTGCGGCGTGCCCTTCATGAACAGAACCACGTCGTTCGACTTCACTTCGTTGGCGATGAATTCCTCGATGCTCATATCCGTGTCCTTCTGGGGCGGAGCCCTTCTTTCACGTCGGGCCGGCTCAGCCGATCTAACCCGATATCTGTCATATATGTAGCCCAAACCGTTGTGCATCCAAAGTAAAATGGCGGCGAACGGTCGGCGGCGGCCGGTCTGAACCGCGCCGGTCCATAGGCTGATGACAACAATATCATCGCCGGGGAGGACTTTCATACCGTAACGGAGCCCCTATCTAGGACGAACCCTGGTCATGGAACCGGGAAACGCGAACAACGTTCTCTTGTCCTGTCTGGAGAAAACCGTGACGAAACCAGCCTCCGCTACGGCCGCCCCCCAGCTTTCGTCGCTGTCCTCCGATCCGGGCAAGTTCGCCCAGCGGCTTCAAGACGCGTTTCTGACCGTCCGCGACGAGACCGAGCGCCGCGCCGCCCCCCTGTCGCCGGAGGACCAACAGATCCAGTCCATGCCCGATGCGAGCCCGACGAAATGGCACCGCGCGCATACCACCTGGTTTTGGGAGCAATTCCTGCTCGGCGAGCACTGTCCTGATTACCGGCCCTTCCACCCCGATTTCGCGTTCCTGTTCAATTCCTATTACGTCAGCGCCGGCCCGCGTCATGCCCGGCATCGCCGCGGCGATATCACCCGTCCCAGCGCCGACCAGGTCGGCGCCTATCGCAACTATGTCGATGCGGCCGTCGTCAAATTCTTCCGCGAGGCCGGCTGGGACAAGCTGCGCGAGATCGCACCGCTGGTCGAGGTCGGGCTCAATCACGAGCAGCAGCATCAGGAATTGATGTTCACCGACATCCTGCACGCCTTCGCGCAAAACCCGGTCTCGCCGGCCTACGATGCGAACTGGCGTTTCCCGGCCGCGACCCGGGGCGGCGAGGACTGGCTGACGCTGAACGAGGGCATCCACACCGTCGGCCACGTCGACGACAGCTTCCATTTCGACAATGAGAAGCCGCCGCATCGCGCCCTCGTCGGCCCGGTCAAGATCGCCCGCCATCTCGTCACCAACGGCGAATGGCTCGCCTTCATGCGCGCCGGCGGCTACCGGACCGCAACGCTGTGGCTGATGGACGGTTTTGCCACCGTGAGCAACGAGGGCTGGGACGCTCCGGGCCATTGGCGCGAGGTCGATGGCGCCTGGCACGTGATGACGCTGGCCGGCCTCAAGCCGATCGATCCGAACGCGCCGGTCTGCCACGTCAGCTATTACGAGGCGGATGCGTTCGCGCGCTGGGCCGGAAAGCACCTGCCGACCGAGATAGAATGGGAGGTCGCGGCCCGCACGGGCCAGCTCAACGATGCTTTCGGCATTGTCTGGCAATGGACCCGCTCTTCATACGCGCCCTACCCCGGCTACCGCGCCGTCGAAGGCGCGCTCGGCGAATACAACGGAAAATTCATGGTCAACCAGTTGGTGCTGCGCGGCTCCTCGCTTGCAACTCCCGAAGGCCACAGCCGTATCACCTATCGCAACTTCTTCTATCCGCACCACCGCTGGCAGTTCACGGGGCTGCGGCTTGCCGGCTACGAGTAAAAAAACTTCCGACGACAAATGCGCGCCGGACAGCGCGTTCAGGAGAGTATCATGAATGTGCACGCCAGCGCTTTGGCCGAAGCCCATCTCCCCGACGAGCAGACGACTGCCTTCGCCCGCGAGGCGATCGAGAATCTCTCGCAGCAGCCGAAAAAACTGTCGCCGAAATATTTCTACGATGCGACCGGATCGGAATTGTTCGAGGCGATCACGCGCCTGCCGGAATATTATCCGACGCGCACCGAGCTATCGATCCTGAAAGAGCGCGGCAGCGAGATCGCGAAGATCATCCCAGAGCATGCGGCCCTGGTCGAGTTCGGCGCCGGCGCGACCACGAAGGTCCGGCTGCTGTTGAACCACTGCAAGTTTGCAGCCTATGTGCCGGTCGACATCTCCGGCGATTTCCTGAAGGCGCAGGCGAACGGCTTGAAGCGGGATTTTCCCGCGCTCGGCATCCACCCGGTGGCGGCCGACTTCACCACGCCGTTCGAGCTGCCCAGGGCGGTCGCGTCCATGTCCAAGGTCGGCTTCTTCCCTGGCTCGACCATCGGCAATTTCGAGCCGCAGGAAGCCGAGGGCTTCCTGAAGAGCGCACGCAAGATCCTCGGCCGCGGCGCGCAGATGATCATCGGCGCCGATCTCGAGAAGGACGAGCGGGTGCTCTTTGATGCCTATAACGATGCCGCCGGCGTCACCGCGCGCTTCAACCTCAATGTGCTGGTCCGCATCAATCGCGAGCTCGGCGGCAATTTCGATCTCTCCGCGTTCACCCATCGCGCGATCTACAATCGCGAGCGTCATCGGATCGAGATGCACCTGATCAGCAAGAAGAGCCAGACCGTGCGCCTGCTCGGCACCAGCTTCTCGTTCCGCGCCGGTGAGAGCATCCACACCGAGAACAGCTACAAATACAGCCTCGAGCGCTTTGCTGCGTTGGCGCAAGACGCAGGCTGGCGCGTGCGCGACAGCTGGACCGATGCGGCCAAGATGTTCTCGGTGCACGCGCTGGAGGTCGCCGACTAGGCCTTCCGCGCTTAGGCCTCGGTTGCCGACCCGAGCGACACCGATTCCCACACCGCAACGACAATCATGATCACGGACGTCGCGACCGACAGCCAGAGCGGCGAGAGGTCGGCGGCGAACCACCACAGCACCAGCAGCAGGATGATGCCGATGCCGTGGGAGAGCTGAAGGAAGCCGCGAATGGCGTGCTTGAACAGGATGGTGCCGACCAGGAATACCAGCGGCCCGCCGATCGTGCTCAGGATGATCCGCAGGTCGGAATGACCAGTGGGATGCTTCAGCACCAGCTCGTCCGAGACCGCGGTCAGGATGATGCCGGCGACGATCGGCATGTGCAGATAGGTGTAGGCGAGCCGCGCCAGCCGCCCGGATTCGGTGGACTTGGAGATGCGCTCGGAGCCGGCCTCCGCGCCCTTGTGGAAATAGACCCACCACATCGCGATGGCGCCGACCAGGGCCGAGACGAAGGCGAGGATGTTGCCCGCGGTCCAGGTCAGCTCAGCAAAAGTGGCGCCGTTGACGACGACGGCTTCGCCAAGCGCGATGATGACGAACAAAGAGCAGCGCTCGGCCATGTGCGCGCCTTCGACGGCCCAGGCCTCGACCGACGAGAAGCCCAGCTTCGGGACCCAGAAGCGTGCGGCCGGCGAGATGTACTCCCAGGTCACTGCTGCGATCCACAGCCATAGCCGGGTGTCTCCCTCGGACAAGCCGCCTGCGATCCACAACACAGCGGAGAGCGAGAGCCAGGTCAGGATGCGAATAGCGTTGTGCCGCACCGCGGTGCGATGATGCGGGGTCGCGAACAGCCAGAACGCCGTGCGTCCGACCTGCATGGCCGCATAGGCAATCGCAAACCACAGGCCCCGGCCCTCGAAGGCGGTTGGGATGGTCGTCGACAGCACGAGGCCGCCCAGCATCATCGCAAACAGCAGGATGCGGACCGGCGTCAGCTCGGGATTTAGCCAGTTGGTGACCCAGGCGGTGTAGACCCACACCCACCACACCGCCAGAAACAGCACCGCGACATGGACCGCGCCGAGCGGCGTGAAATGGTGCAGCAGCGTGTGGGAGATTTGCGTGACGGCAAAGACGAAGACGAGGTCGAAGAACAGCTCGGCATTGGTGACGCGGCCGTGCTGGTTCGGACCGATGACGCGAAACATTGCGCCGCGCGGGTTGTCCGCAGCCATCATCGTCCCCCGTCGCGCCGAGATCAGGTGCCGTTCAGATCAGGTGCCCGGCGCCCCGGGTCCGCCAGGTACCCCGGTTTGCAGCGCCAGGGCGTGCAGGACGCCGCCCATCTGCCCGCGCAGGGACTGATACACGATCTGGTGCTGCTGGACGCGGGACTTGCCGCGGAAGGATTCAGAGATCACGGTCGCGGCATAGTGATCGCCGTCGCCGGCGAGGTCTCGGATGGTCACCTCGGCATCGGGGATCGCTGCCTTGATCATCGCCTCGATATCGTGGGCGTCCATGGGCATTTCGGGTCTTGCTCCTTCTGGTCTCGAATCGCTTGCCGGGGTCCCCTCACCGGCACGGCCAAACTTAGCGTGGACGGCCTTCACCGTCACGCCGTCCGGCACTATATCCCTGATCGCAACAGGAAGGCACGACAAAGTGCCGCGCGCGGCAGGTTGATCGAAAAGGCGTGACATCATGAAGCTTCCAGGGCCCGACCACCCCATCACCATCACCCAAAATCCCCGGCGCGTCCGCGTCACGGCCGGCGACATCGTGATTGCCGAGACCAGCAAGGCGCTGACTCTAAAGGAGGCCAAATATCCGGCGGTGCAGTATGTACCGCGGGAGGACGCCAATATGGCGCTGCTCGAGCGCACCGACCGCGTCACCCACTGCCCGTACAAGGGCGACGCGAGCTATTACAGCATCAAGGCCGATGGCAAGACGCTGGACAATGCGATCTGGACCTACGAGACGCCCTTCCCCGCGATGACGGAGATTTCCGGCCATCTCGCCTTCTATCCGGACAAGGTGAAGATCGAGGAAGTGGGCTAGCCCTGGCTAGACGCCGCCGTCACGGCCGGGCTCGTCGCCGGCCATGACGAGTGTAAGCATGGATGCCGCGGGGCTACGCCCTGAAGATCGTGAGCCCCAATATTAGCAGCACCAGGAAGATCACGACGAAGACGTAGAACAGGAAGCGGGCGATATCGGCGGAGGCGGCCGAAATGCCGGTGAAGCCGAGCACACCGGCCACGATCGAGACAAGTAAGAAGATCAGCGCCCACTTCAGGATCGTCATCGCCGCCTCCGAATTGGTGCCGCCCCCTCGCGGCCCTCACACCTTTTTCGCGAACGCTAACTTCGCTGCGCGGAACTGGTTCCTATGACTGGGGGCGGCCCAAAGGGCCCTTGATGAAACTGGTTCCCGGCGGCACAGTCCGCACCGGGAGCGGGAGCGCGGGGCAACGATGATCACGATGTCACATTCAGCGACGATCGGCGCGGAGGCGCATGCTGCGCCCAAGAGCAAGGCGCGCAATTTGTCGCTCGATCGCGCCCGCACCTTCCTGACGCTGGTCGTGCTGCTGCATCACGCGGTGATCCCCTACACGCATTTCGGTCACACCGATCCGGCCTCCTGGGCCGGCTTCGACGTGATCGTGCTCGCCACTGACAGCTTCTTCATGGCGATGTTCTTCTTCCTGTCGGGACTGTTCACCTGGCCGGGCATCGCGCGCAAGGCGCCGTCAGTCTTTCTCCGCGACCGCCTGTTGCGCCTCGGGCTGCCGTTCGTGATCGCGGCCTTCACCGTCATTCCGCTCGCTTATTACGCGATCGCGCTGCGGCAGGAGCCGGAGCTGACCTTCGCTTCGTTCTGGTGGAAGACGGTGACGGCGGGCCCGTGGCCGAGCGGCCCGATCTGGTTCGTCTGGGTGCTGCTGGCGTTCGACCTGACGGCGAGCCTGCTCTACCGGGTCTCGGCGCATCTGGTCGATCCGGTCAACCGCATCTCGGTGCGCGGTTTCGAGCAGCCGGCCCTATTCTGGCTGCTGCTCGCGGCCATCAGTGTCATCGTCTACGTGCCGGCGCTGGTCTATTTCGGGGCCAACAAGTGGTTCGAGTTCGGGCCGTTCTCGGTGCAGGCGAGCCGCATCCTGCTCTATTTCGCGTATTTCTTCATAGGCGTCAGCGTCGGTGCGGCGAACTTCGACCGCGGTGTGCTCAGCGCCGAGGGCCAGTTGCCGAAAACCCGCTGGCTGTGGGTGGTCGTCACGCTGATCCCCTACTGCCTGATGTGGGGCATGATCTATATCAAGCGTGAGATCCTCGGGAATCCGGATCGGCTGCCGCACTGGTATCATGTGTTCTACGGCACCTTCGTCGTGCTGTTCTCGGCCTCGATCCTGCTCGCGATTCTCGCCTTCTTCCTGCATTCGAAGGCGCCGGGGTCGACCCTGCTCGACCGCATGCAGGCGGATGCCTACGGCATGTTCCTGGTGCATTATCCGATCGCGCTGTGGATCCAGTACGCCCTGTTCGACTATGCGTGGCCTGCGATCGCGAAGGCGGCGATCGGCTTCGTGCTCACGGTGATCCTGAGCTGGGGCCTGACTGCGGCGTTGCGGAAGATTCCGGGCGCGTCGCACGTGTTGTGAGGGCGTAATCCGGGTCTGAGTATGCGGAAGCCGCTCAGGCCACCTTCCCGCCCATATACTCCGGCAGCCAGCGCTCGAACGACTGACGCAACACGTCGATCGCCACCGCCGCTTCACCTGAGATCGCAACCGCATCGCCACCAGTGGTGCCGATGCGCACGCAGGGCACCTCGCAGCCGCGCATCTTGGCGAGCACGCGGCCGGCCTCCGTTTCCGGCACGGTGACGAGATAGCGCGCCTGGTCCTCGCCGAACCAATAGGCCTGCGGAACGAGCGCGGTCGGTGCTGCGAGCAGTCTTGCGCCGATGCCGCTCGCCATCGCCATTTCGGCGAGCGCGACCAGCAGACCGCCATCGGAGAGGTCGTGCACGGCCGTCGCGGTGCCCGCATGGATCATGCCGCGCACGCAATCGCCGTTGCGCTTTTCGGCGCTAAGATCGACCGGCGGCGGGGCGCCCTCCTCGCGACCGCAGATGTCGCGCAGGTACACCGACTGGCCGAGCCAGCCATGGGTCTCGCCGATCAGCAGGATCGCTTCGCCCTCGGCTTTGAAGGCCAGGGAGGCAGACTTGGTGAAATCGTCGAGCAGACCGACGCCGCCGATCGAGGGTGTCGGCAGGATCGCCCGGCCGTTGGTCTCGTTGTAGAGCGAGACATTGCCGGAGACGACCGGGAAGTCGAGCGTACGGCAGGCTTCCGAGATGCCCTGCAGGCAGCCGACGAACTGGCCCATGATCTCGGGCCGTTCAGGATTGCCGAAATTGAGGTTGTCGGTGATCGCCAGCGGCTTGCCGCCGACCGCGGTGATGTTACGCCAGGCTTCCGCCACCGCCTGCTTGCCACCCTCGAACGGATCGGCCTCGCAATAGCGCGGCGTGACATCGACAGTGAGCGCCAGGCCCTTCGGCCCGTCCTGCACGCGCACCACGGCGGCATCGCCGCCGGGACGCTGCATGGTGTTGCCGAGAATGACGTGGTCGTACTGCTCCCAGATCCAGCGCTTGCTGCACATGTCCGGCGTGCCGATCAGCTTCTCCAAGGCCGCACCGAGGCCCATCGGCGCCGGCACGTCGCGGGCGTGCACGATCGGCAGCGCGGCGGAGGGGACATGCGGGCGGTCATAGACCGGCGCCTCGTCGCCGAGCTCCTTGATCGGCAGATCAGCCATGACGTCGCCGCCATGCTTGACCACGAAACGCTTGCTCGGCGTGGTGTAGCCGACGACAGCGAAGTCGAGCCCCCACTTCCTGAAGATCGCCTCGGCCTCTTTCTCCTTCTCGGGCTTGAGCACCATGAGCATGCGCTCCTGGCTCTCCGAGAGCATCATCTCGTAGGCGCTCATGCCGGTCTCGCGCGTCGGCACCGCATCGAGATCGAGATCGACGCCGAGGTCGCCCTTGGCGCCCATCTCGACCGCCGAGCAGGTCAGGCCCGCCGCGCCCATGTCCTGGATCGCGATGACGCAGCCCTTCTCCATGATCTCGAGGCAGGCCTCGAGCAGCAGCTTCTCGGCGAAGGGATCGCCGACCTGCACGGTCGGGCGCTTCTCCTCGGATTTGTCGTCGAACTCGGCCGACGCCATCGAGGCGCCATGAATGCCGTCGCGCCCGGTCTTGGAGCCCAAATAGACGATCGGCATGTTCACGCCGGAGGCAGCCGCATAGAAGATCTTGTCGGCATCGGCGAGGCCCACGGCCATCGCGTTGACGAGGATGTTGCCGTCATAGCGGGTGTGGAAGCGCACCTGCCCGCCGACCGTCGGCACGCCGAAGGAATTGCCATAGCCGCCGACGCCAGCCACCACGCCCGAGACGAGATGCCGCGTCTTGGGATGTTCCGGCGCGCCGAAGCTCAGCGCATTGAGGCAAGCGACCGGACGCGCGCCCATGGTGAAGACGTCGCGCAAAATGCCGCCGACGCCGGTGGTCGCGCCCTGGTACGGCTCGATGTAGCTCGGGTGGTTGTGGCTCTCCATCTTGAAGACCACAGCCTGCCCATCCCCGATATCGATCACGCCGGCATTCTCGCCGGGCCCCTGGATCACCCAGGGCGCCTTGGTCGGCAGACCACGCAAATGGATGCGTGAGGACTTGTACGAGCAATGCTCGTTCCACATCGCCGAGAAGATGCCGAGTTCCGTGAAGGTCGGCTCCCGCCCGATCAGCTTGAGGATGCGCTCATACTCGTCGGGCTTGAGCCCGTGGGCGGCAACCAGTTCTGGGGTGATCTTGGGTTCATTCTTCATGGATTGGGGGCTTTCGGCAGCGTTTGGCCGTTCTTAGGAACATCGGGGGCTCACGAAAAGCCCTTTGTGGCGCATTTTCCCGCTGTCCCACGTTTTGCGGCAGGCGACCTGCGGGAACAGGAATTGCACGGCGCGGACGGATCGGATTTAAGGGCTAAAGACCCGCAATTGAAGGCCCACGTCCTTGCACGAATTGACCAAAGCCCCTCCGCCCCGCCGCCCCGACCTCCACGTCGCCACAGACGGCGAATTCAAGGGCTGGCGGACCTGGATTCGCGACAGTTTTGAATCCCATGTCGGCCCCTTCTGGCACCGGATCGAGGCGGACCGCAGCGTCCGCTGCGCCTTCCGGGTGGAGAGGAAGCACCTCAACGGCTCCGGCAACGTCCATGGCGGCTGCTTCATGGCATTCGCCGATTATTGCCTGTTTGCAATCGCCACCCATGAGCTGGATGGGCCTGCCGTGACCACCAATTTCGCCTGCGACTTCCTCGATGCAGCACGCGAGGGCGAGTTGATCGAATGCGTGGGCGAAGTGTCTCGCGCCGGCGGCTCGCTGATCTTCCTGCGTGGCAAGCTGGCCTCCGACGGACGGCCGCTGTTCACTTTTTCCGGGACGATCAAGCGGGTGAAGCGGAAGCCGCAGCCCCAGCCAAACGCATAGCTCGACGCCTTCCCTTTTCACGCTCCCTCGCCCAGAGTTGGTCAAGCGCTTGTGCGCCGGGGAGCAAGAACAAGGTGCCGCAGAGCACATCGGAGGCGGGTCGCACGACGGCGTCCGCATCAACGCCGTTGCCGTCAATCGCCACCACCGGGGCACGCAGCTGGCGCGACTTCGCGCTGCTGCTGGCGCTGGCCTGCTGCTGGAGCTCGACCTATCCGCTGGCCAAGCTGGCGCTGGACACGATCCCACCCATCACCTTCATCGCGGCGCGCTCGCTGATCGCGGCCGCCTTCCTGTTCGCGATCCTGTGGATGCGCGGCGTCACGATCCCGACCGACGCGAAAGCCTGGAAGCTGTTCGCGACCCAGCAATTGATCAACTCGACCTTTCCGTTCCTGATCATCACCTGGTCGCAGCAATATGTGCCGGCGTCGAACACGGTGGTGCTGGCTTCGACGACGCCGATCTTCGCCTTCCTGATCACATCGCTGATCACGCGGCACGAGCCGGCGACGCTGCTCAAGCTCGCGGGCGCGATCCTCGGGCTTGCCGGCACGATTCTCATCGTCGGCCTCGATGCGCTGCGCGGGCTCAGTCGCGAGATCATCGCGGAGGTCGCGATCCTCTTCGCCACCATCTCGTTTGCCTGCGCCACGATCTTCGGCCTGCGCCTGTCCGATTACGACCCGATGGTGGTGGCGGCCGGTTCGCTGCTGTTCGGCGGCATCATCCTGCTGCCGCCCTCGCTTCTCATCGACCAGCCCTGGACGCTGCACCCGACGCCGACCGCGATCACCGCCACCATCGTCATGGGCATCGTGTCGAGCGCATTGGGCTTGATGCTGTTCTATGTCTGCCTCGGGCGGCTCGGCACGCTCACGACGAACGCCCAAGGCTATTTGCGCATCCCGATCGGCGTCGGCCTCTCCGTGCTGCTGCTCGGCGAGAGCGTGCCGTCGAACCTCGCGCTGGGTCTGCTGCTGGTCATGGCCGGTGTTGCGGCAATGACGGTGCCGACCGAACGGCTGAAGCTGCGCTAGAGCGGGATGAGATGGGGCGTAGCGGCCGCCACGAGGAAGATGCGCCCCCTTCTTCCGCTCCATTTTTGTGACGAGCCCGACCCCTCCTGATTGAGCTGACTTTCGGTCAGGCGCTAGTGATGCGCAACCATAGCTGCGCCGCCTGAAACAAATGAATGATTGTCGATCGAAGGCTGGCCGCTACTTGGCCTCGTCCGCGAGCATTTTCCGGTATTTTTCCACGTCGCGCGTCACGAGCTTTTGCAGCACTTCCGGCGTGTGCTCGTCGGGATCGGGCGCAACGGTCGAGAGGTCAGCGAAGCGCTTCTTCACCGCGTCGGATTCCACAGCCGTGCGCGCGGCGGCATTCAGCTTGGCGATCACGGCCGGCGGGGTGCCCTTGGGCGCGAACAGGCCGTTCCAGCCCTGCGCCTCGAATTCGGCTAGGCCGGCTTCGGCTGATGTCGGCAGATCGGGCAAAGAGGCCAGCCGCACGGTCGAGCCGACCACGAGGCCCTTTACCAGCTTGTCGTTGATTGCTTGCGAGACGGAGGCGGCCGCATCGCAGACGCCGTCGATCTGGCCGCCGATCGCATCGGTCAGCGCGGGCGCGGCACCGCGATAGCCGACCAGCGTCGCGTCGATCCCGGCGGCGGTGACGAAGCTCTTGCAGATCAGATAGTTCGAGGAGCCGACGCCGGCATGGCCGAGATTGATCTTGCCTGGATTGGCCTTGGCGTAGGCGATGAACTCTTTCAGGTCCTTGGCCGGAAAATCCTTGCGCACGGCGACGACGCCGAACGTCTTCGCCACCATGGCGATCGGCACGAACGATTCCGGCGTGAACGGCAGCTTTGGATAGATCGTGTAGGTCGCCGCGTTGGTGCCGGCATTGCCGATCGCGATGGTGTAGCCGTCGGGCTCGGCGCGGGAGGCGCGTGCCAGCGCCGTCGAGCCGCCGGCGCCGGCGACGTTCTCGATCACCATGGTCTGGCCGAGCGCGATGCCCATCTGCTCGGCCACGGTCCGCGCGATCACGTCCGAGGTGCCGCCGGCCGCGAACGGCACGATCATGGTGATTGGACGCTTGGGATAATCCTGCGCGAACGCAACGGTCGCGAACGACAGCGCCGCGAGCGCGGCGAGCGAGCGCTTCAGCACGAACCAGATCACGCGGCTTTTTCCAAATGCTGGACGAGGCCGGCGAACAGGCCGCGGCCGTCAGTGCAGCCCATGATGTCTTCGACGTGGTTTTCCGGATGCGGCATCATGCCGAGCACGTTGCCCTTGTCGTTGACGATGCCGGCGATGGAATGCGCCGCGCCGTTGATGTTATGGGTCTCATCAACCACGCCCTCAGGGGAGCAGTAGCGATAGAGCACCCGCCCCTCGCCTTCGAGCCGCTTGATAGTCTCTTCGTCCGCCTCGTAATTGCCCTCGCCATGCGCGACGGGCACGCGGATCACCTGCCCGGCATTGTAGCCGCGGGTGAACGGCGTGTCGGAACGCTCGACCCGCAGATGCACGTCGTGGCAGATGAATTTCAGCCGCGCATTGCGCATCAAGACGCCCGGCAACAGGCCGGATTCGCAGAGGATCTGGAAACCGTTGCAGACGCCGAGCACGAGGCCGCCCTTGGCTGCATAGTCGCGCACCGCGTCCATTACGGGCGCGCGCGCCGCGATCGCGCCGCAGCGCAAATAGTCGCCATAGGAGAAGCCGCCCGGCACCACCACGAGGTCGGTGCCCGCAGGCAGTGAAGTCTCGGCGTGCCACACCATCACGGGCTCGCGGCCGGAGATCAGCCTCAAGGCACGCGCCATGTCGCGCTCGCGGTTGATTCCGGGAAAGACGAGGATGGCGGCTTTCATGGCGTAATGTTCCGACGGTGGCTGGAATCGAGATGGCAGGGAGGGCCAATTCGCCAAGAGACATAACGATTTGACGGGGATTTTACCAGTGCTAGCCTCGGCAAAGGGCCTTGTACACAGGCCATGGCCGCATGCGGTTTGGCCGCTCGAATTGCCCGGGATTGAAGCCATGAACGTCCCGTCGCTGTCCGCATCTCCTGCCGAACCGGTGTCCGCCGAGGGCGTCGTCGCGGCCGGCGCCTATGTCGACGGCCGCCGCGTTGCCAATATCGCCATCAGCGAGGCCTCGAGCTGGCGGGCCAAGCCCGGACACGTGGTCTGGATCGGCCTGCACGAACCCGACATGGCGCTCCTCGGCGCCGTGCAGAAGCAGTTCGATTTGCACGAGCTCGCCATCGAGGACGCCAACCACGCCCATCAGCGGCCCAAGATCGAGCAATATGGCGAGGCTCTGTTCATCGTCGCGCGCACCGCGCAATTGATCGAGGGCCGCATCGCCTTCGGCGAGACGCACATCTTCGTCGGCGAAGGCTATCTGGTGTCGGTGCGCCACGGCGCTTCGACCTCCTACACGCCGGTACGCGAACGCTGCGAAAGCTGCCCGCGGGCGCTGGCGCGCGGCGAGGATTACATCCTCTACGCCATCCTCGATTTCATCGTCGACAATTACTCGCCCGTGCTCGAAAGCATTCACGATGAAGTCGAGGCCATCGAGGACGACGTGCTCTCCAAGCCGATCAGCAAGGCGCAGATCGAGCGGCTTTACATGCTGCGCCGCGACCTGTTGCGGCTCAGGACCGCGATCGGCCCGCTGGTGGAGGTTTGCCGCCGGCTGGAGCACGACGAACTCGCCATGGTGCGCCAAGCCATGCAGCCGCTGTTCCGCGACGTCACGGACCACGTCCGCAACATCCAGGAGCGCATCGATTCCATGCGCGAGGTGCTGGCCTTCGCCTTCGAGGCGAGCCTGCTGGTCGGCCAGGCGCAGGAGACGGCGGTGTCCAAGAAGCTCGCCTCCTGGCTCGCGATCATCGCCATCCCGACTGCCCTCGCCGGCATCTACGGCATGAACTTCAAGCACATGCCGGAGCTGGAATGGGAATACGGCTATTACATGCTGCTCGGCGTGATGCTGACGGCATGCGGCGCGCTGTACTGGCGTTTTCGCAGCGTGGGATGGCTGTGAGCGGCACGCGCATTAGACGATCTCGACCCGATAATTCTCGATCACGGTGTTCGCCAGCAGCTTGTCGGCGGCTTCCTTCAGCGCGGCTTCCGCCTTGGCCTTGTCGGCGCCGGCGAGCTCGATGTCGAACACCTTGCCTTGCCGGACGCTGGCGATGCCGTCGACGCCGAGCGACTTCAGCGCGCCTTCGATGGCCTTGCCTTGCGGATCGAGGATACCCGTTTTCAAGGTAACGGTAACACGTGCCTTCACGTCAAAGATCCTCTTTCAGCTTTTCACCAGCACTGGGCCGGAGCCCTGCGGACGCTCGTTCTCCATGAGGATGCCGAGGCGCTTTGCGACTTCGGTATAGGCCTCGAGCAGGCCGCCAAGGTCTCTGCGGAAGCGGTCCTTGTCGAGCTTCTCGTTCGACTTGATGTCCCATAGACGGCAGGAGTCCGGCGAGATCTCGTCGGCGACGATAATCCGCATCATCTCGTTCTCGAACAGGCGGCCGCACTCCATCTTGAAGTCGACGAGGCGGATGCCGATGCCGAGGAAGAGGCCGGTGAGGAAATCGTTGACGCGGATGGCGAGCGCCATGATGTCGTCGATCTCCTGCGGCGTCGCCCAGCCGAACGCAGTGATGTGCTCTTCCGACACCATGGGGTCGTTGAGCTGGTCATTCTTGTAGTAGAACTCGATGATCGAACGGGGCAGTTGGGTGCCCTCCTCGATGCCGAGGCGCTGCGACAGCGAGCCGGCGGCAACGTTCCGCACCACCACTTCCAGCGGCACGATCTCGACCTCGCGAATCAACTGCTCGCGCATGTTGAGCCGGCGGATGAAATGGGTCGGCACCCCGATGTCGTTGAGGTGCTGAAACAGGTACTCCGAGATCCGGTTGTTGAGGACACCCTTGCCCTCGATCACCTGATGCTTTTTCGCATTGAACGCGGTGGCGTCATCCTTGAAGTGCTGGATCAGGGTACCGGGCTCCGGGCCTTCATAGAGAACCTTTGCCTTGCCTTCATAAATGCGACGCCGACGGCTCATTGGGATGTACCGTGTTTTGTTGAAATCCATGAATCTGGTGTGCTCCGGTTGACTAGGATTACGACCCACAGCGGAGCTGCCGTGAACGGCCTGGAACCTCTGGAAACAGAACAGGAACCAAACCTTCAGGCAACCTATCCGATTGGCTGTCCCAGCACAATCGATCCGGTCCATCCGACGCCGACTTATACCGCCTTGACTGCGGCTTAACGGCCCGTTGTTTTGCCGATATCTGCTATCTATGTAGGCATGCAGTCGGGGCGCCGCAACGGAAGGCTCCGCTCCATTCAGAGGGATTTGGAACAAGGCATGAGCGAGTTCGACAAGCGGCAGGAAGGTTTCGAGAAGAAGTTCGCCCTCGACGAGGAGCAGAAATTCAAGGCAGAGGCCCGCCGCAACCGGCTGCTCGGCCTGTGGGCGGCGGAAAAGCTCGGCATCACCGGCGATGCCGCCACTGCCTATGCCAAGGAGGTGGTCGCGGCGGATTTCGAGGAGGCCGGCGATGCCGACGTCCTGCGCAAGATCATGGCCGATTTCGCCGCCAAGAACGTTGCCGTCACCGAGCAGGCGATTCGCGCCAAGATGAGCGAATTGCTCGCAGTGGCGGCCGCCGAGGTGAAGGCGGGAAAGTAGACGCGAGGCGCATCCACACACACCATCGTTCCGGGGCGGTCCGCAGGTCCGAACTCAGGTGCGCAAGTGCGCACCTGAGAATCTCGGAATTCCGGATCGCCGCTGGCGCGGCGTCTGGAATGACAGAGCTGAATCACCCCTCCTTGAAGCCGTATTCCGGCACGTTACCGCTGGCGCCGTAATATTTGTACGGCAGGAACTTGCCGCTCATGGTGATCTTGACGCGGTCGCCCTTCGGGTTGGCGACGCGCTCGATTCCCATGTCGAAGTCGATCGCCGACATGATGCCGTCGCCGAACTCTTCCTCGATCAGCGCCTTCCAGGCCGGGCCGTTCACCATCACCATTTCGTAGAAGCGATAGATCAGGGGATCGGTCGGCGGCATCGGCGTGCCGGTGCCGCGCATCGGCACCTCGTTGAGCATCGCAACTTCCGCCTTCGACAGGCCGAACAGCTCGCCGGCGTTGGCGGCCTGCGGTTTTGTCAATTTCATCTGGCCGAGGATCGCGCCCGTTATCAGCACTTCGGAATAGCCGCCGATCTTCTCGCAGATGTATTTCCAACTCCAGCCCTTCTCGCGCTTGATGTCGAGCAGCTTTTCGGTGAGGTCTTCGCGTTTCATGTCAGGGTCTCCTCTTGGTTCGGCATTGTGCCGGGCCTGCCGCTTTGGGAGGCACGAAGCGTGCCAATAAATGAGGCTAGCGCTTCATGGCGGCGCCTCTCGTGACGGCAAGTCCGTGAATCCGCCTGACCGCCCGCTCGTCGATGATGTCCTCTCCGCGCGTTCTCCAGCGACTGCGATAAGAGCAACGTTATCGAAGACGTTGCTCGACGAAGCAGCCAATAGTCTTTGTTCGATGGTGGCACCCTGTCTGAGGCTACCTGCTACGAAGCGCTCGATCCTTCCGACATCAGCCCCTGCAGCCGCACCAGCTCCGCCTCCAGATCGCGCTCCACGTCCGCCGCCCGGATCTCCAGCACGCGATAATCCCGCGCCTCCAGCCAAGCCTGCCGCGACGCGCGATCTGCCGCAATGGCTTCCCCTTCGCCCGCGTTGACCAGCTCGATCGCGATCCGGTGCGGGAAGGAGACGAAGTCGGGAATGTGCCGCCCCACTGGGGTCTGGCGCTTGAACTGGCCGGCGAAGCGGCGGTCGCGGGTCAGCGCCTGCCACAGCAGGCGCTCGGCGTCGGTCGGGTTGCGGCGGAGCAGGCGCGCGAGCCCGCGCACAGTCGAGCCGCTGTCAGGCACGCTGCCGCCCTGCCCGTGCTCGGCCAAGAGCGCGCGCAGGCGCGTCGCCTGCTCGCCGTCGAGCACGCCGCCCTTGGCCGGGCCCTTGCGGCCTTCCGCGATCGCCATCACCACGCCGTGCAGCGTGTGCATGTCCTGCTTGGTCGGCTCCATCCGGGTGAAGATGTTGCGCAGGTTGACCAGCATGGTGTCCCGCTTCTCGGCCGGGCGCAAAAATTCCACCTTGTCGAGCTCGCGCACGAGGTTGTCGAAGAAGGCCTGCATCTGGTGCTGCGAGGCGCGTTCGGAGCGCTCGGGCATGCCGTGCGGCAGCTCGCCTGACGTGGCGCGCTTGAACCATTCATAGCCGACCAGCAGCACGGCCTGGGCGAGGTTGAGCGAGGCAAAGCCAGGATTGACCGGGAAGGTGATGATACGGTTGGCGAGCCCGACCTCCTCGTTGGTCAGGCCCCAGCGCTCCCGGCCGAACAGGATACCGGCCTTGCCCCCTGTGGCGATGTGACCCGAGATCTCGGCCGCTGCCGCCTCCGGCCCGACCACCGGCTTGGCCTGGTCGTGGGCCCGCGCCGTGGTGGCGAACAACAGATCGAGATCGGCGACGGCCTCTTCCACCGTCTCGAACAGTTCGGCCTTTTCCAGAATGTGGTCGGCGCCGGCCGCGGCGCGCTGCGCGGCGATGTTGGGCCAGCCGTCGCGGGGATTGACGATGCGCAAGGCGGCAAGCGCAAAATTGCCCATGGCGCGCGCGGCCATGCCGATGTTTTCCCCGAGCTGCGGCTCGACCAGGATCACGATGGGACCGTCGAGGGAAAGCCCCGCTTTGCTCTTGTCAGTCCCCGACATCTCACTTCGCTTTCACGCTGTCTCTCAAGGCCTTGCAGAGGCCGCTTCAGGAGTTGATTCAAGCCGGCCCACCGGACCGGCCGCATCGCCGCTTGTCGTTTGCCTGTCCTGACAGAATTCTCAAGGGAAATAACGGCTTGGATTCGACTTTTGAATCTCGCCTGGAACGTCAGCCCGGCCCGGCCGGGGAGCCGGCTGCCGCTTCCCGTCTGCGCAAGCTGGATGGGCTAAAAGTGCATAATCCCTTGGCTTTCGCCCGCCGCGCGGCGGTGCTAAGAGGCGCCGGATATTCCCGTGGCGCGCCCAAAGCGCCGTTCCCAAGAGGCTTCCCCGATCATGGCAAAAATCAAGGTATCCAATCCCGTCGTCGAACTCGATGGCGACGAGATGACCCGGATCATCTGGCAGTACATCAAGGACAAGCTGATCAACCCGTTCCTTGACGTCGAGCTGCTCTATTTCGACCTGGGGATGGAATACCGCGACCACACCAACGATCAGGTCACCATCGACGCCGCCGAGGCGATCAAGAAGGTCGGCGTCGGCGTCAAGTGCGCCACCATCACCCCTGATGAAGCCCGGGTGAAGGAGTTCAATCTCAAACAGATGTGGAAGTCGCCGAACGGCACCATCCGCAACATCCTCGGCGGCGTGATCTTCCGCGAGCCGATCATCTGCAAGAACGTGCCGCGTCTCGTTCCCGGCTGGACCAAGCCGATCATCATTGGCCGCCACGCCTATGGCGACCAGTACCGCGCCACGGATATCAAGTTCCCGGGCAAGGGCACCCTCTCGCTGAAGTTCGTCGGCGAGGACGGCACCGTGATCGAGAAGGAAGTGTTCAAGGCGCCGGGCGCCGGCGTCGCCATGGAGATGTACAATCTCGATGACTCCATCATCGACTTCGCCCGCGCCTCCTTCAACTACGGCCTGCTGCGCGGCTACCCGGTCTATCTGTCGACCAAGAACACGATTCTGAAGGTCTATGACGGCCGCTTCAAGGACATCTTCCAGGATATCTTCGACCGCGAGTTCAAGAAGGAATTCGACGCCAAGGGCCTGACCTATGAGCACCGCCTGATCGACGACATGGTGGCCTCGGCGCTGAAATGGTCCGGCGGCTACGTCTGGGCCTGTAAGAATTACGATGGCGACGTGCAGTCCGACACGGTTGCGCAGGGCTACGGCTCGCTCGGCCTGATGACCTCGGTGCTGCTCACCCCCGACGGCAAGACGGTGGAAGCCGAAGCCGCCCACGGCACGGTGACCCGCCACTACCGCGAGCACCAGAAGGGCAAGGAGACCTCAACCAATTCCATCGCCTCGATCTTCGCCTGGACGCGCGGCCTGTCGCATCGCGCCAAGCTCGACAACAATGCCGAGCTCGCCAAGTTCGCGAACACGCTGGAGAAGGTCTGCGTCGACACCGTCGAAGCCGGCTACATGACCAAGGATCTCGCACTCTTGGTCGGCGCCGACCAGCGCTGGCTCTCGACCACCGGCTTTCTCGACAAGGTCGCCGAGAACCTCACGAAGGCGCTGGCAGCGTAAGCTGGCGTCTCGCCTCAACCGTCATTGCGAGCGAAGCGAAGCAATCCAGACTGCCTCCACGGCGGACACTGGATTGCTCCATCGCATCAGCGCAAAATAGCTCTGCAATTTTGTCGCGAGCTCCTCGCAACGACGACACTTGTGTCCGAGGAAGCATCATGCCGACCCCGTCCTCGCCGAACGGGGGATACGGGGTTTTAAGCGCCTGCCATCGCCTTTTCGATCGCCGAGAGCGCCGCGGCCGCATTGGCGCCGTCAGGGCCGCCGGCCTGCGCCATGTCGGGCCGGCCGCCGCCGCCCTTGCCGCCGAGCGCTTCGGACGCGATGCGCACCAAGTTCACGGCGTTGAAGCGCGCGGTCAGATCCTGTGTCACGCCGACCACGACACCGGCCTTGCCGTCCTCGGTGACGCCGACGATAGCGACGACGCCGGAGCCGATCTGCTTCTTGCCGTCGTCGGCAAGGCTCTTGAGATCCTTCATCTCGATGCCCTCGACCGCGCGCGCCATCAGCTTGACGTCGCCGACCTCGCGCACGCCCGCCGCCGCGCCGTTGCTCGATGACGCGCCGCCGCCCATCGCGAGCTTCTTGCGCGCGTCGGAGAGCTCGCGCTCGAGCTTCTTGCGTTCCTCCATCAGCGCGGCGATGCGCGCCGGCACGTCGTCGATGGAGGTGCGCAGCTCGTTCGCCGCAATCTTCGCCAGCGCCATGGTGTCATTGGCGTGCTTGCGCGCATAATTGCCGGTCAGCGCCTCGATGCGGCGCACGCCTGAGGCGACCGCGCTCTCGCTCGTGAGCGTGATCAGACCGATGTCGCCGGTCCGCTTCACATGCGTGCCGCCGCAGAGCTCGACCGACCAGCCGAGCGTGTTGGCGCCGCGCTCGCGTGCGGTCCTGCCCATCGAGACGACGCGGACCTCGTCGCCATATTTCTCGCCGAACAGGGCGCGCGCCCCCGCCTCACGGGCTTCATCGACGCCCATGATACGCGTGGTGACCTCGTCGTTCTCCAGCACCACGTCGTTGGCGATGTCCTCGACGCGGGCGAGCTCCTCGGCCGTGATCGGCTTCGGATGCACGAAGTCGAAGCGCAGCCGGTCGGGCGCGACCATCGAGCCGCGCTGAGCGATGTGGTCGCCGAGCACCTGGCGCAGCGCCTCGTGGATGAGGTGCGTCGCCGAGTGGTGGGCGCGGATCGACGCACGACGCGAATGATCCACCTCGAGCTGGAGCGCGGTGCCGAGCTTCACTTCGCCGCTCTCGACCGTGCCGATATGGACGAAGAGATCGCCGAGCTTCTTCTGCGTGTCGGTGATGCGGACCTTGATGCCGCCCTCGCCGAGCAGCACGCCGGTGTCGCCGACCTGGCCGCCGGATTCCGCATAGAATGGTGTCTGGTTCAGCACGATCGCGCCGGTCTCGCCGGCCTTGAGGCTGTCCGCCTCCTTGCCGTCCTTGACCAGCGCGGAAACCACGCCTTCGGCGCTCTCGGTCTCGTAGCCGAGGAATTCGGTCGCACCCAGCTTCTCACGCAGCGGGAACCAGATCGCTTCGGAAGCCGCCTCGCCAGAACCCTTCCAGGACTCGCGCGCCTTGGCCTTCTGACGCTCCATCGCATCAGAGAACGCCGCCTGGTCGACGCCGATGCCGCGCGACTTCAGCGCGTCCTGCGTCAGGTCCAGCGGGAAGCCGTAGGTATCGTAGAGCGTGAAGGCGACGTCGCCGTCGAACATGTCGCCCTTCTTCAAGGACGCGCTCTTCTCATCGAGGATGGCAAGTCCGCGCGACAGCGTCTTGCGGAAGCGGGTCTCTTCCAGCCGCAGCGTCTCCTCGATCAGCTTCTCTGCGCGGACCAGTTCCGGAAGGGCCTGGCCCATCTCGCGCACCAGCGCCCAGACCAGGCGATGCATCAGCGGTTCTTTCGCGCCCAAAAGCTGCGCATGGCGCATCGCGCGGCGCATGATCCGGCGCAGCACATAGCCGCGGCCCTCGTTCGAGGGCAGCACGCCGTCGGAGATGAGGAAGGCCGAGGAGCGCAGATGGTCGGCGATGACCCGGAACGAGGCGACGGTCTGCTCGTTCGGCCCGCTGCCGAGTGCGGACGCCGCCGCGTCGATCAAATTGCGGAACAGGTCGGTCTCGAACACGCTCTCGACGCCCTGGAGAATGCAGGCCATGCGCTCCAGGCCCATGCCGGTGTCGATCGAGGGACGCGGCAAGCCCACGCGCTCCTCCTTCGTCACCTGCTCGTACTGCATGAAGACGAGATTCCAGAATTCGAGGAAGCGGTCGCCGTCCTCCTCGGGCGAGCCCGGAGGCCCGCCCCAGATGTGCTCGCCGCGGTCGATGAAGATCTCCGAGCACGGGCCGCACGGGCCGGTGTCGCCCATCGCCCAGAAATTGTCCGAAGTCGGAATCCGGATGATGCGGTCGTCGGAGAAGCCGGCGATCTTCTTCCACAGGCCCGCCGCCTCGTCGTCGGTGTGGTAGACCGTGACGAGCAGCTTGTTCTTCTTCAGCCCGAACTCGCTGGTGATCAGTTTCCAGGCGAGCTCGATCGCGCGCTCCTTGAAATAGTCGCCGAACGAGAAGTTGCCGAGCATCTCGAAGAAGGTGAGATGGCGCGCGGTGTAGCCGACATTGTCGAGGTCGTTGTGCTTGCCGCCGGCGCGCACGCATTTCTGCGAGGTGGTGGCGCGCTGATAGGGCCGCTTCTCGACGCCGGTGAAGACGTTCTTGAACTGCACCATGCCGGCATTGGTGAACATCAAGGTCGGATCGTTGCGCGGCACGAGTGGCGAGGACGGCACGATCTCGTGGCCGTTCTCGGCAAAGAAGTTCAAAAAGGTCGACCTGATCTCGTTGACGCCGCTCATGTTCATCCAATCGGGTATGCTTGGGCCCGCTTCTCGCCATCCAAAACAGACGCTAAAGGCTGATATCTGCGGGCCAAAGCGCTTTTAGACAAGGCCAGCTTCGCTGTCCAGAAACTGTGCAAGGAGATGTGCAAGCAGATCAGTAGGTTGCCGCAGTCGCGCAATCCCGGTTGAAAGCCGATGCCGGCCGCGTTGACAGGCTTGGCCAGGCTGTGGTCTTTACCTATCTGTATCGTACGGCCACGTCGGGAGAGACCGGCTTTAGGCAGCCGGCGCCGAAGGAGCAACCGCCCCGGAAACTCTCAGGCAAAAGGACCGCGTGGCTTTGACAACATCTGGAAAGAGGCGCCGACGGGGGTTAAGACCCGGACAGCGTCCGCCGACGGGATAATACTCTCAGGCACAGCGACAGATGGGGCTTCGATGGGTTGCTGCCGGGGAATCGTCCCCGGGGAACCGCCGAGGGCCCCTGTAATGCCTGCACCCGACGACCACGATTCCCTCCTCCGACGTACCCCGCTCCACGCCCTGCATGTGTCCCAGAGCGGCAAGATGGTGCCGTTCGCGGGCTATGACATGCCCGTGCAGTACCCTGCGGGCGTGCTGAAGGAGCATCTCCACACCCGCGCCTCCGCCGGCCTGTTCGACGTCTCCCACATGGGGCAGATCGCGCTACGGCCGAAATCCGGCAAGGTCGAGGACGCCGCCCGTGCGCTGGAGCGGCTGGTGCCGCAGGATATCATTGCGATTGCACCGGGACGGCAGCGCTACGCCCAGTTCACCAATGCGGATGGCGGCATCCTTGACGATTTGATGGTCGCCAATTTCGGCGATCACCTGTTCCTGGTCGTCAATGCCGCCTGCAAGGACGCCGACGAGGCGCATCTGCGCGTGCATCTCTCCGACGACTGCGTCATCGATCCCCTGGACGGCCGCGCGCTGATCGCGCTCCAGGGCCCGAAGGCGGAAACGGCGCTGGCGAAATGGTGTGCAGAGGCGCCGTCCATGAAATTCATGGATGCCGGCCCGCGCGAGGTCGCCGGCCTCCCCTGTTTCGTCTCGCGCTCGGGCTATACCGGCGAGGACGGGTTCGAGATTTCCGTGCCCGCTGGCGATGCCGAGCGCCTCGCCAAGACGCTGCTCGAAAACCCGGACGTGCTGCCGATCGGGCTCGGGGCCCGCGACAGCCTGCGGCTGGAGGCCGGGCTCTGTCTCTACGGCCACGACATCGACACCACGACCACGCCGGTCGAAGCCGCGCTGGAATGGTCGGTGCAGAAGAGCCGCCGCAGCGGTGGGACGCGCGCCGGCGGCTTCCCCGGCGCCGAGAAGATTCTCGCCCATTTCGACCAGGGTGCATCCCGCCGCCGCGTCGGCCTGCGCACTGAGGGACGCGCGCCGGTGCGGGAGGGCGCGCTGCTGTTTGCGGATGCGACGGCGGGCGAGCCGATCGGCAAGGTTACATCGGGCGGCTTCGGCCCGAGCCTGAATGCGCCGGTGGCGATGGGCTATGTGCCCACGAGCCAGAGCGCGCTCGGCACCAAGCTGTTCGCCGAGGTGCGCGGCCAGCGCCTAGCCGTCGAGGTCGCCGCCATGCCCTTCGTGAAAAACACCTACAAACGCTGAGGATTCGCCCATGACCACGACGCTGTACACCTCCGACCACGAATGGCTCGCCATCGAGGGCGACATCGCCACCGTCGGGATCACCGATTACGCGCAGCAGCAGCTCGGCGACGTCGTGTTCGTCGAGCTGCCCAAGATCGGCCGCGTGCTGAAGAAGGCAGAAGCCGCCGCGGTCGTGGAATCCGTCAAGGCCGCCTCTGACGTCTACGCGCCCGTTACGGGCGAGGTGCTCGAGACCAATCCCGCACTCGCGGCCGAGCCCGCGCTGGTGAACACGGATGCGCAGGGCGCGGCCTGGTTCTTCAAGATCAAGATTGCCGACAGAAACGAGCTCGGCGGCCTCATGGATGAGGCTGCGTACAAAGCGCATACGGCGTGAGATGAAGCAAGTAGCCGCCTCACACTCACTGTCATGCCTCGCGAAGGCGGGGCATCCAGTCGACGCAGCCGCTTCGGCTAGAGCCGAGGGGCCACGGCGTATTGGATCGTCCGCCCCTGTGCGCAAGTGCGCACAAGGCGGACGATGACAGCAACTCCTAGCGAGGACCCTATGATGACCGCGCACCGCAAATCCAACGGCGACACCGCCGCCAGCTTCGTTCGCCGCCACATTGGCCCCTCGACGCGCGACGTCACCGCAATGCTCGAGGCCGTCAGCGCCAAGAGCGTCGATGCGCTGATGGGGGAGACGCTGCCGGCCTCGATCCGGCAGGCCGCCCCGCTCGATCTCGGCAAAGCCTTGAGCGAAACCGAGGCGATCGCGCATATGGGCGAGCTCGCGCGGCAGAACCAGGTCTTCACCTCGCTGATCGGTCAGGGCTATTCCGGCACGATCCTGCCCGCGGTGATCCAGCGCAACATCCTGGAGAATCCGGCCTGGTACACGGCGTATACGCCCTACCAGCCCGAAATCAGCCAGGGCCGGCTCGAGGCGCTGCTCAATTTCCAGACCATGATCTGCGACCTCACCGGGCTCGACGTTGCCAACGCCTCGCTGCTCGACGAGGCGACCGCGGCGGCCGAAGCCATGGCGCTCGCCGAGCGGCACTCACAGGTGAAGGCAAAAGCCTTCTTCGTCGACAAGGACGTGCATCCGCAGACGCTCGCGGTGATGCGCACCCGCGCCGAGCCGCTCGGCTGGAGCCTGATCGTCGGCGATCCCCTCACCGATCTCGCTAAGAGTGACGTGCTAGGTGCGCTGCTGCAATATCCGGGCTCGTCGGGCGCGGTGCGGGACCTGCGTCCCGCGATCGCGACACTGCGCGCCAAGGGCGCGCTCGCGATCGTCGCCGCCGATCTGCTGGCACTGACGCTGCTCGCCTCGCCCGGCGAGCTAGGGGCCGACATCGCGATCGGCTCGGCGCAGCGCTTTGGCGTGCCGATGGGCTATGGCGGACCGCATGCGGCCTATATGGCGGTGCGCGACGCGCTGAAGCGCTCGCTGCCGGGCCGCATCGTCGGCCTCTCCGTGGATTCGCGCGGGATGCCGGCCTATCGCCTCGCCCTCCAGACCCGCGAGCAGCACATCCGCCGCGAGAAGGCGACCTCCAACATCTGCACCGCGCAGGTGCTCCTCGCCGTGATCGCCTCGATGTACGCGGTCTATCACGGCCCCGAGGGCCTGACGCAGATCGCGCAAAATGTGCATCGCCGCGCGACCGTGCTCGCCACCGGCCTGCGCAAGCTCGGCTTTGCGCTCCAATCGGAGACCTTCTTCGACACGCTCAGCGTCGATGCTGGCGCCAAGCGTGCCGAGATCATTGCGCGCGCGACCGCCGAGACAATCAATCTCGGCATCAGTGAAACCGCGCTTCGCATTGCGCTCGACGAGACCACGACGCCTGCAACGGTGGAAGCGGTTTGGCGCGCCTTCGGCGGCACACTTGCCTATGCCGAGATCGACGCCGAGACGCGCGAGGCGCTGCCGGACGACTTGAAGCGCACGACCGCTTTCCTCACCCATCCGGTGTTCCATGCGCATCGCTCGGAGACCGAGATGCTGCGCTACATGCGCAAGCTCAGTGATCGCGACCTCGCGCTCGACCGCGCGATGATTCCGCTGGGATCCTGCACCATGAAGCTGAACGCGACCACCGAGATGATGCCGCTGACCTGGCCGGAGTTTGCGACGCTGCACCCGTTCGCCCCGCGCGAGCAGGCCGCCGGCTATCACGCGCTGTTCGCGCGGCTTGAAAAGTGGCTGTGCGACATCACCGGCTATGATGCGATCTCACTGCAGCCGAATTCCGGCGCGCAAGGCGAATATGCCGGGCTGCTCGCGATCCGCGGCTATCATGCCGCGCGCGGACAGAGCCACCGCAAGATCTGCCTGATCCCCTCCTCCGCCCATGGCACCAACCCGGCCTCGGCCGCGATGGTCGGCATGGACGTGGTGGTGGTCGCCTGCGACAAGAACGGCGACGTCGACGTTGGTGATCTCCGCGCCAAGGCCGAGAAACATTCGAATGACCTCGCCGCTGTGATGATCACCTATCCCTCGACGCATGGCGTGTTCGAAGAGCACATCCGCGAGATTTGCGACATCGTCCATGGCCATGGCGGCCAGGTGTATCTTGACGGCGCCAACCTCAACGCGCAGGTCGGGCTGTCCCGGCCCGGCGATTACGGCGCCGATGTCAGCCACCTCAACCTGCACAAGACCTTCTGCATCCCGCATGGCGGCGGCGGCCCCGGCATGGGCCCGATCGGCGTAAGAGCTCATCTCGCCCCGTTCCTCCCCGGTCATCCCGCGACCAAGGCGGATGCACCCGTCGGCCCGGTGTCGGCCGCGCCGTTCGGCTCGGCCTCGATCCTCACGATCTCCTACATCTATATCTTGATGATGGGCGGCGAAGGGTTGAAGCGCGCGACCGAGATTGCGATCCTCAACGCCAATTACATCGCGGCAAGGCTCGATCCGCACTTCCCGGTGCTCTACAAGAACGCCAAGGGCCGTGTCGCGCATGAGTGCATCGTCGATCCCCGGCCGCTGAAGACGACCTCAGGCGTCACCGTCGACGACATCGCAAAACGCCTGATCGATTACGGCTTCCACGCGCCGACCATGAGCTTCCCGGTGCCGGGCACACTGATGATCGAGCCGACCGAGTCGGAATCGAAGGCGGAGCTGGACCGCTTCTGCGACGCCATGATTGCGATCCGGAAGGAGATCGCCGAGGTCGAAGCCGGCCGCTTCAAGATCGAGGCCTCGCCGCTGCGCCACGCCCCGCACACCGTGCACGACATCGCCGATGATGCATGGAATCGCGCCTACACCCGCAGCGAGGGCTGCTTCCCCGCGGGCACCTCGCGCAGCGACAAATACTGGAGTCCGGTGGGGCGCGTCGACAACGTCTATGGCGACCGCAACCTGGTGTGCTCCTGCCCGCCGGCGAGCGATTACGCGCAAGCCGCGGAGTAGCGGCTTACGGCGCGATCAACGAACGGGTCTCGGCGTCCCAACGCCAGAGCCGTTCGTTGGTCAGCTCGGTACCGCCCCACCAACGTGTGAGCGGGTTGTGGCGCCACAAATCGTCTTCGCGGGCTACAAGTGAACGCCCGAGCTCTGTCAGCGTGACCTTCCACTCGCTCTCGCCGCGGTAGCGGGCCTCATTGTCGAACGACGGATCGCCCAGCAGGACCGGGGGCGTCGAATGTTCCGCCAGTTCGATCAAGGCATCGCGCGCTTCGTGTTCTTCGAGCACATCGCGAAGCCACCTCGCGTCGCAGACGAGCCTCGGGTCGGTGTGGCCATCGTTCACAAAATCCAGCAAATCCGTTTCGCTGGCAGCGAGTCCCGTGACGCTGTCCGGAAGCTCTTCAAGCATTGCTATCAGTGCCGATCGAAGTCTGGGCAGGATCATCAGGTCCGTCATCAGCAGATCGAAACAGGGTTGCGGCGTGTCAGCCCGATAGGCTTGCCAGGCGCGACTCGCGGTCGTCACATGGTTCTCGGCCACCTTGAAGGCCGGCAGCTTCCATTTTGCGACCGACGGCGGAGCATAGTTCGCGATGATGTCGTCCGTATGCACGAGGCTCAGCTTGGTCGTGATTTCCTTGTAGGGACGAAGCAGGTCGAGCAACCAGACGAGCACGAGCTGATCGTTCGGCCGTGGGTCGGCCCATATTTCAATGGAGTCGAATTTCTCGCAGAGCTGGAAGAAACCAATATCCGGCGAACCGAAGCCCATCAGCCGATCTCGTCCCACCCCGTCGAGCCAATGATCGCCTCTTCTGGAATGCTTCGCGGAACGTGCCTCCAGCCCCACCGCGAGCTCCTCTTCGGACGGCAATTGGCCCCAGACGAAGCGAAGGGAAAAGCCGAGGGCGATGTTCGCCAGGTTAGAGCGGCCAAGCACGGCGGCTGCTCCATCGTTCGTCGTCAGGATCATATGAGACAAGATCGCCTCTCAAAATTGATGCGCAATACGGGAGCACACTGAGCGATACGCACGCGTTAGTCAGGCGCAATCAACAACCGGATTTCGCGATCCCAGCGCCAGAGCCGTTCGCTGGTGAGAAGCGTTCCACCCCACCAGCGGGGAACCGGATTATGGCGGTAGAAATCCTCCTTGCCTGCCAGCACCGCCTTTCCCAGATCTGTAAGCGACAAGCGGGATTGCTTGTATCGTGCGTGACGGAGAACATCGTCATGCATGTCAAGCGAGAATGGCCCCTCGTCCAGCCCGGACACAGCCGGCACCGGACATCGCGCCAGTCCATCGAGCAGCGCGCCCACTTCCCAGTAGTCGAAGACGCGACGCTCGTTGGGCTTCTGATGGCCTGGAAAGACGTCAAAGGGCAGCACGCCGCCGGGCGCGATCAATTCCAGAATTCGTGTTTCCGTCGCTCCAAGACCGGTTGTGACGTTCGGAAGCTCTTCGAGCAGGTCAACCGCGCAAGGCTCGAACTGCGGCAGCAAGCTCAAATCGGCCTTGAGCAGATCGAACCAGGCCTGCGGCGTCAGGGCGCGATAGGCCTGCCACGCACGCCCAGCCAGTGCGAGGTGATCTGCCGTGGGCCTAGCAGCCGGCGGGTTTAGCTTCGCAAACCGCTCCGGGTCGATACCCCCCAGGGCAATGTCGAGGTGACGTATCGCGAGCTTGGAGACTGCCGCTCTCTCACCGCCGCAACGGTCAAGCAGCCACAGCAAAATCAATTGCGCATTCGGCTCAGGTCCTGGCCATAATTCGACCGATTCGCATTCGGCCATCAGCTCGATCAATCCACGCCCCGTCATCCCCGATTCTTCAAGACGCCAGGATGGTGTGTCGTCCAGCCAATGGAGGCCATGCGGCTGCGTTGTGCGTGGCGCAAAGAACGCCTCGAGTTCGGCATCCGACGGCAGCGGTCCCCAGACCAGCCGATGCTCGATCGCAATGACAAGATCGGCGACACCGGCGCGTTGTATCCCGCCGGCAGTGGACGAGTCGGTTGTCACAATGAGCCGCGTCATGCCTCAGGGCCTCGTCAAACCAGGGCCGTACCGCCACAGCCGGTCGTTGGTCAGATGCGTGCCGCCCCACCAGCGATCGATCGGATTGTGGCGGCTGAAATCATCCTGATGTGCCAGGACAGCTTTACCGAATTCGGTCAGCGAAAGGCGGCTGCGCAGATAGACTTCATGCCGAGCCCTCAAATTCTTAAGGTCGATTGTGCGCAGTTCCTCGCCCAAACCGGCCACTGCGGGATTGGGGCCGAGCGCCAGCCCCTCGAGCAACCAACCCAGCTCGGTCTCTCCGAACACGAACGTGCGCCGATGCGAGCGCAGATGAAACAACGAATTCGTGTTCCCAAACCCTCTGGAAAGAAGCTCCAGAAATCGCATCTCCGTCGCACCAAGCCCTGTCGAGGGTGACGGCAATTCTGGCATTGAGCAAAGCCGGCCTCAGCATCGGTAATGCACTGAGGTCGCTGCGGAGGAGATTGACGCAGCTTTCCGGTGCCGGTTCGCAATAGGCCCGCCACGCCGCCTCGGCAGTCCCGAATTCCCTGGCAGTGACATTAAAGGCGGGAATATGCGACGCAGACTTTCCCAGGTTATCGCCTCTCATCCCGATTAGATCGTCCGCCACAAGGCGCATTTTGAGTTTTTGCGCCGGCCAGGAATGAGATCTGAGGTGATCGAGCAACCAAATAAGTTGCAACTGATCTTCGGGATTTGGATCGAACCAGAGTTCGATCACATCGTAAGGTTCGCAGAAATCGACAAGCGATAGATTTTTGCGACGACTCATGGCGCGAGGCCAATGGATGCCCCAGTCCGACCAGTGATCACCCGGCCCAAGAGTCTCCGAACGTGCCGCAAAATAGGCCGCACGCATTTCAGGTGGAGGCACGGGTCCCCACTGAAAGCGAAACGAGAACATTATGACGAATTCGGCCAGCCTCGATCTGGCGAGAGCAAAGCCCGACGAACTGGTCAGGATCAGACGCTTCATCACACTACCCGATCACGACAACACAAAACGAAACGGGCGCTGACGACGTCGGCAACTCAACGTCCTCAGCGCCCGCTCCTCGCGAAAATTCTTCGCGGTAAGTCTTACTCCTCCGTCGGCTCCTCGCCGTCGGCGTCGCGCTCGGGGGTGCCGGCGAGAATCTGCTCGGCGATCAGGCCGGAGTTCTGGCGGATCGAGGTCTCGATCTTGGCGGTGATGTCGGGATTGGCCTTCAGGAACGCCTTGGCGTTCTCGCGGCCCTGGCCGAGGCGCTGGCTGTCATAGGAGAACCAGGCGCCGGACTTTTCGACGATGCCGGCCTTGACGCCGAGATCGAGGATCTCGCCCATCTTGGAGACGCCCTCGCCGTACATGATGTCGAACTCGACCTGCTTGAACGGCGGCGCCAGCTTGTTCTTCACCACCTTGACGCGGGTGGTATTGCCGACGACTTCGTCGCGCTCCTTGATAGCGCCGATGCGGCGGATGTCGAGGCGGACGGAGGCGTAGAACTTCAGCGCGTTGCCCCCGGTCGTGGTCTCGGGCGAACCGTACATCACACCGATCTTCATGCGGATCTGGTTGATGAAGATCACCATGGTATTGGACTTGTTGATGGAGGCCGTGAGCTTGCGCAGCGCTTGGCTCATCAGGCGGGCCTGCAAACCCGGCAGCGCATCGCCCATTTCGCCCTCGAGCTCGGCCTTCGGCACCAGCGCTGCGACCGAATCGATCACCAACACGTCGACCGCGCCGGAGCGCACCAAAGTGTCGCAGATCTCCAGCGCCTGCTCGCCGGTGTCGGGCTGCGAGATCAGGAGCTCGTCGATGTTGACGCCCAGCTTGCGGGCATAGACCGGGTCGAGCGCGTGCTCGGCGTCGATGAAGGCACAGATGCCGCCCTTCTTCTGCGCTTCCGCCACCGTATGCAGCGCCAGCGTGGTTTTGCCCGAGGATTCCGGCCCGTAGATCTCGACGATGCGCCCCTTCGGCAGGCCGCCGATGCCGAGCGCGATATCGAGCCCGAGCGAGCCCGATGACACCGCCTCGATGTCCATGGACCGGTCGTTCTTGCCGAGCTTCATCACCGAGCCCTTGCCGAACTGGCGCTCGATCTGGGAGAGCGCGGCAGCCAGGGCTTTACTCTTGTCCATGGAAGATCCTTCGACGATACGCAGGGCAGTGGCGGACATTGGGTCGTGCTCCTTATGGCGAGGATTCGCTAGGGGGACAAACGATTGAGAGGCGGGCCGGCAATAAAAGCAATGTACCCCATTTGTTCTAGGTTCGCAATATGTTCTTTGCAAGAGTCCCTAATTCACTCTCCTGAATCGAAAAGGGGCCGCCTTTCAGCGACCCCTTTGCCGGTTGCAATCTCGTTTCGGGATGAAATGCCAGCCCCGGCGGGAGCCACCGTACCGGTATCACAATGCCAAGTGGATTCCGGGCAACTACCGTTCGTATTCCTGTCCTAATCTGCCCTTCCAGGATCTCTGGCCGTCACAAATCCTTAATCCTGAGGCACCGAACCTTTTCGCGGTTTCTGTGGTCTTCTTCGGGACGAGACTGCACCTCCGGAGCCTCTGCCCATACTGAAGACACACACCGCGACGCCATCAGGCGCAATCCACTCCTGAAGGCCGCGCAGGAGGAGATGATCAAGTTCGAGCGCAAGGAGAACGCGTTCCGCAAGAAGGACCGCGACGAGCGCGCCGCCGAGCTGCGGCTGCCCCTGGACGAGATCAAGCTCCACTAGCGCTCGCCAGGGCCCGCTGCGCACGGCTACCGTGAACCCGAAGGGACCAACATCGCGCGTCGGGATGCGCTTCTCGCTCGATTAAGGTATCGAAATACCTCATGTAAGTCATTGATGGAATGACGAAATCATCCCACGGCCTACTGTGCATGGGGTTGTTTTTCCATTTTTGAAGGACAAAGCGCCGGTTCATCATCGGCAAACCGCGACGATACGGACCCCGGTCGCTCCCCGCACCTGCGCTTGCGCTGCCTTACAGCACCGCCAGCAGCACGAGGCTGATCACCAGCACGACGAAGCCAGCCGCCGTCGCGGCGGCGAATGACCGCTCTACGTTATCCATGATGCCACCCCGTTGCCGCCGTGCCACGTTCCCCCATGGCGCGCCGGACGGTGTGGAATCTTGCCGACCCGTGTGTCGCCAGTTGTGCGGCCGGATGTCGAAATTGGGACAGGCGCGGGGCCAGTCTGCGGCCTCGCGACCGCGACTTTCACTGACACCCGTCAGGCGCGTGTCAGCCTGATCGCCTATTCTCGTCGTGCTCGGTGGACCAACACTGGGCCTCCATACCCGGCCGACGACCCCGCTCCCTCGAGCGGGGTTTTCTGTTTGCGGCCCATGGGCGAAGGCGATTACCGACCGGCCTCGATTTGGCCCTGTCAGGCTGTCGTAAGCCGAACCGGCTAGGGTCGCTTGGCTATGGTGTTGCAGCCCAGCACCTCAGCCTCCAATAACTTCCTCCCCGCTTGGCTCTCCCCAGGCGGGGTTTTTTCATGCCTGCCGGCCGGTTCGCAGGTCCTTCTCCTCGCGCGTCAGCCGCAGCGAGACGGCGCGGATCGCGGGCGCAGCCAGCAGCACGATCGGCAGCATCGCGGCCCATGCGATCAGCCACGACACCATCCAGTGCCCGAGGAAGACCATCGCGCTCCCCGCGGGAAGGCTCGCGATGCCGGCCGCGATCAGCGAGGTCAATCCGGACTGGATGATACCGAAGACGAAATGGGAGTAGCGGCGGGGAATGCCGAGCATGAGGCGCCCATGGTTTGCGTGCCGTCATGAGGCCAAGCAAGGCACATGCCGCCGGCGCGGTGGACTCCGTGGTTCTCCGACCATGAACAGAGTTCCCTTCCCGCGCGCGAGGCCACGATGGGTTTACCGGCAGATTTTGCTTGTCCCCGGAATATGATGGCGCCCAACATGCTGCAGGCATGGAAAGTGAATCGTGGGAGGTGACCATGAATCACAGGGGTGTCGAATTCACCGTCGCCAGGACGGCAATTCCCGGAATCTGGCACTGGCGATTCCGCATCGGCGAGCAGATCAAGACCGGCCGAACCGAGACGAAGATCGACCTGTTGGCGATTCGCCGGGTGCAGCCGCGCATCGACCGCGAGCTGAAGGCGATCGAGCGCAAGACGGCCTGAGCAAGACCGCCAGTGAGATCAGCGGCGGGTGCGGCGCCTCGCGAGGGGCATATCCCGTAGCCGCCCGGAATTGATCTGATCGGGGTTTGGGATTGCACTGCGCGCCCGTGGCCTTGGGGGTTGGGCCGTCACGCGTGATCGGTGCCAGCCATGCCGCTCTACTTCTTTCGAATCCGGAACGGCCGTTATTCCGGCTGCGCGGACCAGGCGAGCGAATTTGCCGATCGCGATTCGGCCTGGAAGGAGATGACCAGCGTCTGCGCCGACATGGCCGCCGGGATCGCCCGCAAGCTCCAGGAAAATTCCGAATGGCACATGGAGCTGCTGGACGAGGCCAAGGAGCCCGTATTCCGAATCCGCATCGTCGCAGAAACGCTCGAAAAGGTGAGACCCTAATCCGCGCTGGGCAGCCGCCGCATGGTGAATTCGATGTCGCCGCCGGGCAATTCGCGCCAGCTCTCGACTGCGCTCATATAGCCCGCCTTGGGGTAGCGGGCGAAGAAGGCCTCCGCCCTCGCCCGTGCCGCTGCGCGCGGCAGCGTGAAGGTCTCGCGCAGATAGCCGTCGCCGGTCGCGTGGTCTGGCTTGCCGCCCATCTTGCGCCGGCGCGCCATCCGTTCGGCGAGATCCCGCGGACGATCGGCCATGTGCCGCCCTCCTCTACGCAAATACGCTCTTGCGAGATGTAGGAGGCCTGTGGGGCAAAGAGGAGTCCCCGGCCGGAGGCGTCTACCGCCTCCGACCGGCGGAAGGTCAATTGGCAGCCGTGCCGGATTTCTTCTTCGGCGCACTGGTCGCGGCCGAGGCCTTCGGCGCCGCCGACTGCTTCGGCGGATCGGAGCGCATGCCGCCCCAGGGATCGTTGGAGGCCTTGGAGTCCGGAATCTTCTTCAGTGTCTCCTTGTAGGCCTTTTCACGTTCGGCTTCCGCGGCCTTCTCCTCGGGGCTCTTGCTCGGACCATCCTGCAGCAAATTGAGATTGGGCATTTGCGCATAGGCCGGTCCCGCCAGCACGGCCAGCACCGCGGCCAAACGGAAAAGCTTCATCATTCACTCCTTGATCATCCACGAAGCGCGGATCGCCCGCGCCTTGTCGTCCTTGTGGCGGCCGACCGCAAGCTCAGGGCCGCATAGCCGCTAGATCCGGTCCGATCTGCACGATTTCGGCGCATGCAGCCAGTCGTCCCAGATCGGGCCGCATCTGGTGCAGCCGTTCAGCGCAAGGCCGAGCGCGGCCAGACAAAAGACCAGGACACATCGACGCAACATCATCCACCCGTACCCAAGCAAGGCCATCATATCGGGCAAAGTCGGGCATTTTCAAGCCGACGCGGCCGGCAGCAGACCCGGTGACTTTGCCGCGCCGATGCGCGCAGAATGAGACGAAACATCCGGCAACAATGGAGGGAACGACAGCAATGCAAACGCAGCCAGACGCCGAGTTCGGCATCACCGATGCGAAACGCATCCTCGGCGAGGTCTTTGCACCCTGGGTCCAGGATCTCGACCTCTCGGTCGAGCGCATCGAGCACGCACAGCCAGCGAATGCGCCGGACTGGCAGCCGGGCGCGCTCCTGCGCATGCCGTTCTCGGAACGGCTGTGCCGGAACGGCGGCGTGGTCTGCGGCCAGGCGCTGATGGCGCTCGCCGACACCGCGATGGTGATCGCGATCCTCGCCGCCAACCGCGGCTATCGTCCGATGACCACGGTCGACCAAACCACGCATTTCATGCGCGCAGCCTCCTCGTCGGACGTGCTGGCGGACGCGCGCGTGGTGCGGCTCGGCCGCACCATAAGCTTCGGCCGCGTCACGCTGCTCTCGGCCTTCGACAACAAGCCGGTTGCGATCGTGTCGAGCGCGTTCGCGATGCTGCCAGGGTGAGCGCGCGCGATGTGAACGATCGTTCGCATCGCCTCCACAACACGATCATGATCGCGTGACACGATGGCGGCGGCGCCAGCGCAGGCCCGTGATCACAAGCGCGACGACCGCGAGCGCGATCGCCGAGGACGCCGCAAAGAAACGTCCACCGGGACGATCGACGGTGCGTGACCACAATGACGGTCCCTCGCCCGGCCGCGCCAGACGAAACGCAACGACGCTGTCGCCGATCGACGTGCCTGCCTCGGAGTGGCCGCCGGCGCCGATCGCGACATATTGCTCCCCCTGCCAGAGATAGGTCATGGGGTTGGCGACGCCCGGGACGGGCAACCGGCCCTGCCACAGCTCCCTGCCGCTCCGCGCATCGAAGGCGCGCAAATAGGCGTCCATCGCTCCGGTGAAGACGAGCCCGCCTGCGGTGACCGCGAGCCCGTTGACGAGCGGCGCGCCCCAGGGCAGCGGCACGCCGAGCGGCGCAAGATCCTCGGTGGTGCCGACCGTCGAGCGCCAGAGGATTTTTCCGGCCTTCAGATCAACCGCGACCATCTCGCCCCATGGCGGCTTGTTGCAGAGCAGGCCGAGCGGCGACGTCACCATGGCGCGCGTCATCGCGAACGGCGTGCCACGCTGCTGGCCGAAATCGTGACCGGGCGGCGGATTGAACCCGAAGGCGTCCGCGCGCGGAATCAGCTTGATGAGATGAACGGCGCGGCTGGTGTTGGCGTAGAGGACCTGGCTGACCGGATCGAAGGCCGCACTGCCCCAGTTCACCCCGCCACCGGTGAACGGAAAAAACAGCGTGCCCTGCACGGAAGGCGGCGTGAACAGGCCCTCATTGTGAGCCGCCGCGAATTGGCGCTCGCAGGACGAGCGACGCAGTGCAGGTATTAGCGAGAGCGCATCGTCGGTCGAGATCGTCTGCGACGTTAGTGGCGGTACATGCGTCGGGAATGGCTGCGTTGGTGATAGCGCTTCACCTTCCGCGCCGCCCTGCGGCACGGCGCGCTCCTCGACGGGCCACACCGGCTTGCCGGTGTCGCGATCGAGCACGAAGACGAAACCCAGCTTGGTCGGCTGGATCACGACGTCGCGCTCGCCATCACCAATGTCGAGGCGCGCCAGCGTCGGTTGCGCCGGCAGATCGTAGTCCCAAACGTCGTGATGCACGGTCTGAAAGGCCCATACGAGGTCGCCGGCCTCAATCTGCAGCGCGACTACCGAATTGGCGTGCTCGTTATTGCCCGGCCGCCTACCGCCCCAGAAATCCGGCGAGGGCGACGACGTCGGCAGGAACACGAATCCGCGCCTGTCGTCGACCGACATCGGCGCCCAGACATTGGCGTGACCGGCTTCGATGCCATCGCGCTTGAGCGGCTCGAAGGTCCAGCGTGGCTGGCCGGTTCGCGCATCGAACGCACGCACCTGGCCGCTCGGCGCGTCGACGCGGCGGTTGTCACCGATTGCAGACCCGACCACGACGACACCGCGGCCGACCGCCGGCGGCGAGGTGATCTGGAATTCGCCCGGCCATTCCAGGGTCATTCCGGTATCGAGCTTGATCTGCCCGCCATTGCCAAAACCGGCACAGGGAACGCCTGTCTTCGCATCGAGCGCGATTAGGCGGACGTCGTTCGTGCCCATGAAGATGCGCGCGCGGCAGGCAGCATCCGGCGGCGCCGTGTCGTCGACCCAATAGGTGACGCCGCGGCAGACATAGCGATTGGCCGGCCGCTGGTTGATCGCGATCTTCGGATCGTAACGCCATTTCTGCACGCCGGTGCCGGGATCGAGCGCGATGACCTCGTTGAAGGGCGTGCAGAAGATCAGGCTGTCTTCGACGAACAGCGGCGTCGCCTGGAATTTGGTTCGCCGCATCAGCTCGGGTGCGCGCGCTGTGAGATCGCCCGTGTGATATTCGAAGGCGCGGACGAGTTGGCCGACATTGCCGGGCGAAATCTCCCGCAATGGCGAGAAGCGCGAGCCGCCGGGATCGCCGCCCCAGCTCTCCCAGGCGAAGCATGGCGGCACGGCAAGCAACAGGAGCGTAACGAATGCGACCGCAGCGCGCAGGTGGATCCGCAACGCCCCGCCCCGTTCTATTTCGGCTTCTTGGTGGGCTCGCCAGGGCGGGCCCCGCCCCACGGATCGTACTTTTCCTTTGGCTCGGGAATGCGCTCGAGCGCAGCCTTGTAGGCCTTTTCGTCGACCTTGGGTTTGGTGTCAGCCGGCTTTGCACCCTCACTGGGCTGGCGCCGGCCCTGCGCCTCCGCCGATCCAGCTGCCAGCGCCAGCACCGCGGCCGCGATGACCAAAATCCTCATCCGTGCAATCCCCCTGATGTGGGATACAAACTAGCCCGCAATCCCGTATTCGCAAATGCCCCGGTTTCCGCGTCTTCAGCAAATTTTGAACGGAGCGGACTTCGCCGGATCGCATTCGTGCCTATCTGTTGGCCCGCAGGGGACCTTCAAGGGATGTTGCGGATCATTGCTCATGCCGCGCTGCTCGCCGGCGCGCTCGCGCTCGGTGCCTGTGGCTTTGCCGACAGCCGCGCGCCGGTGCCGGAGTTCATGCGCATGAACGAGGCCGAGCAGCCGCCGCCCGAGCCGCCCCCGGACGTCAAGCGCCTGGTGCGCGAGCAGATCGACGTCGTCTTCCTCGCCACCTCCTATCCGCGCGAGGTGCACGTCGCCCCGCCTCATCGCGAGGTGCGAGGGCCGGGCTGGACGGCCTGCGTCCGCGCGCAGCTCACCTCCGCGACCGGCACGCCGCTTGGCGCCCAGACCTACATCGTGACCATCAACGGCGGAAAGGTCGTCGACCGCCGGCGGGCGGACGCCGACGACATCTGCGGGACCGAGACTTACGAGCCGATCTAGGAACAAATTGCTGTAACGAAGCTGCGGTTCCGGGAAAAACCAGCATCGCGGACGGGAACGATCACCGCCTCCCCTTCTTGTTACCGCCGAGGGCAGTTTCGAGGAGGACATGATGAGGATGTTGACTATTGCGCTGTTGGCGGGTGTCGGTGCTTTGGCAGCCGCATCGGGTGCGAAGGCTTCCGATATCTATACGAGCAGCGAGTACACCAATCCGGATCTCGTCCAGCAGGTACGACTTGTCTGTGACGACGCTGGCCGCTGCTATCGGACGCGCGGCGGTTCGCGCGTGATCGTGCGGGATTCCTATAACTACATGCCGCGCGAGCGCTATTACGAGCGTCGGACCTATCATCGCGATTGGGATGACGGACCGCGCGCCGGCGTCGGCATTCGCGCACCTGGCGTCAGCGTCGGCGTCGGTGTCGACGACCGCTGGTAATCCATGAACGCTTGATGGCCGGGACCGGACGAGACGACTCGCCCGGTCCCTTCATATCAGGTTTCGTGCGGATCGGCCGGCGTCGTGACGCGCGCCCTCGATGGCAAATGCGCGGTGAACCGCGCAAGCAACATGCCGGCAAACATCGCCGCGACGAAAATGAGGGCGGAGCTCGAGCCAAATCCGAGCGCCGTCAGCGCCGGTCCCGGGCAGAACCCCGCCAATCCCCAGCCAATGCCGAAGATCGCCGGACCAACCACTATTCTCCGATCGACGTCTGCTCGCGTGGGAAGAGAAAATCGCTCGGCGAAAAATGGACGTCCCAGCCTCAGGACGCGATTGAACCCGACGAAAGTCACGGCCACAGCGCCGGCCATCACGAACGCAAGGCTCGGATCCCACGTCCCTGCCGGGATGCCGGCGGCATCGAGGAAATTCAAGACCTTTGCTGGATTCGACATTCCGGAGACGATGAGGCCGACGCCGAAGATCAGGCCGATCGCGAACTGAACGAAAATTGCCATCGCCGTCAGCTCCCGTGCCGCATCACGAAGACGGTCGCCATGCCTGCCGCCATGAAGACGATGGTCGCGACCAGCGAGCGCGCCGACAGCCGCGACAGGCCGCAGACGCCATGGCCGGACGTGCAACCGCTGCCCCACACTGCGCCAAATCCCGTCAGTAATCCCGCAACGATCAGCACCGGCGTTCCCGCCAGTATAGTCTGCTCCGGCAGGCCTCCGGTGGTGAGTCGAACCAGCACGGGCGCGAGGATGAGACCCGCGACGAAGGCGAGCCGGCCGGGGAATTCGCTATCCTCATAAGGCGGGAACAGCCGCGCCGCGATGCCGCTGACCCCGGCGATTCGTCCCGTCGCCCACATTAGAAGCACCGCGGACATTCCGATCAGCGCCCCGCCCAGAAGCGAGGCCAGCGGCGTGAAAGGTGTGGCGATCATCCTGATCCCTCCGGTCGAGCACCCCTCGCCCATCCGCTACAACCGGCGCAGTGCCGCCGGAATGTCAACGAGACGTTAACACGACCGCTCGAATTGACGCAGCATCCCAACGGTATCTTTCCAATCGTTGCGCTAAGCATGGCCGTAACGCGGCCTTGGCCTGCGTGAACGGGGAACGACGGGACGTGGTCGACATCGCGCAGCAGGCAGCGGTCAAGCCGCCATCGGCAAGGGATGCTGTGGCCGCGCGCGCGCTCGTTCCGCTCACCTCCATTGACCCCGGTCAATGGCGCGCGCTCGCGCAGCGGGCGGTCGAGCCGAACGGCTACTACTTGCCCGGCTGGGAGCTTGCCGTCAGCGCAACCGCGCGCGGCCGCAGCTCGGCCTCGGCACTGCCCGCATTCGACGGATCTTCGGCGCGGCTGATCGGACTGATGCCGGTGATCTCGCTGTGGCGCGCCTGGAAGATTCCCTTGCCCGCGCTGGTGAGCGCGCATCCCTATGGCACGCTGTGTAGCCCGCTGATCGACCGCGACGCCCCGATCGAGGCCGCTATGCGTCTGTTGCAGCAGGCGCGCGAGGCGGGAGCCCATGCGCTGGTGCTGAATGACATTGCGCTCGATGGCGCTGCGATGATCGCCCTCAATCAGGTTCTCAATCGCGACGGCCTGAGACCGCGCCTGCTCAGCTCCTACATCCGTGCCAGCCTCGATGCGACGCAAGACGGCGATGCGCTGCTGCGCGAAGCGCTCGGCGCCAGGAAGCTCAAGGAGCTGCGGCGCCAGCGCCATCGGCTCGAAGAAAACGGCGCGGTCGTGTTCGAGGTCGCGCGAGGGCGCGACGAGATCGGGCCCGCGCTGGAAACGTTCCTGCAGCTCGAGGCCAGCGGCTGGAAGGGCAAGCGCGGCACCGCGCTGATCCAGCATGCGGGCGATGCGACCTTCATCCGCCGCGCCGTCGCGGCGCTGGCGGAAACCGCGCAATGCGAGATCATCACGCTGCGCGCCGGCACGACACCGGTCGCCGCCGGCGTCGTGCTGCGCCATCAGGACCGCGCCTTCTTCTTCAAGCTCGGCATCGACGAGCGCTTTGCAAGATATTCGCCGGGCGTGCAGCTCACGCTCGACCTCACTCGCCATCTCTGCGCTGATCCGGCCATTGCCAGCGCGGATTCGATGGCCAGCGCCAACCACCCCATGATCAACCCGATCTGGCGCGGGCGCTTCGCAATCGGCGACGTGCTGGTCCCGCTGCGGCGGAATGATCCGGTCGTCGCGCTCATTCATGCCGCGCTGGCCGGCCTCAACGTCGCGCACCAGGCCGCGCGAGGCGTGGTCCATCGGCTCCGCAAATAAGAGAAAGCTACTCCGCCGCCTGCGCGTTGACCTCCGCCGAGACCTGGCGGATGGCGCGCGCGAGCAGGTTCGGATCCTGCGCGCCGGAGACGGCGTACTTCTGTGCGAACACATAGGTCGGCACGCCGGAGATGCCTTTCTCGGCGGCCTCCTGTGCGTCCGCCGAAACGCGCGCGACATCCTCGTCGGTGGCAAGGCGCTTGCGCACGTCGTCGGTATCGAGGCCAACATCGGCGGCTGCCTGCACCAGCACGTTGACCTCGGTGAGGTCGCCGCCGTCGCGGAAATAGAGCTCCATCAGGCGCTGCTTCATCTCGGGCGCCTTGCCGATCGCCTCGGCCCAGAGGATCAGGCGATGGCAATCGGTCGTGTTGGGCTGACGCGCCACGAGCTCAGGCCGGTAGACGAGCCCCTCCTCGCTTGCGGCCGCGACGACGCGCCCGGCAATGCCCTTATAGGCCTCGACCGAGCCGAACTTCTGGGTGAGATAGTCCTCGCGGCTGATGCCCTCGCGCGGCACCCAGGGATTGAGGAAGAAGGGCCGGAAATTGAGCTTGACCGGAACATCAGGCACGAGCGCCAACGCGCTCTCGATGCGGTGTTTGCCGATATAGCACCAGGGGCACACCACGTCGGAGACGACGTCGATCTGGAGCGGTTTCAGCGTGCTCATGGCGGCGCCTCCTTCGGGCAGTCTACGGGTCCGTCGGAAGATAAGCCGAACCAGAGGCCGCGCAAGGCGCCCATCCCGCATGGCTCACGACTTCACCTCTGCGGTTATTGTAGGAAACGCAACCCGCCCCGATACTCGCTGCACGATCGAACCAGCGGGAGACTGCAATGACAGCCATTTTCAGGCCGGAAGGTCATCAATTTCGGGCTACGGAGCATGCCGGCGGTCCGTGGTCGCCGGACATGTTGCAGGGAAGCGCTACCACCGCGCTGATGGCCCGTGAGGTCGAGCGGCTCGCAACCGAATCGGGCTTTGCGGTGCGGCGCCTGACCTTCGATCTCTGGCGACCGGCAGGCCTGCGCGCCTTCAGGACCACCACTGAACTGCTGCGCGACGGGCGCAAGGCCAAGACCGCGCAAGTGCGGCTGATGGACGGCGAGACCGAGATCGGCCGCTGCACGGCGCTGCTGACGGCGCAGAGCGGAGAATCGCCGGTCGATCCCTTCGCGGCGCCCGCAGCGCTCGACCAGGCGCCCGAGGCAGGCACGCCGCCGCCGGCCTTCGCGCAGAAATGGAGCCGCTATTTCCAGAATGTGTCGGTGCGGCTGATCGAGGGCGCACTGGAGAAGCCGGGTCCGGCCGCCGCCTGGATGCGGCTCGACGCCGCGCTGGTCGAAGGCGAGCCGAACACGCCGCTGCTCCAGGCGGTGCAGGCCGCTGACTTCTCCAGCGGCGTCGCGCAGATGGTCGATATGCGCCAATGGACCTTCATCAATCCCGAGATCAGCCTCTATTTCGTCCGGCCGCCGGAGGGCGAATGGATCCTGATCCGCGCGGCGACGGGCGTCGGCGCCAACGGCGCGGGCCTGACCACGGCGACGCTGAGCGATCGCAACGGTCCGTTTGCCGAGGTGATGCAGGCCCTGAGCTTCGAGCGGCGTGAGGCCGTGCAGGCTCAGGCGTCCTGAGACGCAAGCGCGATCAGCGTCGTCTCGGACCCTGCATCCGTCGGCATGAACATCTCGACACGAAGCTCCTGGAGCGTGACGTCCTGCGGTGTGCCGAGCGTCAGGACCGCACCGATCAGGCCGATGCCGACCTCACCTTTGCGCAGGCGCACCTCGCACAACGGCCCCGGCACGGCCTCGTCCTCGAGTTGAGGCGCCGGCAGCTCCGGCAAGCGCATCAATTCGCGCCAGGTCGATTGCAGGGCATCGTCGAGCGGGGCGGCCATCGCTTCATGACGCGCCCGCGACAACAGCGCTGCCGCGACAATTGGCCAGTTCTCGACGAACGGCTTGAGCTCGTCGGGCGCGAGGAACATGCGCATATGGTTGAGCGGACGCTGCATACGTTCAGAGCCAAGCAGCATCGTCATCAGACGCGAGGCCGCGCGGTTGGCCTGTTTCACGTTCCAGCGCCGGTCGGTGACGATCGCGGGAAATGGCTCGTGACGGCTGAGCAGAAGATCGATGGCACGCCGCGCATCGGCAAGCTCGGGCGCGGCGAGGTCGCGCTCGCCATATTGCCGCGCGAAGCCGCCGGCCTCGAGCAGCGCATTGCGGTCGCGCAGCGACAAATCGAGCGCGGAGGCGAGCTGGAGGAGGATGTCCCGACTGGCCGCCGCCTTGCCGGTCTCGACATGACTGAGATGCTTGACAGAGATGCCGGCCTCGAACGCCAGCTCCGCCTGGCTAAACGCACGGCGCATGCGCCAGGCGCGCAGGAGATTGCCGACCGGATTGGCCGGCCGCAAGGACCGGGACGAGCGTGTATCCATCCGCCGATTATGCGGGCCCTCGTGCACCCTGTAAACGCGGCTAAGAAAGTGTGGCCGCCATCTGCTTCAGCCGCTCGGCAGTGCGCTCGTCCGCCGGGAAGAAGGTCTCCAGCGCCAGCTCCGACAGAGTGATGTCGACGGGCGTGCCGAACACCATGGTGGTGGAAAAGAAGCTCAGGATCTCACCCTGGTGGCGCAGCTTGAACGGGATCGCGACATTGTCGCTCGGCAGCGGCGCCGCACGCGCCGGGATGGGGTAGCTTTTTAGATCGTTATACAACTTGATCAGTTCAGGATCGGCGGTCGCCTCGCATTGCCGGTGCAGCCGCTCGAGCAGATGCCCGCACCATTCCGCAAGATTGACGGTACGCGGCCCCAGCGCCTCGGGATGAAAGGCAAGTCGCAACACGTTCAAGGGCTGGCCGAGCAGATGCTGCGGGATGCCGTCGAGCAGCGGCGCCACCATGCGGTTGGACGAGACCAGGTTCCAATGCCGGTCCACCGCCAGTGCCGGATTGGGCTCATGTGCCTTGAGGACGATGTCGATCGCCTGGCGGGCTGATGTCAAGGCGGGATCCTCCAGCGGGCGCTGCGGGAACGCCGGCGCATAGCCGGCCGCGACCAGCAGCACGTTGCGTTCGCGCAAGGGCACGTCGAGGCGCTCGGCGAGCCTGAGCACCATGTCGCGCGAGGGCGCGGCGCGGCCGGTCTCGACGAAGCTCAAATGGCGCGCGGAGATCTCGGCCTCGCCGGCGAGATCGAGCTGGCTCATGCGGCGGCGCTGCCGCCATTCTCGCAAATGGTCGCCGATATGGACCGGTTGGCTGCGCTCAGTACGTGCCGTGGATGCATGTGCGTTCATGATCGAAAACCTAGCATGCGAATTTCGGCCCTTCCATTACCCGCGAGGTAATCGAATTGAGGCGCGGACGCGCGCATCGTCGGTCGCAACAGGAGATGACCATGATCGCGCTGCTGCTCTACCGGACCATCGCTGACCACGTCTTGCCCTGGGCCATGGCCTTCGCAACCCGGATGCTGGCGGGCAGCCTCAACGTCCCGGAGCCGCTCGTGCATTCGACCGGCGACTATGTCGTCGCGCAGGTCATCGCCTTCGAGCACGGCGTCGGCAGGAGCCTGTGCCCGTTCCGCCTCGCCCGCCTCGTCCGCGCCTGGTGGCGCGGATTGCGGTGATGTCCCTCGACCTCAACCAAGGAGAACCACGATGATCGAAGCGTCCACTTTCCTGCGCCGTGCACTGCTCGCCGATGCCGTCTTCAGCGGCGTCGCCGCGCTGGGTTTCACTTTCGGCGCGAGCACGTTCGCCTCGCTGTTCAACCTTCCCGAAGCGCTGCTGGGTGAGACCGGCCTCTTCCTGATTGCCTACACCGTACTGGTCGGCTGGCTCGCCGCGCGTGCATCTGTTTCCAAGGCGCTCGTGCTGCTGGTCGTGATCGGCAACGCGGCCTGGACGGTCGGCAGCATCGCGCTGCTGCTTTCAGGCGCGGTGTCGCCGAACCTCATGGGCGAGCTGATGGTTGTGGCGCAAGCCATCGCGACCGGCGTGTTCGCGGAGTTGCAATATGTGGGGTTGCGGAGGAGCGCGAGTGCGGTGGCGGCGTGACCTACCGATCACTGCCATTCGGGGCTGGTGCGGCAGCACCAGAGACCCGGAATCTCGAGATTCTCAGGTGCGCAAGGGCGCACCCTAGTTCGCTGCGCACCGCCCCGGAATCTTGGATTCCTACGCCCGCGCGCGGCCGTTCGTCTTGGCGACGGCGTGACCGTTGAGCTGGTTCTTTTTGGGAGCCTTCTTTTTCGCACTCTTGGCGCCCGCCTTCGCGGCCTTGCGCTCGGCCCGCGCCTTCGCCTTGGTGCGTTGGGCCCGCGCCTCGGCGCGCAGCTTCTTGCGCTTCTTCTCGCAGGAATCGCACTTGCAGCCGATCGGCTTCAGATAGGCTTTGAAATAGTCGGTGCCGTAGTCGTAGTTGATCTCGTCGCCCGGCTCGATGTTCTTGATGGCGCGGATGAAGACCTTGCGCTCGCGCGGGCGGACGTCGGACTCGGCGTTGGGCCGGCAGGAATGATTGATGTAACGGGCGAGATTCTTGCGCACCGATCCGTCGATGGTCCAGCGCCCGTTGAGCTCGAACAGATATTTGTTCTCGATCTCGTCGTGCGCCGGAATCCGCGAGTCCAGGATCGGCCCGAAATAGCGGATGATCCGGGTGCCCTTCTTGATCGGCTTGGTGGCAAAGAGGCCGAGCCCTGTCTTGGAACGGCCGACGCGATAAGGTTTGTTCGAGGATATGGCTGGCATGATCAAGAGAACGAGGACGCGAACGGGGCCGGAGCGGCCCAGGCGAGCCGCTCTTCTAGAACGATTCCGCGCCGCTGTCAGGTGCCTGGAGGCGCTTTTGAACCTTGCCCACAGTCAAGACGTCTGATGCTACGAAGTTCCAGCTGCATCGAAGCGTCATCATGATCCGCATCGTCACCACATGCCTATCCGTGTTGCTGATATGCGCCGCCGTCAATTGGGCCTGCGCCGAGTCCGTGGGCGGCATCTACACCTCGACCGCGCCGAAAGATTGCCGCCAGATCGGTAAGCCCAGCGCGCTCGACGGCAGCACCATGCGGGTCTGTCCGGGCAAGTCCGGCCTCGTAGTGCTGATCGCCGAGGATGATCTTCGCGAGGTCGTCTCGGTCGGCCGCAATCGCAAGGAAGCGGCCGAGGAGCCGGCGGCCAAAGTTTGGTTCGCTCCCTTCAATTCATCGGACACGACTGTCGAATGGCGAGCTGCGGGCGCCAAGCCATTTGCGATCATTCAGCGCTGGCACATCGCCGACAGCAGCGATCCCGACAAGCAGGGGCGGCCGAACACCAAAGCCATGCTGGTCGTGACCCGGCTGCCGCCGGGTCCGGTCTGTCACGTCGCCTATGTCGATGCGATCGCGAATCCCACCGCCAATGAGCTCGCGCGCAAGGCCGCCGACGATTTCGCCCGCGGCTTCAGGTGCGGCAAGGACGAGGTCAAGATCATCGGCACAAGAGGCCGCGCCGTCGAGCTCGCGACCATGCGCTAGGTCTTCGCCGGGGGCAAACAGCCGCCAGGCGGCAATTTCGTGGTCACGGGCGACGTCAGCATCGCCTCGAGCAGCCGTTCGGCCGTCGTTCCCTCGGGCAACCTCTCCAGGATATCTTCGAGCCGGCCATCGAGCAGCAGCATGGTGAAGCCGTGCACCAGCGACCAGGCCCGCGCGATCGCCGCGCCCTGGTTCAAGGTCAGCGCATCGCCGCTGATCTGCTCCTGGCGCATCATGCCGACGGCATTGGCGAGCCCGGCAAAGGAGGCTTCGGCCGCCTCGCGCAGCGAGGGCCTGGAATAATCGAGCCGCTCGGTGCGAAACATGATGCCGTACATGCCGGGATGCGCCTGCGCATAGGCAACATAGGCTTTCGGCCGCGCCAGTGCGTGTTCAAGCGGCGTGGACGCGGCATCGGATGAAGCTGCCATCGCCGCGTTGAATTGGCGGAAGCCGACCGCCGCGAGCTCGCTGAGCAGGCCCGTGAGGTCTCCGAAATGATGGGTGGGAGCGGCGTGCGAGACGCCCGCCTCGCGTGCCACCGCGCGCAATGTCAGGCCGGCAAGCCCGTCGCGCTCCAGCACCCGTTCGGCGGCCTCGAGCAACGCCTCCCGCAGAGCGCCGTGATGATAGGGTGTCTCAGCCTTCGCAACTGCCGGGCGCCGCGCGAGACGCGGCAAGACGTGCGAGGTCGACGATGTCTTCTTCGGGGGGCGTAGGCCGCGCGCCGCCCTGGTTTCGCTTTTGCCCATGCTCAAGCTATAAGGCGCCATATTGACAGTGTAAAGATTTCCCTTGACCGCAACGGCAATCGGCACTATCTGATCTTTACGATGTAAAGATAGGGAAGGATACGCGTGCAGCAGGACGTCGTCACCGAGCAGCGCAACAATATCGCGCCAATTCCCTTCGAAGCCGACGCGGCGTACCTCAAGCTCATCGGCGAATTGCCGCGCGAGTTGAACGGCACGCTCTATCGCAACGGCCCCAATCCGCAGTTCTCGTCGCCCGGTGCGCACTGGTTTGTGGGCGACGGCATGCTGCACGCCTTCCACCTCGAGAACGCACGCGCGAGCTACCGCAACCGCTGGGTCCGCACGCCGAAATGGCTGGCCGAGCACGACGCCGGCCGCGCTTTGTTCGGCGGCTTCGGCCGCAAGCTGCCGGATGCCCCGGCGGATCTCTCTGACGGCGGCGTCGCCAACACCAACATCATCTTCCATGCCGGCAAGCTGCTGGCGCTGGAAGAAGCACACCTGCCGACCGAGATCGAGCCGGGTACGCTGGCAACGCGCGGCTATCACAACTACCAAGGCCGCATCGCCGGCAGCTTCACGGCGCATCCGAAGATCGATCCTGTGACCGGCGAACTCGTATTCTTCGGGTACAATGCGGCGGGACCGCTGACCCCTGCCCTCTCCTACGGAGCGATCGATGCGTCAGGACGGGCGACGCGCTTCGAGCGTTTCGAGGCGCCCTATGCCAGCATGGTGCACGACTTCATCGTTACCGCGAACCATGTGCTGTTTCCGATCCTCCCCATCACCGGCAGCATGGAACGCGCGATGAGCGGACGACCGCCCTATGCCTGGGAGCCGGACAAGGGCGCCTATGTCGGCGTGATGAAGCGCAACGGTACGGCAAAGGATATCGTCTGGTTTCGAGCTGAGGCCTGCTACGTCTTCCACGTCATGAATGCGTGGGAGGACGATCAGCGCATCATCGCCGACGTCATGCAGTTCGAGGAGCCGCCGTTGTTTCCGCGTCCCGACGGTCGGCCGACAGATCCGGAGAAGTCGCGCGCCCGCCACTGCCGTTGGACGTTCGATCTTTCGGGAAAAACCGACCGCTTCCAGCAGACTTATCTCGACGATCTCACCGGCGAATTCCCCCGCATCGACGATCGCCGCGCCGGACTGAAGAGCCGCCACGGCTGGTATGCCTGCGCCAATCCGCGGCTGCCGATGTTCGACGCGCTCTCAGGCATCGTCCATGTCGACGGCAGCGGTAGACGGCTCGGCCATTATCTGCTGCCGGCCGGCGACACCATCTCCGAGCCGGTGTTCGTCGAACGATCGAAGGATGCGGCCGAGGGCGACGGCTGGCTGCTCGCATTGGTCTGGCGCGCGCGAGAGAACCGCAGCGACCTCGCCGTGTTCAACGCCACCGATGTCGAGGCCGGTCCCGTCGCGCTTGTCCAGCTCGGCCACCGCGTGCCCGACGGCTTTCACGGCAATTGGGTTGGGGCGGCGTAACGCCCTCCTCGTCATTCCGGGCGCGCACTCGGCGAGGCCGGCATGACGGCGCGGATGCATCACCAAGAGGTTCCACATGCACGTGCCCTCGATCACAGCAGCCTGCCTCGCCGTTCTCGCTCTCTCCTGCGCCGCGCTCGCATTCGAGATGATCCGGCTGAAGCGAAGCAGCCATACCATCTTCAACGGCGGCATCTTGCTCGCCGCGGCTCTTTTGAGCGCCGCAGCGGCGCCGATCCTGTCGCGCCTCCCCTGGGCGGAATTGGCCGAGGAGGCGTCCGAACAAGCCACTGCAGCAATTCATCTTCTAGAGGCCGCCTTCGTCATTTTGACACTGTAAAGATTTCGCTTGACCCAATTTTCGCGTTCGGCTACGTATCTTGACGTTGTAAAGATTCGGCCTGACGAGGTGGCATATGGCGATTTTCCTGATCCTCGCGCCCTACGCCGTCTTCGCGTTGCTGATGCTGGTGACCTCGGCGACGATCAGCGTGTTCGCGGCCTCCGCGATCTGCCTCGCCACCGTTGCAATCGATGTCGCGCGCGGCCGCTCGGTGAAGATCCTGGCTGCAGGCTCGGCGACCGTGTTCGCCGCAATCGGCCTCTATCTCGCGCTGGTCGATCCCGGGCTCGGCACGCTCGGGGTCAAGCTGTCGGTCGATATCGGCATCTTCGTCATTTCACTCGGCTCGATGCTGGCCCGCCGTCCCTTCACACTGCAATATGCGCTTGAATCGGTCCCGGCCGAAACCGCGGCAATCCCTGGCTTCCTTTACGCCAATTACGTCATAACCGGCGCCTGGACCGCAGCCGCGCTGTTGATGGCCGGCGCCAATCTCGTGCTGCTCTACGTCCCCGGGCTGCCGCTCTGGTCGAGTGTTGCGGTCGCCTTCGCCGCCCGCAACAGCGCAATCTACTTCACAAAGTGGTATCCCGAGTATCGCCAGATCAAGTACGGTACGCCCGCCCGCGCATTGCCCAGCGCCCGCTGAACAGGATCGACGATGAAGGACGTATTCGCTCGCCTCGCCTCCGACCTCTTTTCCGCCATCGTCTTCCTCGCCGTCTACCTCATCACCGATAACGTCATCCTGGCGACATCGGTGGCGATCGCCGGCGCGATCGCGCAGGTGATCTATGCCCGCGTCAAGGGGCAGCAGCTCAACTACATGACTTATGCGAGCCTCGCGCTCGTTGTTGGACTGGGCGCGATCACACTCTTGACCAATGATCCCCGCTTCATGCTGGCAAAGCCTGCGATCGCGCATTTCGCGATCGGACTCATCATGCTCAAGCGCGGCTGGATGCTGCGCTACATGCCGCCGATCGTCGTCGAGACCGTTCCGGAATATGTGACGGCTGCGGGCTATGCCTGGGCGGTGCTGATGTTCGCGATCGGCGTCGGCGTGATCGCCGTCGCCTCGACCGGCGATCTGAAGCTGTGGGCGTTCTATCTCACCGTCGTCGCGGGCGGCGCCAAGATCCTGGCATTTGCCGTGCAATACGTCGTTCTGCGCCTCATCGTCACCAGCCGCCGGCGCGCCGCTGCCCGCGCCTAATTGCCCCATCGGAGCGTTAGGCAGGAGCTGCGAGTTGGGTTATAGGCTCGCCACAGGACTGGCCGCGGATCGTCGCGGCCCGCCGGGATTTGTTCGGGAGACGGGAATGGCCGTGGACGGCAACTGGAATCTGACCATGACGACGCCGATGGGCGAGCGCCAGGCGACGCTCAGCCTGAAGGCCGCGGGCGGCACGCTCACGGGCACGCAGGGTGCGGAAGGTAGTACCGCCGAGATTTTCGACGGCAACGTCAGCGGCGACAACGTCTCCTGGAAGGTCTCGATCACCAATCCGATGCCGCTCACGCTCGAATTCACCGGCACCGTCTCGGGCGACAGCATCAGTGGCGAGATGGGCATCGGCCCGATGGGTAGCTTCCCGTTTACGGGCACGCGCGCTTAAGGCCGGTCTGCCGTCCGCTGACAGCGACAGGGCGCGCCTAAGCTTTCCGCATCGTCATGGCCGGGACTGCCTCGGCCATTCACGTGCTCGCGGCAGCAAGAAAGATCCGTGCAATCCCGGGCATCACGGACTTCCGTAAGGGCACATGCACGCTCACGAGCGCGCAAGCAGGGTGAAGCCGCTAGCCCAAATTCAATTCCTTGAAGAAATCATTCCCCTTGTCGTCGATGATGATGAACGCCGGGAAGTCGACGACTTCGATGCGCCAGATCGCTTCCATGCCGAGCTCGGGATATTCGAGCACCTCGACCTTCTTGATGCAGTGCTCGGCAAGGTTCGCCGCGGCCCCGCCGATCGAGCCGAGATAGAAGCCACCATATTTCTTGCAGGCCTCGCGCACGGCCGGAGCACGGTTGCCTTTCGCCACCATCACCATCGAACCGCCCGCAGCTTGGAATTGGTCGACGAAGGAATCCATGCGGCCTGCGGTGGTCGGGCCGAACGCGCCGGAGGCATAGCCTTCGGGCGTCTTGGCTGGTCCGGCGTAATAGACCGGATGGTTCTTGAAATAGTCCGGCAGCGGCTCGCCCCTCTCCAGCCGCTCGCGCAGCTTGGCATGCGCGGAATCGCGCGCGACGATCATGGTGCCGGTCATCGAGACCCGCGTCTTGATCGGGTACTTGGAGAACGTCGCCAGAATGTCCTTCATGGGCTGGTTGAGATCGATCTTGACGACCTCGCCGCCGAGCGACTGCTCCACCTGCGGCAGGTATTGCGCCGGGTTGTGCTCGAGCTCCTCGAGATAAACGCCATCCTTCGTGATCTTGCCGAGCACCTGGCGGTCGGCCGAGCAGGACACGCCAAGCCCGATCGGCAGCGAAGCGCCATGACGCGGCATCCGGATCACGCGCACGTCGTGGCAGAAATATTTTCCGCCGAACTGCGCGCCCACCCCCAAGCTTTGCGTCATCTTGTGGATTTCCTTCTCCATCTCGACGTCCCGGAAGGCATTTCCGTCGGGCGAGCCGTGGGTCGGCAGCGCGTCGAGATAGCGGGCGGAGGCGAGCTTCACCGTCTTCATGCAGAGCTCGGCCGAGGTGCCGCCGATCACGATGGCGAGGTGATAGGGCGGGCACGCCGCGGTGCCGAGCGTCAGGATCTTTTCCTTCAGAAACGCGAGGAGCCGGTCCTTGGTCAGGACGGACGGCGTGGCCTGGAACAGAAAACTTTTGTTGGCGGAGCCGCCGCCCTTTGCCATGAACATGAACTTGTAGGCGTCGTCACCCTCGGCGTAGATCTCGCACTGCGCCGGCATGTTGTTGGCGGTGTTCTTCTCTTCAAACATCGAGAGCGGGGCGACCTGCGAGTAGCGCAGATTGCGGCGCAAGTAAGCATCGCGCGCGCCCTCCGACAGCGCCGCCTCGTCGTCACCGTCGGTGATGACGTTGCAGCCCTTCTTGCCCATAATGATCGCGGTGCCGGTGTCCTGGCACATCGGCAGCACGCCGCCCGCGGCAATGTTGGCGTTTTTCAAAAAGTCGAGGGCAACGAACTTGTCGTTCGGGCTCGCCTCGCCGTCCTCCAGGATCGCGCGAAGCTGCTTCAGATGGCCCGGCCGCAGGTAATGGTTGATGTCGCCGAAAGCGGCCTCCGACAGCGCCCGCAGCGCCTCGCGCGAAACCACCAGCATGTCCTTGCCCAGAACCTTCTCAACCCTGATACCCTCGGACGAGATCTTCTTGTAGGGCGTCTCGTCCTTGCCCAGCGGGAACAGCGGGGTGTGCTTGTAGGGCGGCACGGGTTTTGACTCGTCGGGAAAGGCAGTGGGAGCGTTCATAGCGGATCTCGGGGTTTGTGGCCTCATAGGCCCTCGGCATAGAGGCGTTCTAAGCCCATTTTGGACGGAAAAGAAAGGGACCGGGGCGCATGGGAGAGGGTGGCTAGGGGCTCGGGAAGGCATTGGCACAGCACGTGGAAAGGCCGGCGCCCACCCTTGCGCTTCGCGCCCGCCGACGCTTGAATGCACGCCGCAAGGGGCTTTTCATCATGACATTGAACTTGAACCTCCGCGGCGCGATCCTGGTCGCCGCCGCCATCACCGGCCTTGTGGCTCTCACCTTCCCCGCGCGCGCCGACCGCTGCGACGACAGCGCCAAGGAGCTGGCGAACCAGATCGATCGACTTAAGGTGAATTTCCGGGCCGCCAACATCGTCTATTTGACGCACCCGGCGGCCAAGGACCTGTCCGTTGGCTGCCGCGGCGACAAATATTCGATCGAGCTCTATGCCAAGGGCGATCGCAAGCCCAAGCCAGAGTTCTATGCGCTGGTGGGGTCGATGGCGGCGATCGTCTTCACCGTGACGAAGGACGACACCACCACGGGCGCGACACGCTGCCTGAAGCGGATGGGCCTGTTGCGCGGCGACAAGATCAGCATGCGCTACCGGCGGCTCAACATGGAATGCAGCCGCACCAAGTCGGACGCGTCCATCGCGATCACGCGCGGCAAGGACGAATAGGCGGAGCCTTGCACGCTCTTGCCCGCGGCGCGAGCATCACGATGTTGCTCGCCACACGTCGTCATTGCTGTGCATGTTCACTAATTCGCTGATTGGATCGCTCCAGCGGAGGACGATCCGATGCGCGACAACAGCTATGACCGGACGATTGAGCGCAA
>NZ_JADPKH010000139.1:0-578 GCF_023073835.1 Bradyrhizobium sp. 153 | reverse complement strand
GAACATCGCCGGCGACATCCGCATCACGCCGTCCGCGATCGTTGGCCAAACGAACTTGCAACCTTCGAGGCGCTTGTGAACCAACACCAGGCCCGTTCGATCCCAGACCAAAATCTTGATTCGGTCCGCTCGTTTCGATCGGAACACGAAGGCCGCGCCGCTGAACGGGTCGAGACGAAGCATCTCCTGCACCTTCGTCGCAAGCCCATCATGGCCACAGCGGAAATCGATCGGCCGCGTTGCAACGTAAATCTTCAGATCCGCACCAGCCGCGATCATCGTGACGCTCGCACCGCGCGGATCACTCGGGACAGCTGCTCGGCATCAATGGCCATATCCGTCCGCAGCACGACATCGCCGATCGCGATCTCAAGCTTGATCGCCGGAACCTGACGCTCCTCCAACGCACCTTCCACGACCAGCGGCGCGAATGTCGGCTGCGACGCCTCGCACGGCGGCAACATGCCTCGCTGTCGAAACCGCCGTCGCCAATCGTAGATCTGCCAGCGCGTCGCTCCGTGCTTGCGCGCCACCTCGGCCACCTGGGCACCGGGCAACAGACTCTCGGCGACGATCCG
>NZ_JADPKH010000028.1:0-169821 GCF_023073835.1 Bradyrhizobium sp. 153 | reverse complement strand
CATCTGCTGGCTCAGGCTCTCGTTGTGGCAAATCCTGGCCATCCTCTTCGCCCGACCCCAAATCAATCCAGCCTGAATTCAGGGTTCTTCACGGACGACTAATTGTCTTATTGCCGTCGCACGACCCCGGCTCGACATAACTTGCCAGAATAACCTGGGCCTGTTTGACGGCTACCCTCACGCGATCCGGTTTCACGGCCGGTACTCTACTTACACTGTGGAAGCTAAAACGCAGATAGGAACGGCGCGTTCCTTTGCTCAGCCCCTCGAATGAGCTGGCGCGCAACAACCCTTCGGATGTGATGTCGCGATACTCCACGTCAGCGTAGAACTTCGGCTCGACTCTGACGGGCGTGTCCGAAGGTCTTGGCCAGCGGGCTACAGGAGATCGAAGGCGAACTACAACAAGCGATCCCGATCGCCCCCTTCGGTTCACGTTGGTTGGTGTAGTTCACCAGCTGTATTCCGCTCACGCACACGTGCGCCCGCCCCCTGCCCCTCCTCCCCTTTTCCTGCTATCTCCTAGCCCCGCCGTCCCGGCCCATAGCAAGACCCTCCATACGTCCAGGGAGCAACAACCATGCGATACCTCCACACCATGCTGCGCGTGCGCAATCTCGATGTCGCGCTCAAGTTTTACCAGGATGCGCTTGGCTTGAAGGAGGTGCGGCGGATCGAGAACGACAAGGGGCGCTTCACGCTGGTGTTCCTGTGCTCGGCGGACGATCTTGAAGGCCTGAAGAAGCAGCCGCAAACGCGCGGCGCGCCGCTGGTCGAGCTCACCTGGAATTGGGACGAGGAGAAGTACGGCGAGGATCGCTTCTTCGGCCATCTCGCTTATGAGGTCGACGACATCTACGCCACCTGCGAGAACCTGATGAAGGCCGGCGTCACCATCAACCGGCCGCCGCGCGACGGCAACATGGCCTTCGTCCGCTCGCCCGACCTGCACTCGATCGAGCTGTTGCAGAAGGGCGAACCGAAGCCGCCGCAGGAGCCTTGGGCATCGATGCCGAATACCGGTCATTGGTAAGACCCAGCAGGAACAAGCCCTCTCGCCCGTCGTTCTCTTCCCAACGAAGCCGATTGGAGGAGGATGCGATGGCGAGAGGGCTGTTGCTGTGGATGCTTGGCGTGCCGATTCCGGTGATCATTCTGTTGTGGCTGTTCTTCGGCCGCTGAGCGTCGCGTTGAATTTGCAATGAAGGCTCCGCCCCGGGCGGAGCTTTTTGCATGATGGGCTCGGCGCAATCGCGCATCGCTCGATGAGGCGAATTCCGCTATCACGCGCGCAAACGACAACGCCGCGGGAGACGCCTCATGCCTGACACCAAACTGACGATTTGGGGCCGCGCCAACTCGGTCAACGTGCAGAAGGTGCTGTGGTGCCTCACCGAGCTCGGCCTGCCCTACGAGCGCATCGATGCCGGCATGCAATACGGCAAGACCCGCGAGGCCGGGTATCTGGCGATGAATCCCAATGCGCGGATTCCGACGCTGGTCGAGGGCGATTTCGCGCTGTGGGAGTCCAATTCGATCATGCGCTATCTCTGCCTCGCGCATGGGCGCAGCACGCCGATCTACCCGGAGCCGCCGAAGCTGCGCGCCTCGGTCGACCGTTGGCTCGACTGGACGCTGTCGACGGTGCAGCCGGTCGATCGCCCGGTGTTCTGGGGCATCGTTCGCACCGCGCCCGCCGAGCGCGACGTGCTCCAGGTGCAGCGCGATGCCGATGCCGCTGCCGAGGTTTGGGCCATCGCCGACGGCCTGCTCGCCTCGCGCCGTTTCATCGAGGGTGATGCGTTCACGCTCGCCGACATCGCGATCGGGTCCTATGCGCGGCGGTGGCTCGGAGTCGAAGGCATCAGCCGTCCGGCCCAGCCGCACCTCACGCGCTGGCTCGCCGAGCTCGGCAAGCGGCCCGGATTCGCGCAATTCGTCGCACCGCCGATGTCGTGACCGCTGACGCGGCGTAAGTTGCGATGATCGCGCGAGGAATCGTCGTCGCGGCGCAAGCGCCAGGCGTCACGGCAGCACTTGATGGCTACTGTGCATGGGGTTGTTTTCGCATATTTTGTTGGGCCCTAGAGCCAGCCGCGCTCGACCAGCAGCACGCAGATGATCAGCATCAGCGTCACCGCCGCGGTGGCGAGCCGTGCGGTCCAGCTGAGGCCACGGCCGACCCACCACAGCAGCGCGCAGTACATCAGCACGGGGACGAGGATATCGAGCCGCAACAGGTCCGCCGACATGGGCCTTTAGCGCCGGATGCTGGTGTCGACGCTGACCGAGCCGCCGACCTTCACGCAGGTCCCGGTGCCCTCGACCATGACGAAGCGCGGGCCATAGGAGGCGCAGGAGCCGGCCTTTCCTGCACCGTCCGTGCCCTTCAGCGGCAGGATCTTGCCGGTCTCCTTGCCCGCCTGCGGCCGCTCGGCGGGAGGCAGGCGCAGGCTCTCCGCTGCGTTCGCGGATACGGCAGCAAACGAGATCAGGATGAGGAGCGGCATGCGCATGGCCGCCTTGTAGCCCGGACGGGCCGTGCGCGCCACCGGATCGGCGCGCAGCGATGTCAGAGGAATTTGATGCCGGCCGACTTGCCGCGGCGCCAGACCACCTGGCAGCTTCGCCCGGTCCGCGCATCGCGCGCGAAGGCCATCCGGATCACCCCGGGAAGCTGGCTCGCATCCTCGTCCATCGTGATCTTTGCGCCCGTATCCGAGATGTCCTGGACCAGGCAATGCCGCGCCGCGAATCCGCCGTCGAGCGTGATCCAGGCGTGCCGCGACAGCAGCTTGCGCTCTGAGCGCTTCTTGGGCGGTGGCATCGGAAAAATCTCCCACTCCAGCGCTACTCAGGGAACCCTAAGAAACCGTTGAATTCGCCCCCTGATCATCCCGGCTCGGCGCTATCCACCGGGAGCAAAAGAGCGTTCCCGAACGGCTTGCCCGGGAGCGCAAAGGCCACTATACGTTCGCGCGCTGCAAGCCGCCGGGCACTGTTCGGCCGGCCAGCGGCCGTGCCGCGGAAAGCGGCGGGGCCCTGCGTTTGCTCCCTTCGTCTATCGGTTAGGACGCCACCCTTTCACGGTGGAGAGAGCGGTTCGATTCCGCTAGGGAGCGCCACGCTCTATCGAGCTCCCGCCTCTTCAGCCTGCCATTTCGGGGCAAGGCGCGCCTGATGGCACGCCGCCTGCACGTCATCAGCCCAATGTCCGACCGATCCGCGCATTTACCGGAAATTTACCCCTGCTCCTGCGCGACGGTATCGTTTGCTTAGAATTTGGCCATTACCGTCGAACTACGGAAATCACCCTGAAACCCCGGTTGGCGTTCATGTCTGTTGCAGAGTTCCTGAGGCAGCGTGCAGTGGAAGTCACCTTGAACGGCAGCTACTCGCTGCCGCGCTGGTATGATTGCGAAGGCAAGCTGCGCAGCTTCGCCTGCCGCACTAAGCGCGTCTCGCCCTTCCGCATGATCGTCGACGTACCGGTGGTCGGAAAAGTCGGCGAGCGCTTGACCTCCTACTTCCAGGATTTCGGCGAATTCCAGTGCACGATCAGCGCGACGCTGAAGTCGGGCTTCCTGATGGAGCTCGAGATGACGCGGGCGCGGCGCGCCTGGATGTCCGAAAAGCTAACCTGGCTCGAGAAAAAACAGAAGGACGCCAGCGTCCAGGAGCTGCGGCAAGACGCGCGTTTCGTTCCGCAAGTCCCGCACACGTTCCTGACGCTTGCCAACGGCAGCACCCATTCGTGCTTCATCATCGACGTCTCCACCGCAGGCGTCGCGATCTCCTGCGAATACGACCCGCCGATTGGAACCCCGCTTGCGGTCGGCGCCTGCGTCGGGCGCGTGATCCGCAAATTCCACCACGGCTTTGCGGTCAAGTTCGCCGAGAAGCAGTCCCGGGACGACCTCGTCCGGCTGATTGTCCGCACGCCCATGCTCCAGTCGGCCTGAGAAGCCGGGCAGATCGCTGCCCTATCGCGGCCCCATTGCGGGATCAGTTTTTGCGGATCCGGATGTCACATTTGCAGACTTGCGATCGGGGGACCGAATGGCAGTCGACAAGATCACGATTGATAAAGTCACAGTTGATAAGATCACTTGGGACAGGGTTGGCCGGGTCACCGAGCCCGGACGCTACATGTATACCTTCGGCTGGCTCACCATCACCGCCGGCGATCTCGAAATCTGGAAGCAATACCCGCAGGCCGCCTTCACGCTGCTGGCGCAACCAGCCGAGCCGGACGATTCCGTTGGCGCGGAATTCCATCTCGGAGCCTTCGATATCGCCCCCAGCGGGCCATCGCCGTTCACCACCCATTGAGCGAACAAACCCACCCATTCGCTTGATCTGATTTATCAATCAGATCCGACGACGGGGCGCGCTGCGACAGGTGACGAGCTGGCTTTGCCATGCAATCGATGATGCTCACATTTGGCGTTGGGCGCCCTGATGAACGCTGGCTGTCGCGCTCGTTAAGCGAGCCGACAGCGAGCGCATGACACATGGTCGCACCGGTGAATGTAGATAAGCTCATCAAGGGAACCTATTTTCGGCGCCGATGTACCTGATTGAAGCGCTACCCACTGTCATCGGAACTGCCGCCGTCGCGCCTGCGCTGCTGATGCTGTGGCTTGTCATCGCCGCCGAGGAGCGCCCGGGCCCGCCCGCCCAGGTCTGGACCGCCTTCCTGCTCGGGGCGGCCAGCATCTCGCTGCTGGGCCTCGCCCGCGCGCCCTTCGCCAGGATGGTCGCAGCGCCCGACGATCCCTGGGCGGCGCTCGCCATGCATTCGGTCTTCGGTGTCGCGCTGCCGGAGGAAGCCGTCAAGGTGATCGCCATCGTGCTGGTCTCCTCGACCAAGCGGCGGACCTTCGCCAATCCGATGGACACCGTGGTCTATGGTGCCGCAGTCGGCCTCGGCTTTGCCGCTTACGAGAACCTTGCGTATCTCGTGCAGCATGCCGAGATGTGGCGCTCGCTGGCCGCCCTGCGCAGCGTGCTGACGGTGCCGTTCCACGGCGCGCTTGGCATCATCGCGGGCGCCTACCTCACCATTGCCCGCGCCGGCACAGCGCTCGGAGCCAACCGCCACCATCGCGACTGGGCCCGCCTGTCCAGCCGCCTGCTGATCTTCGCCGGCCCACTCGCGCTGCATTCGGCGTTCGATTTTCCGCTGCTGACTCTCCAGCGCATGCCGGATCTGGACCCGACGCTGCGGATGTGGCTGGGCGCGGCGAGCCTGTTGATCGGCTTCAGCTCGATCGCGTTCGCCATCCGCCTGGTCCGGCGGGTCGCGCGCCATCACGCGCCCCGGACCGACGTCGCCCGCGAGCGGCTCAGCCAGCTGCGCCGGATGTGGGCGCTGCTGCTTGCCGGCGGCGGCGTCGGCTTCCTGGGCCTCGCCTTCGTGCTGACCTCGCTCCATCACTGGCTGATCAATCCCGAGCGCAATCTGACGCTGGCGCTGATCCCGATCGGCCTCACCTCGATCCTGCTCGGTCTTGCACTTCTGATTGTCACGACCGCGATCTACATTCTCGGCCGCAACCGCATCCGCACCAGCGCCGAAGGTTTTTCCTCGGCGCCCGGCGGGGGATAACCCTCGCGGGATGGCCAGCGCGACATGCACCTAGTAGATTGAGCCCAGCCCTCTCGTCCCGGAGCCTGCCGATGACATCGCCCGAGGAGTTTTCACGGATGCAATCGGCGATGAGCCAAACGGTGAAGGCGCATTGGAAGGCCTTTCTGTTCGAAGGCATCCTCCTCGCCGTTCTCGGCATTGCCGCGCTGATCCTGCCGCCCCTCGCGAGCCTTGCGACCGCGATCTTCCTCGGCTGGATGTTCCTGATCAGCGGCATCGGCGGATTGATCGCGACCTACTGGGCGCGCAGCACGCCGGGGTTCTGGTGGTCGCTGATCTCGGCCGCGCTGGCGGTGCTCGCCGGCGGAATTCTGCTGGCGCGGCCGATCCAAGCGGTGCTGACGCTGACCATCGTGCTCGGTGCCTATTTTCTCGCCGAAGGCGTCACCACCATCATGTACGCACTGGAGCACCGTCGCGAGCTAAGCAGCCGCTGGTCATGGCTCCTGATCTCGGGCCTCGTCGACATCGCGATCTCCTTTATGGTGATCGCCGGACTGCCAAGCTCGGCGGAATGGGCGATCGGCGTCCTGGTCGGTATCAACCTGCTGTTCGGCGGCGCCACCCTGATCGGCATGGCCCTGGCGGCACGCAAGAGCAACACCTGACACGCTCGTTGCGCCGTGTTCTGTTTTGGGGGTGACAACCCGCCAGCGCCGCGCTATATGGCCTGCCATGATCACCGTCGCCACCAGCTATTTTTGGTACTTTAGCTACGACAGCTCGCTGGCGGCGGGAGGATCGCGCTCAATCTGACACATTGCAGCAAACGTCCGAACAAGCCGCCAGACCTGGCGGCTTTTTTATTGGCCGGCAGGTTCTTAACAGACAGGAGCCCGCCGTGCTGAGCACGACCGACGATCTTCGTATCCGCGAACTGAAAGAGCTGAACACGCCGGAAGAGGTGATGCGGGAGGTCCCGCGCACGCTCACCGCGACGCGCGTGGTGATGGCAGCGCGCAATGCCATCCATGCGATCCTCAACGGCCAAGACGACCGCCTGCTGGTCGTGGTTGGCCCGTGCTCAGTGCATGATCCCAGGGCCGCGCTCGACTACGCCGAGCGCCTCGTACGCGTACGCGAAGACCTCGCCGACCAGCTCGAGATTGTGATGCGGGTCTATTTCGAGAAGCCGCGCACCACGGTCGGCTGGAAGGGCCTGATCAACGATCCCGATCTCGACGGCAGCTTCGACATCAACAAGGGCCTGCGTCTGGCGCGCAACGTGCTGTCGGCGGTGAACAATCTCGGCCTGCCCGCCGGCACCGAATTCCTGGACATGACGACGCCGCAATACATCGCCGACCTGGTGTCATGGGCTGCGATCGGCGCGCGTACGACCGAGAGCCAGATCCATCGCGAACTGGCGTCGGGGCTGTCCTGCCCAGTCGGCTTCAAGAACGGCACCGACGGCAACGTGCGGATCGCCGCGGACGCGGTGAAGTCGGCCTCGCATCCGCATCATTTCATGGCGGTGACCAAGCTCGGCCGCTCGGCGATCGCCTCGACCGCGGGCAACGAGGACTGCCACATCATCCTGCGCGGCGGCAGCAAGCCGAACTATGACGCGGCAAGCGTCGCGGCCACCTGCAACGAGCTGACCAAGTCCGGCGTTGCGCCGCTCGTGATGATCGATGCAAGCCACGCCAATTCGAGCAAAAAGCCGGAGAACCAGCCGCTGGTGATGACCGATATTGCCGGCCAGATCTCAAGCGGCGAGAACCGCATCATGGGCGTGATGATCGAGAGCAATCTGGTCGCCGGCCGTCAGGATGTGGTGCCCGGCAAGCCGCTTACCTATGGACAGAGCATCACCGACGGCTGCATTGACTGGACGACCACGGCCGCCGTGCTTGAGCAGCTCGCCGATGCAGTCGAGATCCGCCGCAACACCCAGCGCGCTGGTCTGCACGAGCGATCGGCTTAGGACGTGACGAGGCGAAGTGTCAGTCGGGGGCTCAATTCTTCACCTCTCCCCGCCGGGGAGAGGTGCGGTTCCTAGCAGCCCCGGCAGATGCTCTTGATCTTCTTGTCGAGCGCCTGGTTTTCCTTGCTCAAAGGATCATTGGCGTCGCTCAGATTTTTTTCGCTCGGCACGTCAGCCGCGCGCGGCTGGCGGTGACCGACGGGTGCCGGCAACACCGTTCCAGAGGTGGCGCCGCCCGATGTCGAGCCCTTGGAGCCGCCGGTCTGTGCAACCGCCGCGCCACCGAGCAAGACCACGAGCGATGCTGCCACCATGATCTTTTTCATGTCCGCTTCTCCATTCTCAAACCGACGCACGCTCCAGCACCGCTCATGTTTCCGGCGGATAGAGATGAACGTCGCCGCAATAGTCCATGATACGATAGCGCGTTTCGGCTCCCGCTTCACCCGCATCGCCTGCGGTATTTTGTGCCACCACCACATAATTCGGCCCGACCGGCGACTTGCCGGCGCCGCCGGGAATATCGACGACATAATCAGGCTGACACAGCCCTGACACCCGCCCACGCAACTGCCGCATCAACTCCTGCCCCTGCGCCAGCGTGGTTCGCAGATGCGCAGTGCCCGGCGCGAGATCGCCATGATGCAGGTAATAGGGTTTGATCCGGCATTCGACGAAAGCTCGCATCAAATCCGATAGAGCAGCGACGTCGTCGTTGACGCCGCGCAAAAGCACGGACTGGCTCACCATGGGAATGCCGGCATCGACGAGCCGCGCGCAGGCGGCGCGCGCCGTTCCGGTCAGTTCCCGCGCATGGTTGGCGTGCAACGCGACCCAGGTGGTCGCTCCCTCGACCTTGAGCGCGGCGACCATCTCCTCGCTGATGCGCGCGGGATCGGCCACGGGCACGCGGGTGTGAAGACGGATGATCCTGACGTGATCGATTCCCGCCAGATCGGCCATGATCTCGCTCATGCGACGTGGCGACAGCATCAGCGGATCGCCGCCGGTGAGGATGACTTCCCAGATCTCGCCATGCGCGCGGATGTAGTCGATCGCTGCGCGATAGGCGCTGTCCGAGAGTGCGTTTTCCTTACCTGGCCCGACCATCTCCCGGCGGAAGCAGAAGCGGCAATAGACCGCACAGACGTGAACCAACTTGAACAGCACGCGATCCGGATAGCGGTGCACGATTCCGGGAACCGGCGAGTGCGGATGATCGCCGATCGGATCGGCGCTCTCGCCCGGCTGTGCGTCCAGTTCGGCCGCGGTCGGAACGAACTGCCGTGCGATGGGATCGGCGGGATCGGCGGTGTCAATCAGCTCGACCAGCGCCGGCGTAATCGCCACCGCATAGCGCGCGGCAACGCGCTCCAGCGCCGGCAGCGTCGCTGCGGGCGCCAGGCCTTCGGCGACGAGCTCAGCCGGCTCGCGCAAAGTGCGTGCAAGATTGGTCTTCGTCATGCCTCACCCGCAGGCGGTGTCCACACCACCTGATCAATTCGCGATGCGCCGCTCGCCAGCATGACCAGCCGGTCGAAGCCGAGCGCGACGCCGCTCGCCTCCGGCATCGCAGCGACCGCGGTCAGAAAGTCCTCATCCAGCGGATAGGCCTCTCCGTAGCGGCGCTGCTTCTCCGTCATCGATTCCGCGAAGCGCTTGCGCTGCTCCTCGGCGTCGGTGAGTTCGCCAAAGCCGTTGGCAAGCTCGACGCCGCAGGCATAGACCTCGAACCGTTCCGCAAGCCGCGGATCATCAATCTTCACCCGCGCCAGCGCCGCCTCTGGAGATGGGTATTCGAACAGAATCGTCAAACGGCCCTGCCCCAGATGCGGCTCGACATGTTCAACCAGAACCTTGCTGAAGATGTCCGACCAGGTGTCGTCCTCGGCCACACGGACCTTGGCACCGGCCGCCTCGGCGAGCGCGGCACGGTTACCCTCGCCGCCCGAGATTGTCGACAGCAGGTCGATGCCGGCGAACCGCTCGAACGCCCCCGCGACCGTCACAACCTCTGGCTCGGCGAAGGGATCGGCGGTCCGGCCTCGGAACGAGAAGGTTCCGATGCCGGTCGCCCGCGCCGCACGGGCAATGACGACGACGGTGTCCGCCATGATGGCGTCATAGGGGGCGCCTGAGCGGTACCATTCCAGCATGGTGAATTCGGGCAGGTGCAGGTCGCCGCGCTCGCGGTCTCGGAACACACGGGCAAACTCGAAAATCCGCGTCTCGCCCGCCGCCAGCAGCTTCTTGCAGGCGAATTCCGGCGAGGTTCGCAGGTAACGGCTCGCGCGGCTGCCGTCCGGCCGCATGATCTCGGTCCGGGGCGCGTGCAGATGGGTCTCATTGCCGGGCGAGATCTGGAGGACGGAGGTTTCGACCTCGACGAAGCCCTGCTCGGCGAAAAATCCCCGGAGAGCCGCGGTAATGGCCCCCCTGGCCTGGAGGAAAGGCTGCCGGTCGCGGTGCCGCCCGGGCGACCAGAACGGCGAAATCGGCTTGTCCCCAGCCATTAGCCGATTGCCCCTCGGAACAGCAAAATGCTGGCATCCAACGGCAAAATCAGTATGTTGCGGCCCGAAACGGGCGCCGAGGTCCGATTTGAGGCCCCAAGTCCCCCATCCATTCGACCACGTCCTGGCCGGTGCCGGGCCAAGCAAGCAGGAAATACAGCTTTGAGAGTCATCGCCAGTTCTATTCGCAAGGGCAACGTGATCGAGCAAGACGGCAAGCTTTATGTCGTCGTCAGCGCCGAGAACATCCATCCCGGCAAGGGCACCCCGGTCAGCCAGATCGAAATGCGCCGAATCTCGGACGGGGTAAAGATCTCCGAACGCTACAAGACGACCGACCAGGTCGAAAAGGCCACGATCGAAGAGCGCAACTACACCTACCTCTATGAGGACGGTGACGGCTACCATTTCATGAACCCGGAGACTTACGACCAGGTCCAGGTCTCCAAGGATGTCGTCGGCGACGCTGCTGCCTATCTTCAGGAGAGCATGACGGTCAAGCTGTCCATGCACGACACCAACCCGGTCTCGATCGCGCTGCCGCAGCGCGTGACGCTGGAAGTGGTCGAGACCGAGCCGGTGACCAAGGGCCAGACTGCCTCCTCCTCCTACAAGCCCGCGGTGCTCTCCAACGGCGTGCGCACCACCGTGCCGCCGCACATCACCGTCGGCACCCGCGTCGTGGTGATGACCGAAGACGGCTCCTACGCCGAACGCGCCAAGGACTAACGGGGAACAGAGCGATCGCAACAGGTGCCGCCGGGGGGCGAGACAGTGGTTGGGAAAGCTTTCCGCTTCGTCTCGCAACTCCTGGCGTCGCTTTCGCTCCTCATTGCCACCCCGCTTGCTGCGGAAGAATTTCGCAGCCCCTCGCTCACGGCCCTGCGCGTCGATTGGCGCGCAGCGCTCGACCAGTTCCGCGCCGAGATCAATAGTCGTCCGCGGGTCGCGGACGATTTCATTGTCGCGCCCCGCCGTTCGGTGCCGCGCCATGATCCGCGCGCAATACCCGCGTTGGTTCAGCTCAACGCGGTCTCCTCGCAATTCTTCACTGGCATCGCCCGCAGCCCCGTGCCGGTGCTGCTACCGTTCGACGCCGCCGCGTATCTCGAGGCGCAGCGCAACGGCGCGCCGGCTATGCTCGCGCTGTCGCGCTACCAGGCTGAATTCAATCCCGTCGACATGTTCGACGCCGGCCCCGCCGGCTACAGCGCGACGTTCTCGTTCGAGCCTGGCGCCGGCGACGGCATGCCGAGCCGGGTGTACGCAAGGCCGGTTGAGGTGCAGATCACGGGCTCGGCGCTCGTCTATGACATCGCCGATCCCTCTGGCGGCAAGGGCGAGCCGGTCAAACCCCTCGCAGCAACCTATCCAGACCTGCGCAGGTTCATCCGGGAAGGCTATCTGCGCTATGCCTTCACCCGTTTCGGCGTTGCCTATGTGGTGTCGATCCAGTGCCTTGACAGCATCGCCAAGCCGCGGCGGCTCGCCTGCAAGGAAGCCTATCCGGTCGCAGAACGCTTCCTGAAGGCGCTCCGGATCGCGGGCGGGCAACGGATGCGGCCTCTGATGGACGTTGCCTCTAACGTCCTCGATCGTCCGGCCGGACGCTCGGCAGATTTCAGCTATCGACCGAGCGGCGATATCATCCCGAATACGGGCTATCGCAAGCAAGGCGGCCATCCCGACGTGATGGCCTATGCACAGATCCGCTTTCCGCTCGAAAAGGCGCCGGCCTTCGTGCGCTCGCAATCCCATGGCAGGCGTGACAGGAGCGACAGCCCGACCGCCTATCCCTGGCGCGACAATTTCTGCGAGTCCCGCAGTTTCGAGGTCTGGCAGTGCGCCGGCGGATATGGTCACCAGGGCGAGGATATTCGCGCCGCCGATTGCCCGCCGCCCGGCGACGGCCGCGAGCCCTGCGATCCCAAGCGGCGCGGTGTCGTCGCCGTCCGCGACGCGATCGTGATCCGCTCTGCCAAGGACCAGGCTGTGACGCTGCAAGTCAACAGCCGCACCGAGCACATCCGCTTCCGCTACATGCACATGAACCCGCAGGCGCTGAACGCCGATGGCGTGCTCAATGGCCGCATCGTCACCGAAGGCGAGAAGATCGGGGTGATCTCGAACTATCTCGACCATCCCGCCGGCACCTCGATGCATTTGCATTTCGACGTGCAGGTGTTCACCCGCGACGGTTGGATCTGGGTCAGTCCCTACGTCACGCTGGTCTCGGCCTATGAGCGCCTGATCCGCGCCCGCGGCCGCGAGATCGGCCCGGAGGTCGCAGGCACTCCGCAGCCCGTGGCACACGCGCTGCCGGAAGATGTGATCAAGCAGGACCTGCGCGAGGGCTCGAGCGGCGAGGAGAATTGAGGACTTGCTCGTTCCAAGCCCAGGCGGAGCAAGAGCGTGTCGTCGCGCACACCGCCGGCTCGAACGAAGAAGGGAAAGGGTTTATGAGTGTCGGACTGATCGGTCTTCTCGACGATATCGCGGCGATTGCAAAGGCGGCAGCAGCCTCGCTCGACGATGTGGCGAGTCAGGCTGCCAAAGCGGGCACAAAGGCGGCTGGCGTGGTCATCGATGACGCGGCGGTCACGCCTAACTTCGTCACCGGTTTTGCCTCGAAACGCGAACTGCCGATCGTCGCTAAGATTGCGGTCGGATCGCTACGCAATAAGTTGCTGCTTCTGCTTCCCCTTGCCCTGCTGCTTGGCTATTTCCTTCCTGCCGCGGTCACGCCGCTGCTCATGCTGGGCGGAGCCTTTCTCTGCTACGAGGGTGCCGAGAAGGTGCTCGAGGCCATGATGCCGCATCATGCGCGCCACCACGAGGCTCAGCTCCAGCCGATTGCGCTGAATGCCCGGTCGGTCGAGGACGAGAAGGTCGCGAGCGCCATCAAGACAGATTTCATCCTGTCGGCGGAGATCATGGCGATCACGCTGGCAGCCCTCCCGGCGGGGAGCATCTGGACGCAGGCGCTGGTGCTTGCGCTGGTTGGCGTCTGTATCACTGCCGGGGTCTACGGTGTGGTAGCCCTGATCGTGAAGGCGGACGATGTCGGCATGGCCCTTGCCCGCTATGACAGCGCCTCCGTCACTGGCGGCGCGATCCGCTTACTTGGACGCGCGCTCGTCCGCGGTATGCCCACCTTCCTGGCGGTGCTAAGCACCATCGGCACCGCCGCCATGATCTGGGTCGGCGGCGGCATCATCCTGCACGGCATTGAGAAATATGGCCCACCCGAGGTCGGCCGCACGATCCATGTCGCAACCGAGGCTGCCGCACATGTCCTTCCATCCGTTGCCGGCATCATCGAATGGTCGGTCGAAGCAGCCATCTCAGGCGTACTCGGACTGCTTGTCGGCGCACTTGCGATTCCGGCAGTCGAATACGGTCTCTCACCCCTGTGGAAACGGTTGAGGCGATCGCAGCCAACCTGAACAAATGCGGTCGCGGGCTAGGAGTGCCAGCTACTCCAAGAACGTCGTCAACTGCGCGCCCTCATCCGCCACGAACACCGCGATCAATTCCGCCGGCTCTGTTGTACTGGCATTGGCGGAGACGAGATGTGTCGAGGCCGGCGGCTCGAAGAAGGACTCGCCGACGCCGAACGTCTCGATCGGGCCGCCGCCGAGTTGCGAGCGGATCTCGCCCTTGGTGATGTAGGCCGTCACAGAGCCCGCGTGACGATGCGGCCGCGAAAACCCGCCCGGACCGTAGGACACACGCACGATGGTGACGCGCTTGCCCGGGACGTTCGGCAGCGCGTAGGACCCGATCGGCTCGACCTTGTCGAGCGGCGAACCGTCCGCAGCCGTGGCGCAGAGCGGCGCCAGTGCGCCTGCCACAGTGTCGATCGTCACCGGCAGCGCCTTGCCGATTGCGACTGCGCAGGCGAGCCCGCCGAGGGCGGCGATCGCCATTGAACGAGATGCTATCGGGCGCTGCGCAGCGGCCAAACTCATTGCTGTCATGCTGACCTCCCCGCGCTGCGATCAGGATGCCGCGGCATTCGTGGCCACAGGCCGCTTGGCCGGCGTCCAGCGATACGCCGCACCAAACCGATTCCAGACGTTGATCGAGGCAACCGCCGAGGTCAGGTAGGTCAGCTCGGTTTCGGAGAACTCGCGCTTTGCCTCCGAATAGACCTCCTCGCTGACGCCACCGGGAAGCATCGTCAAGGCCTCCGTCCAGGCCAGCGCCGCGCGCTCGCGCGCGGAAAAGATCGGCGCCTCGCGCCAGACCGCGACCAGATGGAGCTTGTCGGTGGAAACCCCGATCCGTTCCGACAGAAGGACGTGATGCTGCACGCAGAAGGCACAGCCGTTGATCTGCGAGGCGCGCAGCTTGACGAGTTCGATGAGCTGCTTGTCGAGACCGGCCTTGGTTGCAAGCTGACCCAGCGCCAGCACCAGATCATAGACATCGGGCGCGAGGCGCTTGAAATCCTCGTATTCGCTGCGGGCCTGTGACATTGCCGTTCACCTCGTATTATTGTAAGCGTGCTTATATCTTATAAGAGCTCTTATATGTCACACAAGACCGCTGCCATCACAAGATCGAAAACCGCGCGCACGGCGCCCGCCGGCGACGTCGCCGTGCGTGTACCCGCTCCCGGCGAAGGCAAGCGCGGCGAGCAAGGCTATCTCGGCTATCTGCTGCGCCAGGCCCACGCCGCGGTGCGGCTGAAAATGGAGCGCACCCTCGCCGATCTCGGCGTGACCTCGCCGCAATTCGCGGTGCTGACCATGCTCAACGCCTATCCCGGCCTGTCCGGCGCCGACGTCGCCCGCCTCACCTTTCTGACCCCCCAGACGGTCGGCGTCATCATCCGCAACCTCGAACGCGACGGCGCCATCGCAATGACGCCGCATCCGGTCCATGGCCGCATTCAGCAATGGACGCTGACGCCGCGGGGCGCGACGCTGCTAAAGGCGTGCCGGCAACGTGTGCTCGAATTGGAGAAGCGCCTCGCTCTGGGTTTGGACAGCAAGACGGAAACGACGATCCGGCGCTGGCTCGCCGGGGTCGCGGCCGAGCTGCAGGAGGATTAGCCGCCCTTCAACGCGTTCTTGACCTCGCCGTCGGGCCAAGTCTCGCCTGCGGCAATCACCCGCACGCGGGTTCGGTCCGCGGCATTGACCAGCACATGCGAACTCACCCGGTCGCGGCTCGGCTCCAGGTGCAGATCGGTTTCGGGCTTCCAGCTCAGCGTAGTCGCAAGATCGCCGGGAAAGATCTGCCATTGCGATCCGTCGTCGAGTTCGACGACATGGCTTTCCGCGTGTGCGTGTATCTTCATTCCACCCCGATTCTATTCGCCGAGTGCGGGCCCCGGCCGCAGGCCGAGGCCCATGCTCCGTCAATCGTTGTCGTGATGAATGACAGTCTTCTCGCGATTGCCGAATTCATCTTCCTTCTTGATCACCGTGGTGCGGTCGGCGGGCTCACGCTCTTTGATGACCGTGGTGCGGTCGCGATCTCGGTCGCGCTCGCGATATTCAGGGGACTGACCAACCGTCACGCCGGCGCCGGCCGGCCCGACGTGAACGCCGACCTCGTCCGCGAATGCGGGCGCCGCGATGGCGGTGGCCATGGCGGCGGCAAACAGATATTTCCTCATCTTCTCCTCCTCGTTGTCGCAAGGGGAATGCGAGGCTGCGACGATTTGTTCCGACGGAACGATTGATCCTGCCGCGCAAGATCAGCCGCAGCATCTGTTCCCGGAACCGACTCACGCACGCCATGTTTCAGGCTAGAATGTGCCCATGACGCACGCTGATTCCTCATCCTATCCAACTCGCCGCGCCCTGCTGCAATCGACGTTCGGTGCAGCGGCGTTGCTTGCATTCCCAAAACGCGCCCTCGCCGCGCCCCCAGGCTTCGATGAATGGCGCGAAGCCTTTCGCGCGCGCGCATTGGCCAAGGGCATTTCGGCAGCGACCTGGCAGCGCGCGATGGCGCGGCTCGAGCCGGACATGAGCGTGTTCAAGCAGATGCGCAACCAGCCGGAATTCCACGAGCAGGTCTGGCAATACATCAACCGCCGCGTCTCGGACTGGCGCATCATCAACGGAAAGATCGCGCTGAAAAACAACGAAGCGCTGTTCGCGCGCATCGAGCGCGATTTCGGCGTCGAGCGCGGCACGCTGCTGGCGCTGTGGGGCGTCGAGTCCGCCTATGGCGATCCCCTGGTGCAGCAGAACCATATGACCCCGGTGTTTCCCTCACTCGCCGCGCTCGCCTGGAACGAACCGCGGCGCAAGGCCTATTGGGAGACCGAGCTGATCAACGCACTGCGCATCGTCGACAAGGGCTGGAGCACGCCGGAGCAGATGCAGGGATCCTGGGCCGGTGCGATGGGCCATTCGCAATGGATGCCGGAAGTCTGGCTCAATGTCGGCATCGACTATGACGGCGACGGCAAGGTCTCGCCCTTCGGCAAGCCCGATGACGCGCTGGGCTCGACCGCAAAATATCTCGTCAATCGCGGCAAGTGGCATCGCGGCGAGCATTGGGGCTACGAAGTGCGCGCGCCCGGCAACATCAGCGGCAGCCGCACCTATGCGGCTTGGCAAGCGGCCGGTGTCACCCGCGCCGACGGCCAGCCATTCCCGCAACCGAATGCGTCGGCGCAGCTGTGGACGCCCGTTACGGGCGGGCCGAGCTTCCTGCTCGGACCGAATTTCTACTCGGTGAAGAGCTACAACCCTTCCATGAACTATGCGCTGGCGATCTGCCACCTCGGCGACCGCTGCCTGGGCGCGCCCCCCTTCATCCAGCCCTTCCCCGGCTCCGAGCGCGCGCTGACGCTTGCCGAGGTGCAGGAGATGCAGACGCGCCTGACCAAGGCCGGCTTCGATACCGGCGGCACCGACGGCCGCGTCGGCAACGACACGATGAAGGCGGTCAAGGATTTTCAGCAGCGCGCAGGGATCACGCCGGCGGACGGCTATGGCGGGCTGAAGGTGCTGGCGAGACTGCGGCAGGGATTGTAAGCGGCTCAGTGCCTATACTGCGGTTCTTCCGCGTCGAGCTGGCGGCGGATCGCGGCGAGATGCAGCCGCGCGGATTCGGAATCGCCTTCGCGCATCTGCCTGTAGGTTTCGGCGGCAACAGCCGGATCGACCGGCAGCACCTTTCGTCCGGTCGACATCGCCAGCACCTGCACCTCGGCTGCGCGTTCGAGGTAATAGAGATCGTCCCAGGCCTCGGCGATGGTCGGGGCCAGTACCATCACGCCGTGGTGCTTCATGAAGACGATATCCGCATCGCCGACGGCGGAGGCGATGCGCGCGCCCTCGCGGTTGTCGAGGGCAAGGCCGTTATAGTCGCGGTCCACCGCGGTGCGGCCGTAGAATTTCAACGCAGTCTGGCCGGCCCAGATCAGGGGCTCGCCCTCGGTCATAGAGAGCGCCGTCGCATAGGGCATGTGGGTGTGGAAAGCGACCTTGGCGCGCGGCAGGCGCTTGTGCATCTCGGCATGGATGTAGAAGGCCGTCGCCTCGGGCACGCCCTCGCCGTCGAGCACGTTACCGTGGAAGTCGCAGATAGCAGCTTTGACGCGGTCAGCTCGCGGAAGGCGTAGCCGTACGGATTGACCAGGAAGAGATCGTCATGTCCCGGCACCACGGCCGAGAAATGATTGCAGATGCCTTCCTCAAAACCGTTGCGCGCGGCCATGCGGAAGCAGGCGGCAAGATCCTCGCGCGCGGTGCGGATCGCCTCGGTGGCGAGGTCCGGCCGGTTCGAACGATGGGGCGCGGGAGAGGAAGCGTGAAGACTATGCGCCATGGAAGGACACCTATGTCGGTCGGAGCTGGCGCGTTGTACAGGGGCTGCGCCTGCGCGTCAGCCCCTGCCGGCGCCGCCCTGCCCTGCGCGGCTCATGCGCGCCGCGGCACGCCGCCGGCATTCATGCCGCCGTCGATGACGAGTTCGCTGCCGGTGACGTAGCGCGAGGCATCGGAGGCCAGATACAGCACGCCAGAAGCGATCTCCGCAGCCTGGCCGGCACGGCCGAGCGGCGTGACGACCTTGGCGCGCTCTTCTGGATCGATCGGCGCGTTCTGGCCGGCACCGGTCGCGCCGGTCGGGATCTTGCCCCAGATCGGCGTGTCGATGATGCCGGGATGCACCGAGTTGACGCGGATGCCGTCGCCAGCGGCCGCGCATTCCATCGCGATTGATTTCGCAAACAGCCGCACTCCGCCCTTGGTGGCCGAATAGGCCGACAGCCCGGGGGCACCGCGCAGGCCCGCCAGTGACGACATCATCACGATCGAGCCGCCGCCGGTCTTGCGCATCAAGGGCAGGCAACGCTTAACAGAGAGGAACACGCCATCGAGGTTGATGGCGTTCTGCTTGCGCCAGTCGGCCAGCGTCATGTCGACGATCGAGGGCACGGAGATGCCGATGCCGGCATTGGAGACCATGATGTCCAGCCGGCCGTAGCGCTTTGCGACCTCGGCGACGACCTCGATCCAGCGTTCCTCGCTGGTGACATCCTGCGCCAGGAAGATCGCCTTGCCGCCGGCCCTTGTAATCCGGTTGGCAAGCTCTGGGCCGCGCAGCTCGTCGATGTCTGTCGCAATGACGGTGGCGCCCTCGCGCGCGAACAGCTCGACGATGGCCTCGCCAATGCCGGAGGCGCCGCCCGTCACCAGCGCGACCTTGCCCTCAACCTGCCCTGCCATGTTCACTCCCTTTTTTGTTGTTTGAGCGATCTATTTTTTCGCATGATCTTGCCGAAAACCGCGTCGCACTGTGCGCTCACGAGGCCCTTCGGGTCCGGCTCGCGCGCTATCTAATCACGGATGGCCCCTGGTCCGGTAGCGCGACGTCGACGACGCGGAATTGCACACGCTCGACGCCCTGGTAGCGATCGACCGACAAAGATCCCGCGACATGCAATTGCTGACCACGGTTGGCGAGCAGCGCATTGCCGAGCTTCTGGCCGACCGAACGGAACGCGATGCCGTTGACGATGGCGCCGTCACCGGACTTGAAGCGCAGCCTCAAGTGCGCCTGGCCGACCTCATCGGCATAGACGAGCTGATGCGCCGGCAGGGCCAGCACGACTTCCGGATTGCCGCTGCCGAACGGGCCGGCGCGATTGAGAGTCGTCGCAAGCTCCGGCGTCACTGCGCGCGCGGAGACTGCGCCGTCGACATAGAGCTCGTTGACGTGCCGCGCCTCCGCGACGTCGCGCGCCAGCGCGCTCTCCAGATAGGCACGGAATTCGGCGAGCTTCTCCTTGCGCAGCGTGACACCCGCAGCCATCGCGTGGCCGCCGCCCTTGAGCAGAATGCCGTCAGTAACCGCTTGCCGCACCGCCTTGCCGAGATCGACGCCGGCGATCGAGCGGCCCGAGCCGGTGCCGATGCCGCCGGGCTCGAGCGCGATGGCAAAAGCAGGCCGGGAAAACTTCTCCTTCAGGCGTGAGGCGACGAGGCCGACGACGCCGGGATGCCAGCCTTCGGAGGCCGTGACGATGACGCCGAGCTTGTCTTCCAGGCCGATCGAGGCAAGCGCCTCGGCTTCCGCCTGCGCTTCGGCCGCCTGCTCGATGACGCGGCGCTCACTGTTGAGGCGGTCGAGCTCGGCGGCGATGCGTGCGGCCTCGACGCTGTCACCTTCGAGCAAAAGGCGCACGCCGAGATCGGCCCGACCGATCCGACCGCCGGCATTGACGCGCGGCCCCAGCATGAAGCCGAGATGCCAGGCCTCCGGCGGGCCGTTAAGCCGCGCCACGTCCATCAGCGCGGTATGACCGACATGGTCGCGCCGCCGCATCGCGATCAGCCCTTTTGCAACGAAGGCGCGGTTGAGGCCGATCAGCGGCGCAACGTCGGCGACGGTGCCGAGTGCGACGTGATGCAGCATGCCGAGCAGATCGGGCTCGGGCATCTCGGCGCCCCAGAAACCGCGCTGGCGCAGCTCGCGATTGACGGCAACCAGCGTCACCAGCACGAGGCCGACGGCGGCGAGATGTCCGAGGCCCGAGAGATCGTCGGGGCGGTTCGGATTGACCAGCGCATCGACCTCGGGGAGATCGAGGCCGCATTGGTGGTGGTCGATCACGACAACGGACATGCCGAGGCGCTTCGCCTCGGCCAAGGGCTCGATACTGGTGGTGCCACAATCGACGGTGACGAGCAGCGTGGCGCCCTTTGCCGCCAGCGCGCGCACCGCTTCGATGTTGGGGCCGTACCCCTCAAAGATCCGGTCCGGAATGTGGATCAGCGGATCGAGCCCGCAATGGCGCAGATGCCAGGCCAGCAGCGCCGCCGAAGTGGCGCCGTCGACGTCGTAATCGCCGAAGATCGCGACCCTTTCGCCCTTCCCCGCGGCATCCGCGATCCGCTGCGCGGCAGCTTCCATCTCCGTCACCGTGAACGGGTCCGGCAGCAGTTTTCGGATGGTCGGATCGAGGAAGTCCGGCACGGTGTCGATATCGACGCCGCGGCCGGCCAGCACCCGCGCCAGCAATTCCGGCAATTGGTGACGTTGCACGATCGCAAGCGCCTTGGCCGCGCCGCGCGCGTCGAGCCGGTCACGCCAGAGCTTGTCGGTGAGCGAGCGCGTCACCCCCAGGAACGCCTGGGGCGCTTCGACAGGCAAGGCAGTTGCGGGCGGGGTCATGAATGTTGATTGATTGAGGAGCCCGGACGGGTGGCAGCAGATTTGTCGGCAGGGACGATTGGCCCGGAATCGCCCTAGATATGCAATGCCTGCGCCGCACAAAGCGGTGGATTGCCTTTTAGCGGCGCGGAACTGACTATCATTTGGGCATTCCACGGAACCGCAAATTAAGCGGGCGTTAGGTGGAATCCTCGAAAAAGCTTTCCGTTCGATCTGTATCTTTGTTCCGGGTTCATTGCAGGTCAGACCTCATTGCCAAGGGAAGCTCCCCGATGTCTGCTGCGCTGGGTCTGAAAGCCAAGCCGATCACCGCCACCGAACCCGCTGATGATGATTCCGACATCTCCGCGCTGATCAACCGCCTGACCGCGGAGGTCAACCAGATCGCGGTCGACAAGACCAAGGCGATCCAGCAGATCACCAATCAGATGAAGATGCTCGCGCTGAACGCCCTGATCGAGAGCTCGCGCGCCGGCGCGCAGGGCGCGGGCTTTGCGGTCGTGGCGCAGGAGGTACGTGGCGTCGGCCAGCAGGTCGAGACCATCGCCCGCGAGCTCGAGACACAGCTGACCAAACGAACCGGCGACCTCGTCGCCTCGATCGACCGCATGAGCCAGCGCTCGCGCGGCGAGCGCATGGTCGATCTGTCGCTCAACGCTATCGAGCTGATCGACCGCAACCTCTATGAGCGCACCTGCGACGTGCGTTGGTGGGCGACCGACTCCGCCGTGGTCGATTGCGCGGCCTCGCCGGCCGCGGCGGCTGTAAACCACGCCTCGCAGCGCCTCGGCGTGATCCTCGGGGCCTACACCGTCTACCTCGACCTCTGGCTTTGCGATCTCGACGGCAACGTCATCGCCAATGGCCGCGCCGACCGCTTTCGCGTCGTCGGCCAGAACGTCGCCCACACCAAATGGTTTCGCGAGGCGCAATCCTTGCGCTCCGGCGACGACTATGTTGCCGGTGACGTCGAGAACCAGCCGCTGCTCGGCAACGCCCAGGTCGCGACCTATTGCGCCAGCGTCCGCAGCGGCGGCCAGGCCAACGGGGTGCCGATCGGCGTGCTCGCCATTCATTTCGACTGGGAGGCGCAGGCCCGCGCCATCGTCCAGGGCGTGCGCGTCGGCGACAGCGACAAGGCCCGCGTACTGCTGGTCGATTCGAACCTTCGCGTGATTGCCGCCTCCGACGGCCAGGGCATCCTCAGCGAGCGCATCTCGATCGCGCTGAACGGCCAGCGCTCCGGCTTCTACCACGACCGCACCGGCGCGCTGGTCGCCTTCCATGCCACCCCGGGCTATGAGACCTATCGTGGGCTCGGCTGGCACGGCGTGATCATCTGCGGGGCGTGAGGCGCCCCGCAAAGGCGGCGAATAGCCCCTTTTATCAAAACTCGCGAAAACAACCCCATGCACAGTAGCCAAAGGGTTGTCTTCCCTAATAGTTTTTGCACTCGCCAAAACTCTTTGACACGTCGGGCAAAACAGGAGCAATCTGTGACGATCGCCAAGGGTGCCAACACGGCACATTTGTCCTTGTCCGACAGCGGCCGTCTCAGGAACATTTCGTTGGACGCGGCGATCTAGTACACACCGAACGCAACGGCAGTCTCGACACGATCCTTGCTCCAGTTCCCGTCTTGGGAAACAATGCTGGGCAAAGTACGAGCCTCGCTCTGGGCTCTCAGGCTTCTTCTGGCAGGGGGACGAGCTTGAGCGAACAAATGCATCCGGCAGCGCCTCATCATCTGCCATTCTTCGTGCCTGGACCTGATGGATCGGACGCCCTGATGGTCGTCATGGCCATCTTCCTCATCGCGTCGTGTTGTGGGTGGGCACGCTCTATTGGAAGCTGCACAGCCTTCCGGAGCGCATGGCGCACCGATCGCAGAAGCTGCAATTCGAGATCGTCGCCGTTCTCGGCCTCATCTCGCTGTTCACGCACATGCACATCTTCTGGATCGCGGGCCTCCTGCTCGCGATGATCGACCTGCCGGACTTCTCGACGCCGCTGCGCACCATCGCCGGCTCGGTGGAGCGGATCGCCGATGCAGCGCCGCAGACGTCGCAATCAGCATCCGAAACCGAGCTGACCGGCAATTCCGGCACGAAGAGTGCGTCGAACGAGGGAGTCCAAGGTCATGCTTGAGCTCCTGCTCTGCTCGCTCGTGACGATCCTTCCGGACTACCTCTATCGGCGCTATCGGCAAGGTAAGCGGTTCGGCAAGGAGATCACCCTCTACTCGGTCTGGTTTGAGCTGAGGTGGGGCATTACCGGCTGCCTGATGCTGACCGTCGCGCTGATCACCATGATCTTCTACTATCATCCCTCGACCACGTCCGCGGCGCTCTACTTCCGCACCGTGCCGATCCTGCCCGAAGTGGCCGGCCGCGTCGCCGAAGTGAACGTCGATTACAGCGCGCCTGTGAAGAAGGGCGACGTCCTCTTCCGGCTGGACAGCGCCAAGCAGCAGGCGGCGCTCGAGACGACAAAACGAAAGGTCGCCGAGATCGATGCCTCGCTGATCAGCGCGCGGGCCGATGTGGTCAAGGCGGAAGCCCAGATCGCAGAAGCGAGGGCGGCCTGGCAGCAAGCGAGGGACGAGCTCGACACCAAGAGCGAATTGCAGCGGCGCAATCCTGGGATCGTGCCGCAGCGTGACATCGAGAAACTCCAGGTCGCCGTCGATCAGCGGCAGGCGGGCATCGATTCCGCCAGTGCCGCCAGGGAGGCTTCGGCGCTGCGGATCTCAACGCTTCTGCCGGCTGAGAAGGCGAGCGCAGAGGCCGCGATGGCAGAGGCGCAGGTGGACCTCGACAAGACTTCCATTCGGGCGGGGGTCGATGGGCGAGTGGAGCAATTCCTTCTGCGCACTGGCGATGTCGTCAATCAGATGATGCGGCCCGCCGGCCTCTTGATCCCAGAGGGCGCGGGCCGGCGCGTATTGCAGGCTGGCTTCGGCCAGATTGAAGCCCAGGTCATACGACCCGGCATGCTCGCAGAAGCGACTTGCATCTCGAAGCCCTGGGTCATCATTCCGCTCGTCATCACGGGCGTTCAGGACTATATCGCCGCCGGTCAATTCCGCTCGGGCGAACAGCTCATCGATCCGCAAAATCTTCGGCAGCCGGGCACGATCCTGGCATTTTTGGAACCGCTCTATAAGGGCGGGCTCGAGGGCGTCACGCCAGGCTCGACCTGCATCGTCAATGCCTATACGAGCAACCACGATGCGATTGCAGACCCAAAGACCGGCGCGCTCAAGGGATCTGCTCTGCATGTCGTCGATGCCACGGGGCTTGTACATGCCCTTCTGTTGCGCATTCAAGCGCTGCTGTTGCCAGTGAAGACGCTGGTGCTGAGCGGCCACTGATCTCCGAGATTTAAGGGAATGCTCCCAGACGAATTGTGTCGTATCGTAACGATCTCTCTGGAGCATTTTTCGGCAAGTCAGGCGCGTTCCAGGCAAGGGCCTGCCGATTGCTCCCGATAGAACAGGCGTTGGATCGTGATGCACGTAAGCGCGAGAGCAGGAATTGGCCTTTTCCCGCGCTCCGAAACACCGAGGAGACGTGCCATGAAGATCGTCGTGATCGGCGGGACCGGATTGATCGGATCTAAACTGGTGGCGAAGCTCAAGCAGCAGGGCCACGAGGCGGTGGCAGCCTCGCCAAGATCAGGCGTGAACGCCGTGACCGGGGAAGGTCTCGCTGCGGTGCTGGCCGGCGCCGATGTTGTCGTCGACGTCGCCAACGCGCCGTCCTGGGAGCCGACCGCCGTGCTCGATTTCTTCCAGCGTTCGAGCAAGAATCTCGTCGCGGCAGAAGCCGCAGCGGCCGTGAAACATCATGTGGCGCTCTCCATCGTCGGCACCGAGCGGTCGCCCGACAACGCCTATTTCCGTGCCAAGCTCGCCCAGGAGACCGTCATCAAATCCTCTTCGGTCCCCTACTCGATCGTGCGCGCCACCCAGTTCTTTGAATTCCTCGGCGCCATTGCCGAAACGGCTGTGACGGGCGGCAGGATTGTCGTTCCATCGGCGCAGTTTCAACCGATCGCGTCCGACGATGTGGTCGATTGTCTCGCGGAGATCGCAACGGGCCGGCCGCTCAACGGCACGATCGACATTGCTGGACCCGAGAAGGCCCCCTTCAATGAATTCATCGCGCGGCGCCTGAAGGCGTCCGGCGATGTCCGACCTGTGGTGGGAGACCCAAAGGCGCCCTATTACGGCGCTCTCATTGACGACACATCGCTGAATCCGCTTGGCGAGGCGCGGCTCGGGAAAACACCGCTCGCAACATGGCTCGCGAGTCTCTGAAGCTCCGTCAGCCTCAATCACGACGGAAATGACAATGAAGGGAATCCCATGCGCAGATTGCTGATCGCAACGGCGGTTTACGCCGCGTCTTTCCTGACGGCCCATGCAGCCGAGACGGCAGCACCATTGGCCAAAGTAACCGTGGTGTTCGACCAGGCCCTGCCCAACGTCCCCGGCAAGAGCATGAAGGGCGTGCTGGTCGAATATGGTCCGGGAGGCTCCTCACCGGCGCACATGCACCCGCGCTCCGCGTTTATCTATGCGACCATCCTGGAAGGAGCAATCCGCAGTCAAGTCAATGACGAGCCCGCGAAGGTCTATCGCAAGGGAGCGAATTTTTTCGAGAAACCCGGCGACCGCCACGCCATAAGCGCGAATGCCAGCGATTCCGAGCCTGCGAAGCTGCTGGCCGTCTTCGTCGTGGATACAGCAGACAAGGAGCTCGTGACGCCTATCGCGAAGTAACGCCCCGGGGCAGCAGGCGAGACGCGCGTCAACCGGAGCCCGTCGCGCCTATCGAATTCTCAAGCCGCGGCGGCAACCAGCTTGCTGTACTCGCCTTCGTACTCTCGCGCCATTCGGCGCGCCGAGAAACGCTCCTCGAACCGTGCGCGCACCTGCCTTCGATCCAACTTGCCCACCTCGCCGACCGCCTGAACGGCTTGCTCCTCGTTCTCGACGATGAAACCAGTCAGGCCGTGCTCGATGACCTCAGGGACGGCGCCTGAGCGGTAGGCGATCACGGGAGTTCCGCAGGCCATTGCTTCGATCATGACCAGCCCGAAGGGCTCCGGCCAATCGATCGGGAACAACAGAGCGGCGGCTCGACCAAGGAACTGCTGTTTTCTGTCATCATCGACTTCGCCGACAAGCTTGATCTTCTCGTCGTCAATATGGGGCTCGACATGTTTCTTGAAATAGGCGGTCTCGGCGCGCGGGATCTTCGCGGCGATGCGCAGGGGCATACGGGTTTGATGCGCGATGCGGATGGCATCCTCCGGACCTTTGTCTTTCGTCAGGCGGCCAAGAAATGCAAGGTAGGATCCCTGCTCGTAGCATGGGCGAAGCAGGTCGGACGGCATCCCGTGCTGGATCGTTCTAATCCATTTCGCATTTTGAAGCGGCAGGCGCTGACGGTCGGAAATCGACACGAGCGCTGCTTCGGGGAATTGCCGAACCACGTCGGGCAACCCAGGCAAGTCGAGGCGGCCGTGCATGGTCGTCAGGAACGGCACGCCCAGGCGACTGAGCAACGGCAGATGCAGCCAATCGATATGCGCGTGGATCACATCGAAATCCCTCGCTCGCTTCGCGATCGCTTCCAGCAGCATCGCGCAAGCTGCACTCGGATCGGCGCCCTTCCGCCCGAGACGCAACGCACGGGACCAAACCGGATAGAGTCTGCCGGCCGTCCGGGAATCGCCGCTCGCAAACAGCGTGACGTCGTGGCCGAGCTGCACCAGCTCATCCACCAGCCAGGCTACTACCCGCTCGGTGCCGCCGTAGAGCTTCGGAGGAACGCTTTCGGCCAGGGGAGCGAGCTGAGCGATACGCATGTGCTAAACTGCCAAGCGCACGATCAGCACGATCAATGCCGCCAGAAGGTTCGAAATCGCGAGCAAGGTCCAATTCGGCCTTGCGGTCGCGGCCGCCAGGCAGCAGGCCAGTTCCTCCACCAGCCCTAGCATTCGTCATCGTGAAGCCGCTCGAGATAGGCAAGGCCAGATGCCGTAAGGTCCTGGGCATCACCGCCACTCTCGCGCGCTTCCCGCCTCCCTTGTAGATGACGCTCGAGCAGACAGCGACGACCATCCGCGGCATCGACGTGACGATGCCGGGCGCGGTAGACGGACCAAGCAGTATCCACGGCCGTTCGTAGCGGGTCGTAGTCGACCATGTTCCAGCTCCCAGATGGAGACGTTCATGGGACGCAACTCGTTACCACGCCGGAAGTTTCCACTTTTTCCCGAAACTCGCAGGCTTTGCGCGTACGAACTTCATGAGCGGGCTCCCCTGGTGCGCGCCATCAGGCGGCGCGACGCGCGGCCATCTCCGCTGCGAGCAGCACAGCGGCGCGGCTAGCGCCAACCGATGCGATGCCCTGCCCGGCGATATCATAGGCGGTGCCGTGCGCGGGCGTGCAGATCGGGAAAGGGAAACCACCGAGCAAGGTGACACCGCGATCAAAACCCATCAGCTTCATCGCGATCTGACCCTGGTCGTGATACATCGTCAGCACCGCATCGAAAGCACCGCCCTTGGCGCGCAGGAACACCGTGTCGGCGGGGAACGGTCCCTCCGCGGCGATACCCTCGCGCTGGGCGGCCGTGACCACCGGCGAGATGATATCGATCTCCTCGCGACCAAAATTGCCGCCGTCGCCGGCATGCGGATTGAGACCTGCGACTGCGATGCGGGGGCGCGCGAAACCGGCATTGCGCATACAGGAATCGGTCAGCTTGAGCGCGCGATGGATGCGCTCGCTGGACAGCTTTGCAGCGACGTCCTTGAGAGGGATATGGGAGGTGACCCGCGCATTCCAGAGCCGGTCCAGCACGTTGAACTCGCTTGCCGCGGTCTTGAGCCCGACCACCTCGGCGGAGAACGCGATCTCGTCGTCGTATTCGGTACGGGCAAGGCGCATCGCCTGCTTGTTGAAGGGGGTAAAGCAGACGGCATCGACGCGGTGGTCACGGCCGAGCTCGAGCGCGTGCCGATAATTGGTCAGCGCGAATTTTCCGCCGGCAAGCGTCGCGGTCTTCGGCTCGACCTCCCTGGGGTCGAGGTGGCGGAGATCGACAAACAGCGTCTCGCCCTGCGCCGCGCCAAGGTCGGCGCCCTGCTCTACCATGGTCAGCTCCGGCTTGACGCCGGCGACGCGCGCGCCTTCGTCGAAGATGCGGCGGTCACCGATGACGACGATCCGGCTGCGGGCGCGGACGTCATCCTGCACCGCGAGCTTCGCCGTCAGCTCCGGGCTGATGCCGGCGGGATCTCCCATTGCCAATGCAATGAGCGGCTTTGCGGTCATATGATCACCTTTTCCTCAGCTGTCGTCCGATCGGTAGACGGCGCGGGTTTGCGCCAGAGCCGCGTGAGCTGCAGCACGAGCGGAAGCAGCAACAATGCGATGCCGGCAACGATCAGGCATGTCACCAGCTTGTTTGCAAAGAATATCCCGAGCGATCCCTTGGAGATCAACATCGACTGCCGGAACGCGTCCTCCGCCTTGTCGCCGATGACGATCGCGAGCACGAGCGGCGCCAGCGGATAGAACAGCTTCTTGAAGAGATAGCCGACGATCCCGAAGCCAAGCATCATGACGACGTCGAGATAGGAGTTCGACACCGAATAGGCGCCGACGACGCAGATGATCACGATCAGGGGCGCGATCACCACAAACGGAATCCGCATCAAGGCCGCGAAGACCGGAACGGTGAGCAGCACCAGCGCGACGGCGACGATGTTGCCGACATACATCGAGGCGATCAGGCCCCAGACGAAATCCTTACTGTCGACGAACAGCATCGGCCCGGGATTGAGGCCCCAGATCATCAGCCCGCCCATCATGACCGCCGCGGTCGCCGAGCCGGGAATGCCTAGCGAGAGCATCGGCAGCAGCGCGCTGGTGCCGGCGGCATGGTCGGCCGTCTCCGGCGAGATGATGCCTTCGACCTCGCCGGTGCCGAAATATCGGCCGCGGCGCGAGAAGCGGCGCGCGATGCCGTAGCTCATGAAGGAGGCCGCGGTCGGGCCGCCCGGCGTAATCCCCATCCAGCATCCGATCGCGGCGCTGCGCAACAGGGCAATACCATGCCGCGGCAGGCGGCCGACCGCGCGGAACACCTCACGCCAGTCGATCTTCGAGGAGACCGCGCGCGCGTGAAACTCCTCTTCGACTGCAACCAAGAGCTCGCCGATGCCGAACAGACCCATCACGGCGACGACGAAGCTCACGCCCTTGACGAGTTCATCGACCCCCATGGTGAGGCGCACGCTGCCGGACACCGTGTCGATGCCGATGGCAGCGATCGCAAAGCCGATCGCCAGCGCCACGACGGTCTTGATCGGCGCCGCACCGCCCATGCCGACGAAGCTGGCAAAGGCCAGGAAATAGACCGCAAAATACTCGGCCGGCCCGAACGCGAGCGCAACCTGGGCCACCCAGGATGCAAGGAAGGTGATCAGGATGACGCCGATCAGCGCGCCGAACGCCGCCGAACCGAAGGCGGTGGCGAGCGCCGTCGTTGGCCGGCCGTCGCGCGCCATCGGGTAGCCGTCGAACGTGGTCGCGACCGAGGACGGCTCGCCGGGAATGTTGAACAGGATCGAGGTCACGGAGCCGCCGAACAGCGCCCCCCAATACATGCTGGAGAGCAGGATGATGGCCGAGACCGGCTGCATACCGAAGGTCAGCGGCAAAAGCAGCGATACTCCGTTTGGCGCGCCCAGCCCCGGCAGCACGCCGACGAGAATGCCGAGCAGCACGCCGATTACCATGAGCAGCAGATGTGGCGCGGTGACCGCGATGGTGAAGCCGTGCAGGAGCTCTGCGAGATTATCCATCGGACCTCTCCATCAGAACCCGAACGCGGCGGCGAGCGCGCCATGCGGCAGGCTGACCTGGAACATGCGCTCGAACACGACGTAGAGCGCGAGTGCCGTCGCCCCCGCCATCGCGAGCGCACGCGGCACGGATTGATACCTGGGGATCGCCAGCACTGCGAAAACGTACAATGCTGAAGCGACGTACATCCCGGCCAGCGGGATCGCGGCAACAAAAATCGCAGCCGGCACGAACAGGCCGGCGAGCCTGCGCAGCTCGAGGGACGTGATGGCGATGGGGACATTTGCCAGTGTCGCGGCCGGTAGCACGCCCCGCACCAGATTGTAGAGGCTCCCGATCACGATGATGACCCCGGTCAGGAACGGAAACGTGCCGGCGTCCACCCCGGCGCTCGACCAGCCGATGCCGTTGTCGAGGCTGGAGATGACGACTGCCACACCGAAGGTCCCGGTGAGGACAGCGGTCGCAAGTTCAAGCGCGCGGCGGGAGATCATGGTCCGTTACCTCTGAGCTATCCCATGTGACGGCGGTGAGACCTGCTGAACGAGCTCGGCCTGCATGGTTCGAGACGCCCGCTTTGGCGGGCTCCTCACCATGAGGGTTGGATATCTTGCCACGGCGCGCGACCTCACCCTGAGGGCCCGCCGCAGGCGGGCGTCTCGCAGGATGGCCGCAGGCGACCTGCCCGCCGCCTCACTTGACGAGCCAGCCCTGCTCGCCCGCGACCTGCTTGACGTGCTCGAGGTCCTCCTTGATGAATTTTTCGAACTCGGCGCCGGTCAGGAAGGTGTCGACCTGTGAGGTCTTCTCGATGTAGTCCTTCCATTCCGGCGTTGCCTGCACCTTCTTCATCAGGTCGACATAGAACGCCGCCTGGTCCGGCGTGACCTTGCCGGGCAGCCACACCGTGCGCGGCTGCTCATACTGCTTGATGTCGAGGCCCTGCTCGACGCAGGTCGGAACGTCGCTCCAGCCTTCGGTTGCGGTGACCTTCGGACCCTGCGGCAGCCGTTTCGGGCTGAAAACGCAGAGCGGGCGCTGCGTGCCCCCGCGCCATTGCCCGAGGCTCTCGCTGGGATTGTTGACGTGGGAATCGAGATGTCCGCCGGCGAGCTGCACGGCGGTCTCGGCGCCGCTCTTGAAAGGGATATAGGTCAGCTTGACCTTGCCAGCCTTCTCGATCATGCGCGTCAACACCTCGTCGGTGTCCTTGGATTGCGCGCCGCCCATCTTGAATTCGCCCGATGCGGCCGCCTTGAGATAGTCGCCCGCTGTCTTGTACGGCGCGTCCTGCTTGACCCAGAGCAGGAACTCGTCCTGCGCCATCGCCGCGATCGGAGTGAGATCGGTGTAGTTGAAGGCGACCTTGGAGACGAGCGGCTGCTGCCAGGCGTTCGAGGTGCCGAAGATCACCTTGTGGGGATCGCCCGCGGAGGCCTTGCCGTAGACATAACCTTCGGCGCCGCTGCCGCCGCCCTTGTTGACGACGACGATCGGCTGGTCTGTCAGCTTGTACTTGGTGATGATGTTCTGGACCGCGCGCGCGAGATTGTCAGTGCCGCCACCCGGCCCGGCCGTGGCGACGAACTCGATCGGCTTTTGCGGTTGCCAGGCGGCGAGCGCCGGCATCGTGCCGGCGAGCACGATCGCGGCCGCGGGGAGCAGAAGTGTTGACGTCCGACCCATGATGTTCCTCCAGCTGATTTTTTGTCTTTTGTTGTTGTCTTATCGACGTCCGCTCAGGCGACGCGTTCCTCGCGACTTGCTGAGGCCAGCACGATTGCGCCTTCTTTTTCGAGCGCTTCGATCTGCTTCTGGTCGAACCCGTGCTCGGCCAGCACCTCACTTGTGTGCTCACCATAGACCGGCGCGCCTGAGCGAACTTTGCCTGGGGTCTCCGAAAACTTGATGGGAAGTCCGATCGTCTTTACGGGGCCGAGCGTGGAGTGCTCGACCTCGACGACCATCTCGCGCGCCAGCGTCTGCGGATCGCTGAGCGCTTCCAGCATGTCGTGCACGGGGCCGCACGGCACGCCCTTCTCGTCCAGCGCCGCAAGCCAATGCGCGCGCGATTTGGTGCGGAAGCGTTCGCTCAAGACGGCTTCCAGCTCCTTCAGATGCGCCATACGGTCGGAGCCGGTGACGAAGCGCGGATCGGCGGCGAGTTCGCTGGCGCCGAGTGCTTCCAGCATCAACAGCCAATGCTTCTTGTTGGCGCCGCCGACGACGAGCCAGCCATCCGAGGCTTCGAACGCCTGATAGGGCGCATTGAGCGGATGGGCCGAGCCCATCGCGCGCGGTGCCGTGCCCGCGGCCAGCGCGATGGTGGACTGCCAATAGGTCTGCACCAGGGCCGCTTCATAGAGCGACGTCTCCACCCACTGTCCTTCGCCGGTCTTGAGACGGTGCGTATAGGCCGCGAGGATGCCCATGCTCGCCAGCAGACCGGCGGTGATGTCGGACAGTGGCGGGCCGCATTTGACGGGCGGACCGTCGGGGCGTTCGCCGGTAAAGCTCATGATGCCGCTCATGGCCTGCGCGACCAGGTCGAAGCCGCGGCGGTGCTTGTACGGGCCGGTGCGGCCGAAGCCCGACAGCGAGCAGTAGATCAGCGCGGGAAATTCCGCGTGCAGTGCCTCGTAGCCGAAACCGAGACGCTCCATCGCGCCGGGCGCAAAGTTCTCCACCAGCACGTCGGCGCTCGCGATCAACCGCCGAAGCACCTGCTTGCCACCGTCGGTCTTCAGATCCAGCACGATGCCGCGCTTGTTGCGGTTCATCATCAGGAAGGAGGCCGCCTCATCGCCGATCTTCGGCGGCACCGAATGGCGGGTATCGTCGCCATTGGGCCATTTCTCGATCTTGATGACGTCGGCGCCCATGTCGGCGAGCATCAAGGTGCAGGTCGGCCCGGCCATGACATGGGTGAGATCGATGACCTTGAGACCGGCGAGCGGTCCCGAACGGCGGGAGGTGGATTGCGATCGATCGCTCTGCATGGGCCCGTCCTATTGGCCGCGCCATTGCGGCGCGCGCTTGTTGAGGAAAGCATCGAGCCCTTCGCGAAAATCCTGGCTCGTGTAGCACATCAGGATGAGGTCTTCGCCCTCGTCCCGCGTCAGCCGTCTTTGCAGGCGCGTCACCGCCTGCTTGGTCGCATTCAGCGTCAGCGGAGCATGACTGGCGAGCAGCCGAGCGACCTCGTCAGTGCGCCGATCGAGCGCGGCAAGATCGTCCACGACCTCGCCAAGCAGACCGATGCTTGCGGCCTCGGTGGCATCGACCAGGCGCGCGGTAAAGATCAGATCCTTGACGCGCGCGGCGCCGATGAGCGCCGTGAGACGGCTGACATTGGACATCGACAGGCAATTGCCGAGCGTGCGGGCGATGGGGAAACCGATCTTGGCGCTCCTTGTGCCGATGCGGAGGTCGCAGGCCGCAGCGATGCCGGCCCCGCCTCCGGTACAGAACCCGTTGATCGCCGCGATCGTCGGCACACGGCACTGCTCCAGCGTTGTGAGCACGCGATCGATGCGGTTCTCGTAATCGATGGCGTCCTGCGGCGTCTTGAATTCGCGGAACTGGTTGATGTCGGTGCCCGAGGCGAACGCCTTGTCGCCAGCCCCGCGCAGCACCAGCACCTTGATCGCAGGGTCGCGGTCGGCCTCCTCGCAAATCGCAGCGAGCCGCTCGTACATGGCAAACGTGAAGGCGTTGCGGGCCTGCGGGCGGTTAAAGGTGATCCGCCCGATGCCGTCCTGGCGCTCGAAGACGAGGTCTTCTGCCCCCACTTGCAGGTCCATTCCCACACCCTTTCTGCTTTTTTACAGTTTTGAATGCAAAACTTGGAATTTTCAAGCCGGAACTTGCAATTTTTCGTTTGTAGGCCCATTTTTGCATGCAAATAGAGTTTCAGACTATGCTTCACGAAGAAGTCGTCGGCCGCATTCGCGCCATCCTGCTCGACGGTGAAATCCCGCCAGGGGCGCGCATTCCGGAGCGCGAGCTGTGCGAGCGGCTCGAGATCTCGCGCACGCCGCTGCGCGAGGCACTCAAGGTGCTGGCCGCCGAAGGCCTCGTGCAGCTGCTGCCGCATCGCGGCTCGCGCGCTGCGAAGCTGACCGACCAGGACATGCGCGACCTGTTCGAGGTCTGCCAGGGTCTCGAAGCCCTTGCCGGCGAGCTTGCCTGCGAGCGCATCACGGACGCCGAGATCGACGCGATCGCCACCGCGCATGCGGACATGGTGCAGCATTATCGCGAGGGTGACCTGATCCAGTACTATCGCGGCAACCGCGCAATTCACGAAGCCATCGTCAACGCGGCCGGAAACCCGGTGCTCGCGAGCCTTTACACCTCGGTGACAGCGCGGATCCGCCGCGCGCGCTACGTCACGCCGATGACGCCGCAGCGCTGGGCGCTCGCCGTCAAGGAGCACGAGGCAATCCTCAATGCGCTCCAGCGCCGCGACGGCGCCGGCCTCGCGCACATCCTGCGTGCGCATCTGCGCCATAAGCGCGAAGAGGTCTTACAGGCCGGCTTTGCCGAAACGGACGGCAATGACCTCACGCTGAGAATTGCGTAAGACGCAATTCCGCGGTGCTTTGTTTTTGCGGAACGTGCCTCTGGACGCCGTGTCCCTGCCCGGCATGCGTCCGCGGACCAATTCCACTTGCTAGCTCATCGCAACCGGCGCAGCATGCCTTCCGCCGACCTCCGGCCTCATGGCCGACCGGGGCCGGTCACACCGCGCCAACAATCGCGCAGGTCAAAAAAGCGGAGGAAACGCATGACAATCGATGTCTCACGTCGATCCCTTCTCGCACTCGGGGCCGGCCTTGGCGCCAGCGCGCTGCTCGGCAGCAGCGCGATGGCCCGGGCACCCAAGCTCGGCACCCAGACGCCCTACTGGCATCGCTTCATTCTCGGCGATGCCGAGGTGACCGTCGTATCCGATGGGCCGCTGCCGCTCGGCGATCCCTCCGGGACCTTCACCGGCGTTCCCAAGGAAGAGGTCAAGAAGATGCTGGCCGACAATTTCCTGTCGCCGGACAATGTCGTGCTCGAGCAGAACTCGCCGATCGTGAACACCGGCGACAAGCTCATCCTGTTCGATACCGGCATGGGCAGCTCAAAAATGTTCGGCGCCAGCACCGGACGGCAGCAGAAGAGCATGACCGAGGCCGGAATCAAGCCGGAGGACATCGACGCCGTGGTGTGCTCGCACGCCCATATCGACCACATCGGGGGCATCGTGGACGAGGGCGGCAAACCGTTGTTTCCGAACGCGCAGGTCTACATCTCCCAGTCCGATTTCGACTTCTGGACCGATGAGGGCAAGCTCGGCAGCCCGGCCAAGGACTTCGTCCTCCACGCCCGCAAGAACCTGCTGCCGGTCCGCGACCGCATCGTGTTCTTCAAGGACGGCCAGGAATTTTTGCCGGGCGTGCAGGCGATCGCCGCGCCCGGTCACACTGTCGGCCACACCATCTTCATGGTCTCCTCGGCGGGCAAATCGTTCGCCTTCCTCGGCGATCTCTCGCACCATTCGGTGCTGCTGCTGGAGCGGCCGAGGATGGAGTTCTCCTACGACACCGACCCGAAGCAGGCGGCAGACTCGCGCGTCAAGCTGCTGACGATGCTTGCGGCAAACAAGACCCCCGTGATGTCCTATCACTTCGCCTGGCCGGGCTACGGCCATGTCGCCAAGACAGGCGAAGGCTTCCACTACTATCCGGAGCCGATGAAGATGACCTTGTAGTTTCGAAATCAGGTCCGGGCGGCGCGCGCTGCCCGGACCGGCGTTGCCGCGTACAAGGACGTCGCTAGCACCCGAGCTTGTCGGCGATCCCGCCAAAATCCTTTGCGACGATGTCCCAATTGCCGGTCGCCTCGAAGTCGACCTTCTGCAACGGTCCGTACTCGGTCGGCCGCGCCACGAATGCGGTCTTCAATCCGTTCTTCTGCGCAGCCGCAAGATCGCCGTTGTGGGCGGCGACCATCATTACCTCTTGCGGCTTGAGGCACAGCAAGCGCGCGGCGCCGAGATAAGTCTCGGGATCAGGCTTGTAGTGCTCGAACAGCTCCGCCGACATGATGAGGTCCCAGGGCAGCCCAGCGAACTTCGCCATGTTGGTGAGCAGCGCGACATTGCCGTTCGACAGCGGCGCGATCACGAATTTGGTCTTCAGCCGGGCCAGGCCGCCGACGCTGTCGGGCCAGGGATGCAGGCGGTGCCAGCCTTTGGTGAGATAGTTGAGATCGGCTTCGGTGAGGCCCTTGATCGAGAATTGATCGACCAGCTTTTCCAGCGAGCGGCGGTGCAGATCGTCGAGCATGACGTAGCCGCGCTCGGGATGTTTGCGCACGTCGTCCATCGAGGCCATGTACATGCCGCGCCAGCCATCGACGAGCGCGGTCCAATCAGCGCTGATGCCGCGCTGCTTGCCCCACCACATGAAATCGGTGATCAGGCTGGTGCGCCAGTCCACGACGGTACCGAACACGTCGAAGACGAGGGCTTTGACGGCGGAGAGATCGGACATGGCGCTTCCCCTCTTTTTTCTTATCGTCATTCCGGGGCGATGCGCAGCATCGAACCCGGAACCCATTGCGCGTCGGAGACTGTCGCCCGATGGATTCCGGGCTCGCGGGCCGCGCGTTGCGCGGTCCCGTCGCCCCGGAACGACGACAGTGGTGTTGCCTGGATCAATCCAGATGGAACTTGGCCAGCTCGCGGTGCTCGGCCTTGATGTAGCGCACGGTGCCGGTGACGGAGCGCATCACCACCGTCTCGGTCTCGATCACGCCGTCCTTGCGGAATTTGACGCCCGAGAGCAGCGAGCCCGTGGTGACGCCGGTGGCGGCAAACAGGCAGTCGCCGCGCGCCATATCCTCGATGCCGTAGATCATCTTGGGATCGTTGACGCCCATCTTGGCGGCGCGCTCGCGCTTCTCTTCGGAGTCGAGGATGAGGCGGCACTGCATCTGACCGCCGATGCAGCGCAGCGCCACGGCGGCGAGCACGCCTTCCGGCGCACCGCCGGTGCCGAGATACATGTCGACGCCGGTGTTGTCGGGGTCGGCGCAATGGATCACGCCGGCTACGTCGCCGTCGGTGATCAGGCGCACGGCGGCGCCGGTCGAACGCACGCTCGCAATGATGTCGGCATGGCGCGGACGATCGAGCACGAGAACGGTAATGCCATCAGGCTTGACGCCCTTGGCCTTGGCGAGGCGGCGGACGTTGTCAGCCGGCGAGGCATCGAGATCGACGACGCCCTTGTCGTAACCGGGTCCGATCGCGAGCTTCTGCATGTAGACGTCGGGGGCATGCAGCAGCGTGCCGCCGTCGGCCATCGCCATTGTGGCGATCGAGCCCGGCATGTTCTTGGCGCATAGCGTGGTGCCTTCGAGCGGATCGACCGCGATATCGACCTGGGGACCGGCATTCATGCCGACCTTCTCGCCGATGAAGAGCATCGGTGCCTCGTCACGTTCGCCTTCGCCGATCACGATAGTGCCTTCGATCGGCAGCTTGTTGAGCTCGCGGCGCATGGCGTCGACGGCAGCCTGGTCAGCCTGCTTCTCGTTGCCGTGCCCGCGCAGCCGCGCCGAGGACACCGCCGCCCGCTCCGTCACCCGCACGATCTCCAGCGTGAGGATGCGCTCGAGCAACGCTTGCGGCGGGACTGAAATATGGGTCGACATCGGCTCACTCCTTCGAAACGGTTTTGGACGGACATCTCCGTCCGCATCAACTCGTAACACCCACAGTTCGTTCGAACCGTGTCAGTTCTTCTCGATCCGGATCACCTGCGGCCGTCCGCTGATCACCTTGTCGCGCTGGACTGCGGAGAGCGCGCGGCGCACGGCGTCCTCATGGGTCGCATAAGTGATCAGGATGACCGGCACGGGGACCGTCTTGCCGTCGCTGGGAGCAGCGCCGCCATTGGGATGACGCTGCACGATCGATTCGATCGAAATCTTCTGTTCTGCAAGCCGCGTGGCGATCGCAGCCGCAGTACCGGGAAAATCGCGGGCGAGCAGGCGGATGTAATAACCGCCCTCATGCCGCTCCATCGGCGCCTTCTTGGTGTCGCGCAAGTGCGAAATCGGCCGTCCGAACGGATTCGCACGAATGCCGCGCGCAACGTCGGCGATGTCGGCTACCACGGCGGAGGCGGTCGCGGCACCGCCTGCGCCGGGGCCGACCAGCGTGATCGGCGGAATCCCCTCGCCATCGATCGTGACCGCGTTGGTGACACCCATCACCTGCGCGATCGAGGAGGATTTTGGCACCATGGTCGGATGCACGCGCTGCTCGATGCCCGTGGCGGTGCGAACCGCAACGCCGAGCAGCTTGACGCGGTAACCGAGATCAGCCGCCGCGCGCAGGTCTTCCGGCGCGATGGATGAGATGCCTTCGACATACACCGCGCTTTGAGCAACTTTCGTGCCGAAGGCCAGGCTGGCCAGAATGGCGAGTTTTTGCGCGGTGTCGTGGCCGTCGACGTCGAAGGACGGATCGGCCTCGGCATAGCCGAGCCGCTGCGCGTCCTTCAGGCATTCGGCAAAGGACAGGCCCTCCTGCTCCATCCGGGTCAGGATGTAATTGCAGGTGCCGTTGAGGATGCCATAGACGCGGTTGACGCCGGTTCCAGCAAGCCCCTCGCGTAACGTCTTGATGACAGGGATCGCGGCGCCGACCGCTGCCTCGAAATTCAGCGCGCCGCCGTGCTTTTCAGCCGCCTTGGCGAGCTTGAGGCCATGCTTGGCGAGCAGCGCCTTGTTGGCGGTGACAACCGACTTGCCGGCATTGAGCGCGGCTTCCACCGCCGACAGCGCGGGATCGCCGGCGCCGCCCATCAGTTCGACGAAGCAATCGACCTCGGCATGGGTGGCAAGCGCCATTGGATCCCTCGCCCATTCGACGCCGCGCAAGTCGACGCCGCGCTTCTTCGCCTTCGAGCGCGCGGTGACGGCAACGACGCGGATGCCCCGGCCGCTGCGTCCCGTGAGCACGCGCGCTTGCGTTTCGATCAAACGGACGACTTCGGCACCCACGGTGCCGAGCCCCGCTATGCCCACTTTCAGGGGTGCGACCATGATAGTTCAGAAAACCTGCAGAAGAGAATTAGCGCCGATTGGCGAGCGGAACCACGTTGTGCAACGTTTCGACGCCGCTTTCAAGGAAGCGGCGCACGCCGCGCGCGGCCTGCCTGATCCGTTGCTCGTTTTCCACCATGGCGATGCGGACATATCCTTCACCATGCTCGCCAAAGCCGACGCCGGGCGAGACCGCGACGCCGGATTTCTCCACCATCAGGGTCGCGAACTCCATGCTGCCGATGCTGCGGAAAGCCTCTGGCAGCGGCACCCAGGCGAACATCGAGGCCTCCGGCGGCGGAATCTCCCAGCCGGCGCGGCCGAACGATTCCACCAGCGCGTCGCGGCGCTTGCGGTAAGTGTCGCGCATCTCCTTGATGCAATCGTCCGGGCCGTTTAATGCGGCGGTCGCCGCGACCTGGACCGGCGTGAACGCGCCGTAATCGAGATAGGATTTGACGCGGGCGAGCGCCGCGATCACGCGCTCATTGCCGACCGCAAAGCCCATGCGCCAGCCGGCCATCGAATAGGTCTTCGACATCGAGGTGAACTCGACGGCGACGTCCATCGCGCCGGGCACCTGGAGCACCGAGGGCGGCGGGTTGCTCTCGTCGAAATAGACTTCGGCATAAGCGAGATCGGACAGGATCAGGATCTCGTGCTTCTTCGCGAACGCGACGAGGTCCTTGTAGAAGTCGAGGCTCGCGACATAGGCCGTTGGGTTCGAGGGGTAGCAGACGACGAGCGCCAGCGGCTTGGGGATCGAATGGATGATCGCCCGCTCGGCCGCCTCGAAGAACTGCGGCGTCGGCTCGGAAGGCACCGAGCGGATCACGCCGCCCGCCATCAAAAAGCCGAAGGCGTGAATCGGATAGCTCGGGTTCGGACAGAGGATGACGTCGCCCGGCGCGGTGATGGCCTGCGCCACGTTGGCAAAGCCTTCCTTGGAGCCGAGCGTCGCGACGACCTGGGTATCGGGATTGAGCTTCACGCCGAAGCGGCGGGCGTAGTAGGCAGCTTGCGCCCGGCGCAGCCCCGGAATGCCGCGTGAGGCCGAGTAGCGGTCGGTGCGCGGCTTGCCAAGAGTCTCCTTGAGCTTCTCAAGCACGTGCGGCGGCGCCGGCAGGTCCGGATTGCCCATGCCGAGGTCGATGATGTCGGCGCCGGCGTTCCGCGCGGCCGCCTTGGCCCGGTTGACCTGTTCGAACACGTAAGGCGGCAGGCGGCGGATGCGGTAAAACTCTTCCATGGCTCTCTGGGCTCCGGGCAACCGGTCAGGACGGAATCGACAGGCCATGACGGCCGTTCGGAAACGCGCCCAGTCCCTTCACGAAAATTACTCGAAATCAAATACTTAGAGCAATTATCGACGTTGGCGGCTGAGGTCGTTCGCCCTGACTATTGGCTGAACTGAGGTCTTTTAGCACGGCAAGACGGGGGCGCCAGCGATTACCTTGCACCGCCCCATTTGCTCACTTGGCGTCCTTGGCGGCCAGGGCTTGACGATCGCGCGCCGCGGCAAGCTCGGCCTCGATCTTGGCGCGCTGGTCCGGCGGGATGGTCGCCTGATCGCGATCCGGCGGCAGATCATGCACCGGCAGATAGCTGCCGGGCTCCCTGGGATGCGCCTGCGCATCCGCGGGCGTCATATCCGCGAGCTGGCTTGAGCAGCCGCCCAAGGCAAGCGCCGCGATCAACAGCGCTCCACAGATCGGCAGCGTCTTTTGCAGGTCCCATAACACCAACACTTGGGAAATCCCCTACTCGTCCCGAAGCACGGCCCCCAGGGCAACTTACCCAAGACCGCGCCCAAGCTCAAACCATGGCTGCCCAAAATGGTATGAGCGAGAAAACCGCCCGGCGCTACCAAGCCGAGCGGTTGCGGCTCGATTGTGACGGAACCAAGAAAATTTGTCGCGCTGCAACACATCTTCGAGAGTGTTTAACGCCAAACATGCGAGCTTCGCGGTGACGAATACAGAATGAATCGTTACTGTTCTGCGCATGAGTACCGTCACAACCGACACGCCCAAATCCGGCACCCCGTTCGAGACGAAGTTCGATGCCGAAGCTTTCGCGATGAATGTCGCGCGGGCGATGGAGAGCGGTGGCAAGGCGCTCGCTGCCTACCTCAAACCGCGCGAGACCGGCGAGGTGCAGGATCGCCCGCCGCCCGAGCTTGCCGAGATCGTCAGGACCTTCACCTCGGTCGCCGAATACTGGCTGTCGGACACGTCCCGTTCCTCCGATCTCCAGACCAAGCTCGCCAAGGACTATCTCGACCTCTGGGGCTCGGCGGTCCGCCGCATGGCAGGTCAGGACGCCCCGCCCGCGATCACGCCCTCGCCGCGTGACAAGCGCTTTGCCGATCCCGAATGGAAGTCGAACCAGTTCTTCGATTTCGTCATGCAGCTCTATCTGCTCACGACCAAATGGGCGCAGGAGCTGGTGCGCGCTGCCGAAGGGCTCGATCCGCATACCCGCCGCAAGGCCGAGTTCTACGTCCAGCAGGTCACCAACGCGCTGTCGCCGTCCAACTTCGTGCTGACCAATCCGGAGGTGCTGCGCGAGACACTTGCCACGTCCGGCGATAACCTCGCGCGCGGCCTGAAGATGTTGGCCGAGGACATCGCGGCCGGCAAAGGCATGTTGAAGATCCGCCAGTCCAATCCGGACAATCTCGTCGTCGGCGTCAACATGGCGACGACGCCGGGCAAGGTGATCTACCAGAACGAGATGATGCAGCTGATCCAGTATGCGCCGACCACCGAGAAAGTGCTACGCACCCCGCTCCTGATCGTGCCGCCCTGGATCAACAAGTTCTACATCCTCGATCTCAAGCCGGAGAAATCCTACATCAAGTGGTGCGTCGACCAGGGCATCACCGTGTTCGTGATCTCATGGGTCAATCCCGACAAGCGGCTCGGCAACAAGGGCTGGGAAGACTACATGAAGGAAGGCCCGCTCGCGGCGATGGACGTGATCGAGAAGATCACCGGCGAGATGAAGGTACACACTGCCGGCTATTGCGTCGGCGGCACGATGCTCGCGACCACGCTGGCCTGGCTCGCCGAGAAACGCCGCCAGCGCGTTGCATCGGCGACGTTCTTCGCGGCCCAGGTCGACTTCACCCATGCCGGCGATCTCCTCGTGTTCGTCGACGAGGAGCAGATCGCAGCCCTCGAGCAGGATATGAAGGCGGCCGGCGTGCTCGAAGGCTCGAAGATGGCGATGGCCTTCAACATGCTGCGCTCCAACGATTTGATCTGGTCCTATGTCGTCAGCAACTATCTGAAGGGCCAGCAGCCGAGTGCGTTCGACCTGTTGCACTGGAATTCGGACGCGACACGGATGACCCAGGCCAACCATTCCTATTATTTGCGCAACTGTTATCTGGAGAATCGGTTCTCGACCGGCACGATGGTGCTCGACAATACCCTGCTCGATCTCTCCAAGGTCAAGGTCCCCGTCTACAACCTCGCCACCCGCGAGGATCACATCGCACCGGCGGAATCGGTGCTGTACGGCTCGCAGTTCTTTGGCGGCCCGGTGAAATACGTGCTGTCGGGCTCGGGCCACATCGCCGGCGTGGTCAATCCGCCGGCCTCGAACAAGTATCAGTACTGGACCAACGACAACATCAAGGACGTCAGCGTCGCCGAATGGATGAAGGGCGCGGTGGAGCACAAGGGCTCATGGTGGCCGGACTGGCGCCAATGGCTCGGCGAGCTGGATCCGGAGGAGGTCCCGGCGCGTCCGGTCGGCAGCGCGACGTTCCCCCCGATCGAGGATGCGCCCGGCAGCTATGTCAGGGTTCGCGCATAGCGGAATCGTCCGCGCTTTCGTATAGACTCGCTCTCACCACAGCGACGACAGAAGGGACCGGACCATGACGCGCGAATTGTTCTGGCTGACACTGACGGTGATCCTGACCGGAGTGCTCTGGATCCCCTACATCATCAACCGCTGCCAGGTTCGCGGGCTCAGCGGTGCGATGGCCAATCCGTCGCGCAACGACAAGCCGCAGGCGGATTGGGCCAACCGGCTGATGTTCGCGCACGACAACGCGGTCGAAAACCTCGTGATCTTCGCGCCGCTGGTGCTGATCCTCAACGCAATCGACTATTCGACGAAATGGACGGTGCTCGCCTGCGCGGTGTATTTCTGGTCGCGCGTCGCACATATCATTGTCTACGCCATCGGGATCCCGATCTTCCGCACGCTCGCATTCACCGTCGGCTTCCTCGCCCAGGCCGTGCTGGCGCTGGCGATCTTCGGGGTACTTTGACGCGATTTCACTGTCATTGCGAGGAGCTTTTGCGACGAAGCAATCCAGACTATTTCCACGATGGGAGCTCTGGATTGCTTCGCGGAGCCTGTCATCGGGCCGCGCTTCGCGCGGACCCGTTGGCTCGCAATGACGGTTGGATAGGTCCCAGCCCTACTCCTCCGGCAATCCCAGCATCAGCCGCATGTTCTGCACCGCTGCACCCGAGGCGCCCTTGCCGAGATTGTCGAGCCGGGCGACCAGCAACGCCTGGCGATATTTGTCGCTGGCGAAGACGTAGAGCTCGAGCATATTGGTCTCGTTCAGCGCCTCCGGCTCCAGCCGACCACCCTTGGTCGCCTCGTTCTGAAGCGGCATCACCTTGACGTATTTCGAGCCGGTGTATCGCTTGGCGAGCGCCGCTTGCAGGTCGGCGCCGCCCGGCTTGCCGGGCAACGTGTCGAGTTGGAGTGGCACCGAGACCAGCATGCCCTGCCGATAATTGCCGACCGATGGAATGAAGATCGGCCGCCGCGTCAGGTTCGAGTAGAGCTGCATCTCCGGCAGGTGCTTGTGCTCGAAGCCGAGACCGTACAGCTCGAAGGACGGCGCGCTGCCATCCTCGAAGCTCGCGATCATCGACTTGCCGCCGCCGGAATAGCCGCTCACGGCGTTGACGGTGACGGGATAATCCTGCGGCAGCAGGCCATCATCGACGATCGGCCGCAGCAGCGCGATCGCGCCGGTCGGATAGCAGCCGGGATTGGAGACCTTTTTCGCGGCCTTGATCTTGCCGGCCTGATCGGGCGTGAGCTCGGGAAAGCCATAGGCCCAGTCGGGCGCCACGCGGTAGGCGGTCGAAGCGTCCAGCACCTTCGGCGCCGAGGCGCCCATGCTGTCCACGAGAGCAACCGTCTCCCTGGCGGCATCGTCGGGCAGACAGACGATGACGAGATCCACCTCCTCCATCAGCGCCTTCTTGGCCGCGGGGTCCTTGCGCTTGTCGTCGGCGATGGTCTTCACCGCGACGTCGCCCTGGAGCTTCAGCCGCTCGTTGATGCCGAGCCCGGTGGTGCCGGAGCCGCCGTCGACGAAGACGGTGGCCGGCTTTTTCGCCGTGCCGGGGGTCGGGGCTTTGGTGGTGTCAGCGAGGCTCATGGCGCGCTCCCTTCGAGCATGTTCGTATCGTCTGCAAAAGCCTGCGGCCGGGCCTGCCGCATCAAATGTGCGATCTGCTTCGCATCGGCGTCGCCGGCGCCAAGCGCATTGGCGATCGCCGTATAGTCGGCGTCCGATTTGTGCTGGTTCAGCTTGAAGCTGCCTTCGACCTCCTCAACCGTCATCACCAGCCCAACGATCGCCTTCTTCATCGTCTCCAGCCGCCCCGCCGTCATCTTGCCTGATGTCCACGGCTTTTTCGGCAGCAGCCAGCTCTCGAACTTGTCGCTGAGCGTATCGATCTGCACCGCCAGCTCGTCGTCCGACAGCAGCCGTACCGGCCCGCTGAGATGCACCGACTGGTAGAGCCAGGTCGGCACCTGGTCGGGCGAGACGTACCAGTCCGGCGATACATAGGCATCGGGGCCGTTGACCGCGAGCAGCCAGGACGCATCACCGCCCGCGAGCTTTAGCAGCGGATTTTGACGGGCGACATGAAAGGCGGCCTGCGGCGTGCCGTCAGCGGCGTAGGTCAGATAGAACGGCAGCGGGGAAGCAACTGGCTTGTGGCCGTCGAAGGCGCACATCGTGCCGAAGCCGCGCTCCTCGGCGAATTTCAGGCTCGCGGCGCGGTCCTGCTTAAAAAAGGCTGGCGTGTACATCGTGGTCTCCTGCTGGGCCTCCTTGGGGGCCGCCGGATCAGATCGCGCTGACAGGAGAGAGAATGCCGCGGACCGGATCCAGCGGCACAGACGATGATCTCAAACGCGATCGACCGCCCAAACCGCAAAGGAGCGGCGGCGGCGACGGGCGAACAGAATGGTCGCGGCGTTGATCATGGCGCGCGGCTATAAGGCCAGATTCGGTTCCGGTCAAGGTTCATGGCATCAGATGAGGCGCCAGATCCATTCCATCAGCTTCGCGATCACGTCGCCGAACAGCAACAGTGCCGCCGACCAAACCAGGGCCGAGACGAAATTGGCGACCTGGAAGCTCCAATACGGCATCTCGAAGATGCCGGCTGCGAGCGGCACCGAGGCGCGCAAGGGGCCGAAAAAGCGGCCGATGAAGATGCTGGGCACGCCCCAGCTGCGCACGAAAGCCTCGCCCTTGGGCAGGAGTTCGGGATAGCGCGAAAGCGGCCACATCTGCGCGACCCTCTCCTTGTAGCGGTAGCCGAACCAGTAGGAGACCCAGTCGCCCAGCGCCGCGCCAATACCGCCGGCGATCCAGACCGGATAGAAGCTGATGCCGCTCGCTCCGATCAGCGCACCGATCCCCACCAGCGCGCCCCAGGCCGGGACCAGCAGCGAGATGAAGGCAAGCGATTCCCCGAAGGCGAGCAGGAACACGATCGGCGCGGCCCAAGCCTGGTGAGCGCGCACGAAGTCGGCCAGGGCGTGCGCAAACTGCTCCATTCCAGATTAGCCTTCCCGCCCTGTCTCAAGGTGCTGCTCGATGAAAAGGACTGGTAAGCCAAGGGCTTGTGTGACATCAAGTCACAAAGCCCGGCCCAAGGCAGGCGGGACGTCAAATTGCCGGGAATTGGCGGGCCTACGGCGTAAAATCGCCGGGATTGCCTCCCAACCACACGGCCCGGCCCGCCCAGCGGTAACCTTTCCAAGCCAGAAGTGGCATAGTCGGCCTAACCGATTCGCCGCCCATGCGGCCTTCAAAGCGCATCAAGATATATGTCCAAGCAATTGAAAACCAAAGCGAAAGACGACCTGTTCGGCGCCGACGAGGCAAAGTCTCGCGCGCCCGCCGCCAAGACGGCCTCGCGCGGCGGTGGCGGGGAAGCCGACTATACGGCGGCCGACATCGAGGTGCTCGAGGGCTTGGAACCGGTGCGGCGCCGACCCGGCATGTATATCGGCGGCACCGATGAGAAGGCCCTGCATCACCTCTTCGCCGAAGTCATCGACAATTCCATGGACGAGGCGCTGGCCGGGCACGCGACCTTCATCGAGGTGGATCTGAGCGCCGACGGATTCCTGACCGTCACCGACAACGGCCGCGGCATCCCGATCGATCCACATCCGAAGTTCCCGAAGAAGTCGGCGCTCGAAGTCATCATGTGCACGCTGCATTCGGGCGGCAAGTTCGACTCCAAGGTCTACGAGACCTCGGGCGGTCTGCACGGCGTCGGCATCTCCGTGGTGAACGCCCTCTCCTCGCGTCTCGAGGTCGAGGTCGCGCGCAGCCAGAAGCTCTACCGCATGACGTTCGAGCGCGGGCACCCCAAAGGCAAGCTCGAGGATCTCGGCAAGGTCAACAACCGCCGCGGCACGCGCGTGCGCTTCAAGCCCGACACCGACATCTTCGGCGCCAAGGCCGCGTTCAAGCCGCAGCGCCTTTTCAAGATGACGCGCTCGAAGGCGTACCTGTTCGGCGGAGTCGAGATCCGCTGGAACTGCGCGCCCGAGCTGCTCAAGGGCGTCGAGGACGTGCCGGCGGAGGCGACGTTCCACTTCCCCGGCGGTCTCAAGGATTATCTTGCCGCGGCGATCCACGCCGACACGCTGGTGCATCCCGACATCTTCTCCGGCAAGTCCGGCCGCAACGGTGCTCATGGCGCCTGCGAATGGGCGGTGGCGTGGACTGCGGATGCCGACGGCTTTCTCTCCTCCTACACCAACACCGTGCCGACGCCCGATGGCGGCACGCATGAATCGGGCTTGCGCAGCGCGCTGCTGCGCGGTCTGAAGGATCACGCCGAGCGCGTCGGTCAGGGCAAGCGCGCGGCCTCCATCACCTCCGAAGACGTGATGGTGGGCGCTGCCGTGATGCTCTCGGTGTTCGTGCGCGAGCCTGAATTCCAGGGCCAGACCAAGGATCGCCTCGCCACCGCCGAGGCCCAGCGCATCGTCGAACAGGCGATCAAAGATCCGTTCGATCATTGGCTGTCGGGCAATCCGAACATGGCCAACAGGCTGCTCGATTTCGTGATCGACCGCGCCGAGGAGCGGCTGCGCCGTCGCCAGGAAAAGGAGACGGCGCGCAAGACCGCCGGCAAGAAGCTGCGCCTGCCCGGCAAGCTCGCCGACTGCACCGATGCCGGCACCGACGGTTCCGAGCTCTTCATCGTCGAGGGCGACTCGGCCGGCGGCAGCGCCAAGCAGGCGCGCGACCGCAAGACCCAGGCCGTGCTGCCGCTGCGCGGCAAGATTCTCAACGTCGCCTCAGCCGGCAAGGACAAGCTGACGGCGAATGCCCAGCTCTCCGATCTCGTGCAGGCGATCGGCTGCGGCACGCTTGCCCATTATCGCGAAGAGGATCTGCGCTATCAGCGCATCATCATCATGACCGACGCCGACGTCGACGGCGCGCATATCGCTTCGCTGCTGATCACTTTCTTCTACCGGCAGATGCCGCGGCTGATCGACGAAGGGCACCTCTTCCTCGCGGTGCCGCCGCTCTACAAGCTGACCCACGGCACCAAATCGGTCTACGCGCGCGATGACAAGCACAAGGAAGAGCTGATCAAGAGCGCGTTCAATGCCAACGCCAAGGTCGAGGTGAACCGCTTCAAGGGCCTCGGTGAGATGATGCCGGCGCAGCTCAAGGAAACCACCATGGATCCGGCCAAGCGGACGCTGCTCAAGGTGGTGCTGCTCGCCGACGATCGCGACACCACGGCGGATTCGGTGGAGCGCCTGATGGGCACCAAGGCCGAGGCACGTTTCGCGTTCATCTCGGACAAGGCCGAATTTGCCAGCGAAGAGCTGCTGGACGTCTAGAGCGAGAAGCAGCGGGCCAGCCGCTTGCGGTTTCCATCTGCTCATCGCGTCGCGATGGCGAGAGATGAACAGTCCAGCCGAATTCCGGCTCCGACTCACCCCTGACCGCGCCGCAAAGATAAGAATCGGGGGCGATTTGATTTTCGCTTTTTCGCCGGCGGCTGAAGCAACTTTCTCCCTCTACGTCGAATATGGTGATTCTCGCGACGACCTTCATCTTTAGCGTGTAATGGAAGTCGTCGTGTAAGTTATTGTACGCCTTCACTTTTAGGACGGACGACATCACTCCCGCGTCGCTGTGTCCTCCGTACAACACCGGATCGTTTTCAGTTATCTGTGTCCGCTCAGCAACAGCATTTCAGCAGAATCCGTCTATAGTCCAACCATCGAATTTGAACGGAACGGCGCTCGCACCTGCTAAGCGAACCAAGGTTGGGGATTTGGAAATGAAGAAGATTTTGCTTGCTCTGACCGCGGTTGCGGCTTTGACCGGTTCGGCCTCGGCGGCCGACCTTGGGGCCCGTCCGTACGTGAAGGCTCCGGCGCCCGCGCCGGTCGCCAACTGGACCGGCTTCTACATCTTCGGCGGTGCCGGCGGCGGGCTCTGGAACGCGGACAGCAACGTTCAGAGCACTGGTGTTGTCGGGCCGTTCGGCGCCTTTGGTGCGGCAGGCACTGCGCTAACCCGCGATCAGCGTTTGGGCGGTAGCGGCTGGTTCGGAACGGTCGGTCTTGGTTATGACTGGCAGTTCACCCCGAGCTGGGTGGCGGGCGTCTTCGCCGATGGTCAATTTGGTGACATTCGTGGTTCCCTCAGCGATCCCTTCAATTTCGTGGAAGGACGCGAAAAGCTCCGGACCAGCTACGCCGCTGGCGTCAGGCTCGGTTATTTGGTTGCCCCGAACGTCCTTTCCTACGTGAACGCCGGTTATTCCGGATCGGAATGGTCTGGCACCAGCCTGTCCACACTGACTGCCGGTGGAGGCCCGACCCTCCTGAATACGTCGTCTTTCCGGCGTGACGGCTGGTTCGTGGGCGGCGGTGTTGAGAACAACCTCAACATCTTCGGGATCAGCGCCCCTGGTTGGTTCATGAAGACCGAATATCGGTCCGCCTTCTACGATCGGATCAGCTTGCCTGAGACCTGTACTGTTGCCGGTTGCGGTGTTGTTGCGCCGCTTGGCACGGCCGCCACCTTCAAGCCCTGGGTCCAGACTATCAGCACCTCGCTGGTCTATCGCTTCAACTGGAGCGGCCCGGTCGTCGCGAAGTACTGATCTGGTCTCAGGACCAAACGTCAAAGCCCCGGCATCGTCCGGGGCTTTTTCGTTGTGATCTCCTCACCGTCAATGACGTTCCTGCATGAGCCGGCGCCCCGCGTGTCAATCGCGGCCCATTGTATCGGAGCCGAAGCTACGGCTAGTCTGCGTCCAAGTTCGCGGGTGCACGGCAATCGTTCATGCCGCGTCGCGACAGAAGCGGACTGATGGGAGGAACGCATGCGCCGATTTCTGCTGATCGCAGGCCTGTTTGCGACTGCCGTCGGGCTGCTCTGGATCGGACAAGGCACGGGCACGCTCGCCTGGCCGGGATCGAGCTTCATGGTCGACCAGCTGCAATGGGCTGGCTATGGCGCAGCCATGGCCGGCTTCGGGCTGGTGCTGATCTGGCAGAGCAGCCAATAGAACAAACCAGGACAAGAAAAGGTACTGAGAGCATGACATCCAGCCGATTCGACCTTCGCGGCAAGGTCGCTGTCGTAACAGGAGGCAATGGCGGCATCGGGCTTGGCATGGCCCGCGGCCTTGCCGATGCCGGAGCCGACATCGCCGTGGTGGGACGCAATGAAACCAAGTCCGCCGCAGCCGTGGCCGATCTCAGACGGCGCGGCGTGAAGGCGATCGCGGTCACCACCGACGTGACCGACAAGGCCGCCGTGGCGGCCATGGTCGACGGTGTCGTCAGCGAGCTCGGCCGGATAGACATCCTCATCAACAATGCCGGCATGAGCATCCGCAAGCCCCCGCACGAACTCGAGCTCGACGAGTGGAACAAGGTGATCGACACCAACCTCACCAGCGCCTTCGTCTGCTCGAAGCTGGCCTATCCAGCCTTGAAGGCGTCCGGCAACGGCAAGGTGATCAATATCGGCTCAATGATGTCGATCTTCGGCGCGAGCTTCGCGACCGCCTATGCGGCGAGCAAGGGCGGCATCGTGCAGTACACACGCGCCTGCGCCAATGCGTGGGCGCCCGACAACATCCAGGTCAACGCCATCCTGCCGGGCTGGATCGACACCGACCTCACCCGCGGCGCACGACAGCAGGTCTCAGGGCTGCACGAGCGCGTGCTGGCGCGCACGCCTGCAGGACGTTGGGGCGACATCGACGACTTCGCCGGCATCGCCGTGTTCCTCGCATCGCCCGCCTCGAACTTCCTCACCGGCACCGCGATCCCGGTCGACGGCGGCTTCTCGGTGATGGCCTGAGGCCGGCCGTGGCCGCAATCCACCAACGCAAAAAAGAAGCCCCGGACCATGCCGGGGCTTTGAATTTTGGCCGTGCTTTTTTTGATCGTTGGTCGCGTTGCGTCGACGTGCTCAGTAACGGGCGATGGTCGGGGCGTCGAACTTGTAGCTCGCGCGCACGACGGCCCACTGGATGTCGCGCGGCTTGGCATCGAAGGTGTAGTTACCCGAGGTGCCGCCGAGCTGATAGGTCTGGCTGCCGAAGGCCGCGTAGTTGTATTCGAGGCCAACGATCCAGTTGCGGGTGACGCCGTATTCCCAGCCGGCGCCGACGGTCCAACCGTTGGCCCAGTGGGTCTGTCCGCCCGAGCCCGACACACCGACGGTGTCGCTGACCGACAGACGGTTGTTCGCGCCGGCATAGCCACCCTTGATGTAGAAGAGGTTGTTCTGCACGGCGAAGCCAGCGCGGCCGACGATGGTCGCGAGCACGTTGGCACGCCAGGAGAACACGTCGTCCGCGGCGCCAAACACGTTGTTTACCACCGTGCCCTTGTTGTCGAGGCCGGAGATCGTGCCTTCCATGCCGAACACGTAATTGTTGGCCTGCCAGTTGTAGCCGATCTGGGCGCCGCCCATGATGCCCGACTTGCGCTGGCGGAAGCCTTCGCCCGGCGAAAGATCGCCGAACGGCGCGCCGGTTCCGTTGTTGATGAACTGCTCGTTGGTCCACGCGCCACCGATGTGGCCGCCGACATAGAAGCCGGTCCAGTTGAACAGCGGCTCGACATAGGCGGGCGCCTTCGTGTAGCGCGCACCGAGATCGGCAGCGGAAGCCGCGCCGATCGAAACCAGAGCGGTCGTGCAGGCGAAGGCGGCAATCAATTTGGTACGCATGGTAGACCCCGTGTCCGTTGATGGGCGCACGCTCACAGACGGCCCTTACCAAAATTGAAATCAACACGGTTAATGTGGCGGATGAGCACACGTTGCGCCTTGAATGCATTCGCGATGTTGCAAGCGTGCAACGCACCGAGCGTAATTTAATGCAGCGTTATCCCTACCGAGTCTTGCGCTACGATGGCGGCGCCGCCTTCGACTGCACGTGCTCGGGCCGAACGCCGAGCGCAAGCAGGCGCGCCGGAATGCCCTGGAGCCAGGGCAGCGCAGTGATGAGGCGCACGATCAGCGGCACCTTCAACGGCCGGTCGCTGCCTAGCAAGGCGCCGCTGATGATGTTGTTCTGCACGACGACCTGCATTCGCTGCGTCATCTTCACCGGGAACTCGCGCCGGCGTCGCACCGCATCGAGCTCGTTCTCCGAGGGACAACCGTGCTGCAGCTCATCCGCCAGCAGGTTTGCGGTTGCGACCGCGTCCTGCACGGCGAGATTGACGCCGACGCCGCCGACCGGCGACATCGCGTGCGCGGCGTCGCCGATGAGAAGCAGGCCGGGCCGCGTCCAGCGCGTCAGGCGGTTGATCGCGACGGTGAGCAGCTTGATGTCGTCAAAGCTCTTCACGTCCGCGATGCCGCTTTTCAGGATCGGCGCCATGCGCACGACGTCGTCGAGCAGCGCCGTCAATCCCCTCGCCTTCACCGCATCAAATTGCCCCTTGGCGATGACGTAGGCGCATTGCCAATAGTCGCCGCGATCGAAGGTGATCATCATCTTGCCGGGCTCGACGCGCGCGAACACATTCTCCGTCTCGTCGGGTCTGCGGCCGGCGCGGAACCACAGCACGTCCATCGGCGCGCCGATCTCCTCGACGGCAAGGCCGGCGCGCTCGCGCACCGTCGAATGCCGGCCGTCGCAGGCAATGGTGAGATCCGCCTCGATGTCGATAATGCCCTCAGGCGTCCTCGCCCGCACGCCGGCGACCGTCTCGCCGCGGCGGATCAGATCGACCGCCTCCGTGCTCATCATCACCTTGAGCGAGGTAAAGCGCCGGCCGGCCTCGCGCAGGAAATTCAGGAAGTCCCATTGCGGCATGAAAGCGATGAAGGGGTACTTGGTGTGGAGCCGGCTGAGATCGGCGATGCGCACCGGCGTGCCACCGAACAGGCCGTCCATCTTCTGCAAGCGCTGATGCGGCAGCTTCAGGAAGCCGTCGATCAGGCCAAGTTCGTCCATCACCTGAAGTGTTGAGGGATGCACGGTGTCGCCGCGGAAATCGCGGAAGAAATCCGCATGCTTCTCCAGTACCACGACCTCGATGCCGGCGCGGCCCAGGAGATAGCCGAGCATCATGCCCGCTGGCCCGCCGCCGACGATGCAGCAGCGGACCTTCATGGTCCGGTTGATTGTTGGTCGGATGTCATGGCAGCCGCGATCCGCGATGTGAGTATCGATGAAGATATGCCGGACGATACTAACGCGATCCAGGCCGAGTGCAGTCTCAATTTGCAGACAAAAGCTCACCGGGGCCGCTTTGCTGCAGCAAACAAGCGCCAAAAAAAAGGCCCGCAGAGCGCGGGCCTTGGGTGAGGACGGGATCGACTATTTCTGGTCCTCGTTGCTGGTCCCGGTGCCTGGACTGCCGATCGGCAACCCATTGGTCGCATGACCGACACCCATGTTCCGCTCGGCTTGTGCTGCTGACGGCGTCTTACCATTTGCGGTTGGGGACTGAACGTTCGGGTTGACCGGGCCGGTATTGGTGTTGACGTTGGCCCCCGTGGTGGTGTCATGCGTCCCCATCCCCGAGGGAGCCGACGGCCCGGAGTTGGCGCTGCTGGGTGACGTGCCCACCCCTGCACCTGAGCTGGCCCCCGATCCGGCGCTGGCGCCACCGGCGCCGCCCGCCGCACCACCGCCCCCTTGGGCAAAAGCCGCCGTCGAAAGTGCAACGCAAGCGATCGTTACGAAGATGGATCTGCGGATCATGGATCGTCTCCCTGGTTTGACTGACAATCCAGGTCAGCAGGAGTTGTTCCTCTCCTGTCGCGGCCGACGAAGATCTCAATTATTGCTGCGGTTCGCGCTGCGAAAGCTCTTGATCTCCGACACGCTGCCGTCGCGGTAGGTCAGCTCAACCGAGACGGACTGCGTCGCCGGGGCGAGCTTCATGTAGAGCGGCATGCCGGCGCTGATCGCGCTGGGATCGCGCATGTCGCAAGGAGGCATCTTCAGCACCTGGTTCGGCACGGCAGTGTCGACACCAATGCGCACCTCGCGAATGGCGCAGCGGTAGGACACGAGATGCGTGTAGTAGACCAGCAGTCCATTGAACTCGCGGAATGACAGCCAGCTTGTCGCGGTCATGTCGAGGATCTTGCGTTGGTCGCGGATCAGCGCGGCCTCGGGATCGAACCTGATCGGGAACGGCCCCTGCATCTCGCCGGACTGATCGACATAGCGGACCTCGATGGTGCCGGCTTGCGCATCCGGCGGCAATTCGACCGACGGGTTCGGCATCCGCTTGCGCGTGCGCGGATCGAGCGTGTCGATGAAGCCGGTTTCGCGGAAATCGCCCTTGCCGGCCATGCGCCAGGAGATGCCAAGCGTCGGATCAGCGAAGGAGAACACCACGCTCCAGCCGCCATTGTGCCGCGAGAAGCTCGCGATCGGCGCGTTGGTGGTCTCCTCCTTCGGCAGGTGCGGCACCGATACCGGCGGGAGCGCGGCGAGCTTCTGCGGCGGCGGATCGTCCGCGCGCGCGGCGGCATCCTTGGCGAGGCCGCTAAGGAAGACGTCGTCGACCATCTGATCGAAATAGACCGGCACCTGCTTGTGCTTCACGGTATCGGCCATCTCACTGACGGCACGGCGGGTGCGCTGCGCCACCTGCACGAGGTTCTCGCCGGGCTTGAGCAGCTCCCTGGCGAAAGTGCGCGTGAACACTGAATTGGGGTTGGCGTCGTCGTTGGAGAGGCGATCGAGCGCGGTCTGGCGGGGACCTGCCGAAAACACCGAGAACACGCCTTCCGGCAGTTGCGTCATCGGCGCGAGCCCGCCGCCACCGGCGACCGCGCGGGTACCTTTGCGCTCGAACGGGTTGTTGCGGCAGGCGTCGAACACCAAGATCGAGGTCCGCGCCCTCTTGTTCTGAAGGCGCTCGACGATGCGGTCGGCCAGGATGGAGGCGTCGCGCACGAGCTCTTCCTGCCCTTCCGTCGCCGCCGGAACGTCGGTCGGCAGCAAGTAGTTCTGGCCCGCGATCTCGAAACCGTGGCCGGCATAGAAGAAGAACGCGGTGTCGCCGGGCTCGATCGCCTTGTCGAAGGCGAGCAACGTCTCGGAGAATTGCTGCCGGTTCTGATTCTCGGCGACCATCACCGAGAACCCGAGCTGCTTCAGCGTGTCGCCCATGGTGCGTGCGTCGTTGACGGCCTTGAGCAGCTTCGGCACGTTCCTGTAGTCGTTGTTGCCAACGACGAGCGCGACCCGCTTCTCGGCATGCGCGGGAAGCGCGAATCCGCTCAGGCCCGCTGCGAGGCCGAGTGCCGCCAGAATTCTGAAAAGCCGACGCGTCATTGGAATACCCCGTTGCAGAACGGCCCTCCGCCGGCCCCCTCGAAAGGTCGTTCATGGGAAACCCAGCCGTTGATGTGATAGTCGGTCCAGACATATCGAGGGTTCAAGGGCCTCGGTCCCCGATTCCATCGTCGGTCCTATGGCAGATTCCGCTGGAATCTGCTCTTCCTTAGCAATGTCTCTGGGTAATCCCATTGGAAGCGAGAGGTATCGTGTATCGCTGGTGCACCGACGAGGTCGAGCCGCATGACCGCTTCGACTATTGGCGCGAGGTGCGCGCCAAGGGTCTGTTCGGCGTCACGGCCGAGCTCGAGCGCGAACGCCGCGCCGATTTCTTCGGCGAATTCTCGCTGCGCCAGCTTGGCGGCGCCAGCCTCGTCGAGTTGAAGGCCTCCGCCTACACGGTCGAGCGTAGCGCATCCGACATCGCCTCCGCACCGGGCGACGCCATCTGCGTCTACCAGCAGCTTGGCAGCGGCGGCTGGTTCGGCGGCATGCGCGGCAGCGACTTTGCGATCGCAAACGGCGGCTTTGCCACCAGCCATATCGACCTGCCCTATCGTACCGCGCCGCTGGGCGCAGGCGGCTTCCATTTGCGAATCCTGAAGATCCCGGTGAGCAACATCCCGGCGCAGGACAAACGCATGCGCGAGCTTGCACCGCGGACGTTTGACGATCCCACCCTGGCGCCCCTGCTCGGCACCTGCTTTGCCGATCTCGACGATGTTGCCGGCAATGACGGCTGCTTCGACGCCGCCTCCCCGGTGCAGGCCTCCCTTGTTCAGGTCCTGGCCCACCTGGCGCTGATCGAGCGCGGCATCGTGCGGCCCGGCGGCCGCCGCGGGCAGGCCGCGCTGCGGACCGCCCGTCTGTCGCAGGCCCGGCGCCTGATCGCGCGTCACCTGCAAGACCCCAATCTCGCGCCGACGATGGTGGCCGACTGGCTCGGCATTTCCGTGCGTCACCTGCATATGCTGTTCGAGACGGCGGAGAAGAGCTTCTCGCAGACGATCACCGAAGAGCGGCTGAAACAGAGCCGCCGCCTGATCCGCGAGGCTCCGGAGCGGCTGATTGCCGACATCGCGGCCGCCTGCGGCTTCGAGAGCTTGGCGACCTACTACCGAGTCTTTAACGCTGCCTATGGCATCGCCCCAGGCGACTTCCGGGCCCAGGTTCGGGCGGGGCATTAGCCGCCGTTTGCCGGCTCTGGTCAGTCCGCCGCTTGGGCGGAAAACCGCAGCCGCGCCCGCTATTTGGGCAAAAACCTCAGGTTTTTTAGGGTCTTCCCGCGCCCGCTCCATTGACTTTGGCGGATTCCTGCCTATGTTCCGGGGCGACGCGGCTCAAATCGAAGATCGATTCTCGAGCCTGGCGCTTTGTTCGCGTGAGTCAGCACCCCCAGCTTCTTTGAGAGCACGCCGTTTTGGGGTGGAACGCGACAGCCTTTTTACCCTCGATTCCGAACGGCGGTTTCGACCAGAGGCTCAATGTCCTTCACCAATCTCGGACTATCCGAAAAAGTCCTCGCCGCAGTGGCGGCCACCGGTTACACCACCCCCACTCCCATCCAGGAACAGGCGATCCCCCACGTCCTCGCACGCAAGGACGTGCTCGGCATCGCCCAGACCGGCACCGGCAAGACCGCGGCCTTCGTGCTGCCGATGCTCACCATCCTCGAAAAGGGTCGAGCCCGGGCGCGCATGCCGCGCACGCTGATCCTCGAGCCGACCCGCGAACTCGCGGCGCAAGTGAAGGAAAACTTCGACCGTTACGGCGCGGGCCAGAAACTCAACGTCGCGCTTCTGATCGGCGGCGTCTCGTTCGGCGACCAGGATGCCAAGCTGACGCGCGGCGTCGACGTGCTGATCGCAACGCCGGGCCGCCTGCTCGACCATACCGAGCGCGGTGGCCTCCTGCTCACCGGCGTCGAGCTGCTCGTCATCGACGAAGCCGACCGCATGCTCGACATGGGCTTCATCCCCGACATCGAGCGCATCTGCAAGCTCGTCCCGTTTACGCGGCAGACCCTGTTCTTCACCGCGACCATGCCGCCGGAGATCCGGCGCATCACCGAGGCCTTCCTGCACAATCCGCAGAAGATCGAGGTCTCCAAACCCGCCACGACAGCCGTGACCGTCACGCAGGCCCAGGTGCCCGCTGGGCGCGAGGCGCACGAGAAGCGCGAGTTGCTCCGCCGCCTGCTGCGCGAGGCCAAGGATCTCAAGAACGCGATCATCTTCTGCAATCGCAAGCGCGAGGTCGCCATCGTTCACAAATCCCTTCAGAAGCACGGCTTCAGCGTCGGCGCCCTGCACGGCGACATGGACCAATCGGCCCGCACGGCGGCGCTCGAACAGTTCCGCAAGGGTGAGTTGCCGCTCTTGGTCGCCTCCGACGTCGCCGCTCGCGGCCTCGACATTCCCGAGGTCAGCCACGTCTTCAATTTCGACGTCCCCCACCACGCTGACGACTACGTCCATCGCATCGGCCGCACCGGCCGCGCCGGCCGCACCGGCACGGCGATCTCGATCGTGACACCGCTCGACCAGAAGTCGATGGCGGCGATCGAGAAGCTGATCGGCCAGAGCATTCCGCGCGCCGAGGGTGACTTCGAGGTGCACGGGAGCACGACCGAACACAGCGAGCGCCCGCGCGAGTCTCGCGGACGGGACCGCGAGCGCTCCCGTGGCGGACGGGGCAAGCCGCGTCGCGGCCACGAGCCGCGTGGCGACGCGCCGCAGCCCTCCGAGGCAAGGCCTTCGGTCGATGCAAGCCCCGCGGCCGAAGCCCGGCCCGCTCGCGAGCCAAGGGCTGCACGCCAAGCGCGGCCTCCCCGCGAAGCACGGCCGTCATCTGAGCCGCGTCAGAGCGCGCGCCATCAGGCCAATCCGTCGCACGTGCCCTCGATCGGCCGTCCCGAACCGCGCCGGCAGCGGGAGGTCGACGCCGAGCCGGGCGATCACTCGCATCTGCCGGCATTTCTGCTGCGGCCGGTTCGCTCCCCCGCCGGAGCCTGAAGCGCGACACGCGCTTTTGGTTTCGGTTGAGGAAAAACGCCCCACACTTTTTTCGGATGCATTGGCGAACGTATATTTACGGGGCGTTCACGATCGTCCGTTAGCCTAGGAACATAATTTAAGCATTGCTGCGGTCGGGGGCGCACCGACCGCTGCGGGGTATGTTCCGTGGTCAAGGTTCTCGACGAACACGAACGCACGATGGCGTTCGCCGAAGTGGCGCTCGGCCAGATTCGATCGCTCCGGCAGACGGCAATTCCGCGCAATTACGAGATCTGGTACGTCTACGCCACCGGCTACAACGCACCGCTCAACAAGATCATCAACGAGACGCTGGCGCGCAACGGCAAGCTGACCGAAGCCGATCTCGAGCAGATCTACGAGACCTATCTCTCCCATATCAAGACCACCGACCGCATCGATAAGGTGGGCGCGCGCGTCATCGGCGAGATCGACGACGTGATGAAGGTTCTCGGCGATGCGCTCGGGATGAGCGGCGCCTACGACGCCAGCCTGTCGGGTGCGACCGAGAAACTGTCGTCGGCCAAGGGCCGCGACCAGATCAAGGCGATCGTCGAGACGCTGCTGCGTTCGACCAGCGAGATGCGCGAGGCCAACAAGGCGCTGGAAGGCCGCCTGATACTATCGAGGAACGAGATCAGCAATCTCCAGCAGAGCCTGGAGGCGATCCGCGCCGAGAGCCTCACCGATCCGCTCACCGGCCTCGGCAATCGCAAATATTTCGATCGCATGATCGGCATGGCGGTGCAGAGCGCGCTCGCCTCCGGGGAGCCGCTGTCGCTGCTGCTGTTCGATATCGATCATTTCAAGTCATTCAACGATTCCTACGGCCACCTCACCGGCGACCAGGTGCTGCGCCTTGTCGGCTTGTCCCTGAAGCAGACCATCAAGGGCCAGGACATCACCGCGCGTTATGGCGGCGAAGAATTCGCGGTCGTGCTGCCCAACACGGCGCTGCGCCAGGCACTCACGGTGGCCGATCACATCCGCCGCGCGGTGATGGCGAAGGAACTGAAGAAGAAATCGACCGGCGAGATTCTCGGCCGCGTCACCATCTCCGTCGGCGTCTCCATGCTCAGGCAGGGCGACGACACCGACGCCCTGATCGAACGCGCGGATGCCTGCCTCTACGCCGCCAAGCGCAACGGCCGCAACCGCGTGATCTGTGAAGTCGATCCGGAATACGCGATCGAGACGCACAACCGGGTGGCGTAGGCCCGACCCTCGCTGTCATTCCGGAGCGCACCTCTTGGCGCGAGCCCCGAGAGTTACGCCTTTCGCTTTGCACGCTTGCGCACCGCAAACTTGTTGAGCGATCTTTTTGACGAAGTTTTCTGGCTGGGCTTTCCGGCGGGCGCCTTGGCAGCTTTGCTGACCTTCTTCGTCTTCGGCCGCTTCTTGACCTTGGCGCGCTGGGCGGCAGCGAGCGCTGCCCTCGCCCATTGTGCCAGCTCCTCGGAATCGTCGAACAAGCGCGCGGGCAACTGCCAGTAGGAGTTCACTGTGACTGTCTTGGCGCGGGTCGAGTATTGGAACGGCCTTGAGCCTTCCGCCTCGAAATTCGGGATCGTCATCTCGTCGGCGCGGAAGAACAGCCCGGCGCGCAAGGACAGCGCGAAGTTGATGCCCTCGGCGGAGATGCCGTAGCCGGAAAACATTTTGCGGATCGTGACGGGACCGAAATCGGCGAACAGGTCGATCAGGAATTCGCGGTCCATGGGTATCCCGGAGCGAGCAGGCCGGCCACTATACCACTGCCGTCATTGCGAGCCAACGGGTCCGCGCGAAGCGCGGCCCGATGACAGGCTCCGCGAAGCAATCCAGACTGCCGAGGCAGAGACAGTCTGGATTGCTCCGTCGCATCAGCGCAAAATTGCTACGCAATTTTGTCGCGAGCTCCTCGCAAGGGCGGGGAAAACTACCCGTCGACCTTCGCCGGCCGCAGCTCGACCGACTCGCCGCAGCCGCAGGCGGAGACCTGGTTGGGGTTGTTGAAGACGAACTGGGCCTGCATCTTGTCGGCCTTGTAGTCCATCTCGGTGCCGAGCAGGAACAGCACGGCCTTGGGATCGACCAGTATCTTGACGCCCTTGTCCTCGACGACCTCGTCAGTCGGCCGGATCTCGTGGGCGTATTCGACCGTGTAGGACTGGCCGGCGCAGCCGCCGTTCTTCACGCCGACGCGCAGGCCGACGATCTCGGAGTCCGCGCGCTGGGTCAGCTCCGTGATCCGCTGCGCGGCGGCATCCGTCAGCCGCATCACCTGCGGGCGCGGCCGCCGGGGCTTTGGTGTCGAAGCTGGTGTCGAGCCTGACGAGATCTGGGTCATGTTATCTATGTGGTCCGTTGCGAGGCGAATTCAATGCGAGCTGAGACCGTCACCACATATTGAGCACGAGGCGCGCCTCGTCGCTCATGCGCTCGGGCGACCACGGCGGCTCCCAGACGACCTTGACGTCGACCACGCCGACGCCGGGGACGCTGGCGACCGCGTTCTCGACCATGGTCGGCAGCTCGCCCGCAGCCGGGCAGTTCGGTGTCGTCAGCGTCATCTGCACGTCGACCGAACGGTCGTCCTTGATCTCGACCTTGTAGATCAGGCCGAGCTCGTAGATGTCGGCCGGGATTTCCGGATCAAATACGGTCTTGAGGCCCGCGATGATCTCGGTGGTCAGACGCTCGGTCTCCTCCGGCGGCAGCGCCGAATGGGTCTCCATCGGATTGGCTTTGATTTCGGCCGTGTCACTCATGCGAACAAATCCCGCGCCTTCAGAAGCGCTTGTGCCAGATGATCGACTTCTTCCCGCGTATTATACATGCCGAACGACGCCCGGCAGGTGGCGGTGACGTTGAACCGCTCTAAAAGCGGCATCACGCAATGGGTGCCGGCGCGCACTGCGATGCCCTGACGGTCGATCACGGTGGCGACGTCGTGGGCATGCGCGCCCTTGAGCTCGAAGGAGATCACCGGCCCCTTGCCGCGCGCAGTACCGATCAGCCGCAGCGAGTTGATCTCGCGGAGCCGGTCCTGGGCGTAGGTGACGAGATCGCGCTCGTGCGCGGCGATACGCTCCTTGCCGATCGAATTGACGTAATCGATGGCGGCACCGAGGCCGATCGCTTCGACGATGGGCGGGGTGCCAGCTTCGAACTTGTGCGGCGGGTCGCCATAGGTGACCCAGTCCTTCGCAACCTCGCGGATCATCTCGCCGCCACCGTTGAAGGGACGCATCGCGACAAGGTGCTCATGCTTGGCATAGAGCGCGCCGATACCGGTCGGGCCATAAATCTTGTGGCCGGTGAACGCGTAGAAATCGCAGTCGAGATCCTGCACGTCGACGGGCAGATGCACCGCGCCCTGCGCACCGTCGACCAGCACGGGGATGCCGCGATCGTGGGCCAGTCGCACCACCTCCTTTATAGGAACGAAGGTTCCGAGGGCGTTCGACATCTGGGTGATGGCGACAAGCTTGGTCTTCGGCGTCAGCAGCTTCTCGAACTCGTCGATCAGGAAGTTGCCTTCGTCATCGACGGGCGCCCATTTGATCACCGCGCCATGGCGCTCCCTGAGAAAATGCCAGGGCACAATGTTGGAATGGTGCTCCATGATCGAGAGGACGATTTCGTCGCCCTGCTCGATGTTCGGCTCGCCCCAGGACGACGCCACGAGGTTGATCGCTTCGGTGACGTTGCGGGTGAAGATGATCTCTTCTGTGCGGCGAGCATTGACGAATTGCGCGACTTTTGCCCGCGCGCCCTCATAGGCCTCCGTCGCCGCATTTGCGAGGTAATGCAGGCCGCGATGCACGTTAGCGTATTCGCTCGTATAGGCCTGCGTCATGCGGTCGAGCACGACGCCGGGCTTCTGCGCCGAGGCGGCGTTGTCGAGATAGACCAGCGGCTTGCCGTAGATCTGCATGGCGAGCGCGGGAAAATCCTGGCGCACGCGCGCAACGTCGTAGGCGCCGTTCTTGACCGCCGGATGCGTGCTCATGACCGGCGCTCCAGCCAGCGCTCGGCGATGCCGATCACGTGCTCGCGCAAGCCGTCGTCGGCGATTTGCTCGATCGCCTCGCCCACGAAGGCCTGGATCAGCAGCGCCTGGGCCTGCTTCTCCGGCAGGCCGCGCGCCTTCAGATAGAACAAGAGGCTGTCGTCCAGCGCACCGGCAGTGGCGCCGTGGCCGCAGGAGACGTCATCGGCAAAGATTTCCAGCTCGGGCTTGTTGTCGGCTTCCGCCTCGTCCGAGAGCAGCAGCGCGCGAGTCATCATCTTGCCGTCGGTCTTCTGCGCATCGGGGCGAACGATGATGCGCCCCTGGAATACCGAATGAGCGCGATCGTCGATCACGGCGCGAAAAGTCTCGCGGCTGACGCAGTTCGGCACGGCGTGGTCGACGACCAGTGTGGTGTCACCATGCTCGGTCTGCTTCAAAAGGTTGACACCGTTGACGGAGAGCTCGCTGCCCTCGCCCGCCAGTGTGATGAAGCCCTGCAAGCGGCTGACCGCCGCGCCACTGGTCATGTTGAAGAAGTTCAACTTCACATTGGCGCCGACCGTCACGAACTGCGAGGTGACGTTCACCGCGTCAGGCGCATCGTCCATCAGGCGAATGTGTGCAACATCGGCGTCGTCGCCAACCTTCACCAGCACGGCATCGTTGACCTGGTAGGCCTTGCTACCTGCCGCAACGAAGGTTTCGACGATGGTGGCGCGAGCGCCCTTCCCGATCGCAACCTGCGAACGGGTGAAGCTCGAGGCGGAAGCCGCGGTTGCGATGTGGATGATCTGGATCGGCGCGGACAGCTGCGCGCCGTCAGCGATCGACAGCACGACGCCGTCGGTTGCCATGGCGGCGTTCAGCGCGATCACGGCATCGGTGGGCGCCGTGTTGAGGAGACCGGCATCGGTCTCCAGCGTCTCGCGCAGGGTCTTGAGGCTCGTCTCGGAGCCGAGCGCCTTCACGTCGGACAGATCGGCCGCGAACACGCCGTCGACCAGCACCAGCTTGCGGGCGCCCGCGATGGCATGCGCCTTCACCGCGTCCGCGGCGCGCGCCAGCGCGGCCGCGTCGGGGCTGGCCGCCAGCGGCAGGACCTCGCCGACCAGCGCGCGCAGATCCGTGTATTTCCATTCCTCGAGCCGGCGGTGCGGCAGGCCGAGCCGCTCATAATTCTCGAAGGCTTCGCGACGCGCCGCGATCACAGCAGGCGGACCCGGCAAGCGGCCTTCGACGCTGGCGAAGAGATCGCTCACCGCGCGGCCCTTTCCGGTCTTTGCCACAGCAACGTTCATTGCAAAATTCCTTACGCGGCGTCCTCGAACTGGGCATAGCCGGACGCTTCCAGCTCCAGTGCCAGCTCCTTGCCGCCGCTCTTCACGACGCGGCCCTTCGACATCACGTGCACGACGTCGGGCACGATGTAGTTCAGCAGCCGCTGATAGTGGGTGATGACGACCATGGCGCGCTTCGGCGAGCGCAGCGCGTTGACGCCGTCGGCCGCGATGCGCAGCGCGTCGATGTCGAGGCCGGAATCCATCTCGTCGAGGATGCACAGGCTGGGCTCGAACAGCGCCATCTGGAGCACCTCGTTGCGCTTCTTCTCGCCGCCGGAGAAGCCGACATTGACGCCGCGCTTGAGCATGTCCTGCGGGATGTTCAGCGACTTCGAGACCTCGCGGACCTTCTTCAAAAAGTCCGGCACCATCAGTTCGCTCTCGCCGCGAGCCTTGCGCTGGGCATTGAGTGCGGTACGGAGGAAATTCATGGTGGTAACACCGGGAATCTCGACCGGATACTGGAACGCCAGGAACACGCCTTTGGCGGCGCGCTCTTCGGGATCCATCTCCAGGAGATCCTCGCCCCTGAACAGGATCTGGCCGTCGGTGACCTCATAGCCGGGTTTGCCGGCGATGACATGGGAGAGCGTCGACTTGCCGGAGCCGTTCGGTCCCATGATGGCGTGCACCTCGCCCTCATTCACGGTCAGCGTCAGCCCGTGGAGGATCTCACGCTCCTCGACACGAACCTTCAGGTCTTTCACTTCAAGCAAAGGCATTGTTGGTGTCCAGTCTATTCAAATGAGGCATGGAGCGCCTAAGCGCACCGCGAGGGTCGGTGTTAACCGACCGACCCTTCAAGCGAGATCGAGATCAGCTTCTGCGCTTCCACCGCGAACTCCATCGGCAGCTGCTGAAGCACATCCTTGACGAAGCCGTTGACCACGAGGCCAACCGCCTCTTCCTGCGAGAGACCGCGCTGGATGCAGTAGAACAGCACGTCCTCGGAGATCTTCGACGTCGTCGCCTCGTGCTCGAACGTCGCCGAGGAGTTCTTCGCCTCGATGTACGGCACGGTGTGCGCGCCGCATTTGTCGCCGATCAGCAGGGAATCGCAGGCGGTGAAGTTGCGCGCGCCGGTGGCTTTCCGATGCGCGGTGACGAGCCCACGATAGGTGTTCTGCGACTTGCCGGCGGCGATGCCCTTGGAGATGATGCGGCTCGACGTGTTCTTGCCGAGGTGGATCATCTTGGTGCCCGAATCGACCTGCTGGAAGCCGTTCGAGATCGCGATCGAGTAGAACTCGCCCCGCGAATTGTCGCCGCGCAGGATGCAGCTCGGATATTTCCAGGTGATCGCCGAGCCCGTCTCGACCTGGGTCCAGGAGATCTTTGAATTGGCACCGCGACAGTCGCCACGCTTGGTGACGAAATTGTAGATGCCGCCCTTGCCTTCCGAATTGCCCGGATACCAGTTCTGCACCGTCGAGTATTTGATCTCGGCGTCGTCGAGCGCGACGAGCTCGACCACGGCCGCGTGCAGCTGGTTCTCGTCGCGCTGCGGCGCAGTGCAGCCCTCGAGATAGGAGACGTAGGAGCCCTTGTCCGCGATGATCAGCGTGCGCTCGAACTGACCCGTGTTGCGCTCGTTGATGCGGAAATAGGTCGACAGCTCCATCGGGCAGCGCACGCCGGGCGGCACGTAGACGAACGAGCCGTCCGAGAACACCGCCGAGTTCAGCGTCGCGTAGAAATTGTCCGAGGTGGGCACCACGGTGCCGAGATACTTCTGCACCAGCTCGGGATGCTCGCGGATCGCCTCCGAGATCGGCATGAAAATCACGCCGGCCTTCTTCAGCTCCGCCTTGAACGTGGTCGCAACCGACACCGAATCGAAGACCGCGTCGACCGCGATCTTACGGCGGGCCGGATCTTCCTCGCCAACCTTCGGCTCGACGCCTTCGAGCATGGCGACTTCCCGCAGGGGAATGCCGAGCTTTTCGTAGGTCTTCAGGATCTCCGGATCGATCTCATCGAGGGAGCTGACCGTCTTCTTCGGCTTCGGCGCCGCGTAGTAATAGAGGTCCTGGAAGTCGATCTTGGGATAATCGACCCGCGCCCAGGTCGGCTCGGTCATGGTCAGCCAGCGCCGATAGGCTTCCAGCCGCCACTGGAGCATCCAGGCGGGTTCATTCTTTTTTTGCGAGATGAACTCTACGGTCTCTTCCGATAGCCCCTTGGGGGCTTTCTCGGAGTCGATCAGGGTTTCAAACCCATAACGATATTGGTCGACGTCGATGCGCTTCACGCGCTCGACCGTCTCTTGTACGGCTGGCATTCCATCCTCCGCTCGCGGTTTCAAGGACCGCGGTGGATCAAACTCGGACGAGTATTACGTTTATTACGATGTTCTCTGGCGGAAAGCACGCGCCTAGAATCGTTCAAGCTGTGTTTCGTCGCCTAGCTCTTAAGTAGGTTATTACCGAGCTTTCGCCAAGCCTCCAACGCCCTATTGATCTCTTCCAGTTCCGTGGACCAGCCAAGACTGAGGCGCACCGCTCCTTGGGCCACCATGGGATCGTACCCCATGGCGGAGAGCACGTGGGAGGGCTGGACCTTTCCCGATGAGCAGGCCGAACCTGACGACACGGCGACGCCTGCAAGGTCGAAGCCGATCACAGCAGTCTCGGCCTTCAGCCCTGGTGCGGTGAAAAGTACGGTATTTGGCAACCGCTCCACATCGTCGGCGAGGATTGTCGCCCCGGCCGTGGCGCGAAGCCCATTTTCCAAATGATCTCTGAGGGTTGCCATTCGTTTCAGATCCTCCGGCAGAGTCTGAAGCGCCCGTCTGACCGCCGCGCCAAAGCCGGCGATCCCCGCGACATTCTCGGTGCCCGCCCGGCGGTTGAGCTCCTGCCCGCCCCCCCGCAGGACCGGCGCCAGACCGGCGAGCCCTTCTGCCATGACCAGCGCGCCAACTCCCTTGGGGCCACCGATCTTGTGCGCAGAAAAGGTCGCAAGGTCTGCACCCACAGCCTTGATATCGAACCGAATTTTGCCAAGCGCCTGGATCCCATCGACATGCAGGAGACCGCCGGCCTCATGAACGATCCGCGCAGCCTCAGCGACAGGCTGAAGCGCGCCCGTCTCGTTGTTCGCGGCCATGATGGAGACTAGCGCCGGCGGGCCAGCGTTGAGCTGGGCCCGCAGATCGTCGAGATTGACGACACCGGAGCGCGTTACCCGTATCCGTCGGATCTTATCCGCCGGGAACCGGCCGCCCGCCAGCACCGAGGCATGCTCGACCGCGGAGACCAGCAGTCGCTCGACGGGTCCGCCGGACGGCCCCCGCAGGCCGGGCGACAGCGCCAGCGCATTGGCCTCGGTTCCAGAGGATGTGAAGACGACGTTGCGTGGCTGAGCGCCGGCCGCCAGCCCCAGCGCGGCACGCGCCTCCTCGATCAGCCGTCGTGCCTCCCGCCCCTCGGCATGGAGGGAGGATGGATTACCGATCAGGTCGTATGCAGCCAGCATCGCTGCCCGCGCCTCAGCGCGGAGCGGCGTGGTCGCGTTCCAATCGAGATAGACGCGGGTCGGCATTGAGTAATATATTACCTCACATCGCAGACGGCGTTGCGCCATCTCGACATGGGCCGCGGGCACGCCCTTGGCAACCATGATTTGCGAATGTGCGGCCACAGCTGGCGCGGCCGTGACGCGCTAACGTCTTGAACCCGTTGGCTGATGTTCAAGATGCTTGCTTTTTGACCCTCAGCCTATGTTAGAACGCGCAGCGTCAAGTCACCGCGCGCCGTCAGCGCATCACCGCTGCGCGCGCCTCCTCGCCCTTCATTCGCGCTTTCGTCGGCATCTGCCGATGAGGCCACAATCGGTTGATTGCCGAGGTCGTCTCCAGGAAATCAATCAAGAGATCATCGATGCCCGAAGTTATATTTACCGGCCCCGCTGGCCGTCTCGAAGGCCGCTACCACCCGGCCAAGCAGAAGAACGCGCCGATCGCGATGATCCTGCATCCTCATCCGCAGTTCCACGGCACGATGAACCATCAGATCGTGTACCAGTGCTACTACGCCTTCGCGCATCGCGGCTTCTCCGTGCTGCGCTTCAATTTCCGCGGCGTCGGCCGCAGTCAGGGCTCGTTCGACCATGGCACCGGCGAATTGTCGGATGCGGCGGCAGCGCTCGATTGGGCGCAGACCATCAATCCCGAGGCGCGCGCCTGCTGGGTCGCCGGCTTCTCCTTCGGCGCCTGGATCGGCATGCAGCTGCTGATGCGCCGCCCGGAGGTCGAAGGCTTCATCTCGATCGCGCCGCCGGCCAACCTCTACGACTTCTCGTTCCTTGCGCCCTGCCCGTCCTCGGGCCTGATCGTGCATGGCGAAAAGGATGCCGTGGTGCCCCCTAAGGATGTCAACACCCTGGTCGAGAAGCTGAAGACGCAGAAGGGCATCGTGATCGACCAGCAGGTCATTCCCGGCGCCAATCACTTCTTCGACGCCAAGCTCGAGCCGCTGATGGAAACCATCACCGCCTATCTCGACATGCGCCTCGCCAACGTGCGCTGAGGCCTTCCGGCGTAGACGTGTTCGTGGCATGGCTGCGGACCGTCAACGCTGGGGATTGCGAGCGATGAAGGCGTATCTGGTTCTTGACCTGTCGGTGAACGACCACGTCGGCTTCAAGACTTACATCGCTGAAATCCCGGCATTTATTGCTAAGCATTCAGGGCGGTACATCGTGCGCGGCGTCGAGCCGACCACGATCGAAGGCGACTGGGCGCCCGAGCGCCTCGTCATCATCGAATTTGCGGAGCGCGAGAAGGCGCAAGCGTTCCTCGACGATCCCGACATTCAGGATCTCTTCAGGGTGCGGCACGCAACGACGACAAGCAGGCTGCTGCTTGCCGACGGTTGCACCTGATCAGTATGGGCTGACTACGCCAGCTTGAGCGCGACGATCCCCGTCAGCACGAGTGCGATGCCCGCAAGCTTCACCGCGCTCAAGGTCTCGCCGAACAGCACGACGCCCATCAGGAACGTGCCGGCCGCGCCAATGCCGGTCCACACCGAATAGGCAACGCCGACCTCGAGCACCTTCAAGGCACGCCCGAGCAGGAAGACGAAGGCAGCGAGCAGCACGAGCGAGGCGATGCTCCAGCCTGCGCGCGTATATCCTTCCGCATATTTCATTGCGATCGCCCAGCCGACATCAAGCGCGCCGGCGATCACCAGCATGAGCCAGGCCGTGGACTGCGACATCGGCGTAGCCTCAGGCCGCGAGCTTCAAGAGATGCGCGTCGTGGCGCACCAGGAAGGCCCGCAGCAATTGCGGATAGTCCGCGCCGACCGCAGAGCGCACGCTCGGACGCTTCGCAAGCTCGGCCCGCCACGCGCGGACCTTGGGCAGATCGTTGAAGATTCCGAGCTCAATCAATTCATCGAACACGTCGAAATAGCGAAAGATCGGGGCAAACACTGCATCCACGAGGCTGAATGCGTCGCCCGCGAAGTACGGCCCTGCGCCAAGCGCGGCTTCCACGCGTGCGAATTTGGCCGCGAGCGCCTCGCGCTTGCTCTCGAATGTCGCCGGATCGGTCGTCGTCTCCAGCCCCCAGAGGTCGCCAAGGATCGCCGAGCCGAACTCCATCCAAGCGCGATGCTCGGCACGTTTCAGCGCATCCGCCGGATGCAGCTTCGCACCGCCTTGCGTGTCTTCGATGTACTCGCAGATCACGTTGCTCTCAAACAACGCCACCTCGCCCTTGTCTGTCGCAACCACCAGCACCGGCACCTTGCCGAGCGGCGACAATTTCAAGAACCAGTCCGGCTTGTCAGCGAGATCGATATCGATCCGCTCGAACGGCACGCCCTTCTCCTTGAGCGCGATCACGGCGCGCTGCACATAGGGGCACAGTTTGTGGCTGATCAGTTTGAGCGGAGCGGTCATAACGGCGATCCCGACAGTTAGATGCAATTGCATCTATGTAGATGCACTTGCATGCACATGTCAAGATCAATGCACCTCCGTCAACTGCCTGTGATCTTCAAGGCCGCGCAATCACCCCACCCGTCATCGGTATCGGCACGCCCGTCGTTGCCGGATAGGATAGCGGCAAGCCCTTGAGGCCGCGCGCGGCAAGGAAACCGAAGGCCTGCGCCTCGATAGCGTCGGCGGCCCAGCCGAGCGTCTCCGCGGCCTCGACCGTGGCCGAGCCCACCCGCTCGCGGAGCATCCGCAGCATGGTGAGGTTGCGGGCCCCGCCCCCGCAGACGATCCAGCTGCGCGGCCGTCGCGGCAGCAGCGGGATGATGCGGGCGATCGCCGCCGCAGTGAACGCGGTCAGCGTCGCGGCGCCGTCGGCCGGTGGCATGTCGCCGAGCTTCAGCGCGGCAAAGTCGTTGCGGTCGAGCGACTTTGGCGGCGGCGCTGCGAAGAACGGCTGCGCCAGTGCCCGCGCGATCCAGGCCTCATCAGCCTTGCCGAGCGCGGCGAACTTTCCCTCCGCGTCGAACGCCTGGTTCATAGCGCGGTACATGAAGTCGTCGAGCAGCGCATTGCCGGGCCCGGTGTCGCAGGCGATCAGCGTGTCGCCGCCGTCGATATAGGTGATGTTGGAGACGCCGCCGATGTTGATCACCGCGATCGGGCCCTCGCGCTCCAGCGAATTGGCGAGCGCCCGATGATAGACCGGCACGAGCGGCGCGCCCTGCCCGCCGGCATCGACGTCGGCGGCGCGGAAATCATACATGACCGGGATATGAATCGCCTTGGCCAGCGCCGGCCCATCGCCGATCTGCACCGTCAGCCGCTGTTCGGGCCGGTGCAGCACGGTCTGGCCGTGGAAGCCGACGATGTCGATGTCCTCCGGCCTCATCCGGTTCTGCGCGACGAAAGCGGCGACCGCCTCGGCATGGGCCTGCGTCACTGCGCGCTCAGCCTCGGCCAGGATCCCAGGCCGGGCATCACGTTGCCGTAGGTGCACGGCCTCGGAGAGCGCCTGGCGCAGCAGGTAGCGCTCGACCGGACCATAGGGCCGGTAGCCGGTCGGTCCGAACGCCTTGACGTGCTTTCCGTCGGTTTCGATCAGCGCGACATCCACCCCGTCCAGCGAGGTGCCGCTCATCAGACCGAGTGCCGTCAACATCATGGACCAGCGTCCTCAAAGGCCCACCCTGGCATGCCGATCTTGTGCCAGAGGGACACATCTTATAATGCCACTGCGCCAAGTGGCGGGTGGCAATCGAGTTCCCACGCAAGACCCTTAAATTGCTCCCAAAACAGTAAACCAAGAATTGTCAGGCACGCCGACAAATGACTGCATTCAAATCGGATTTCCTCAACACCCTGCAGGAACGTGGGTTCATCCACCAGTGCTCCGATTTCGAGGGGCTGGACGCGCTCGCCGCTAGGGGCGAGGCGACCGCCTATGTCGGCTACGATTGCACCGCCCCCTCGCTACATATCGGCAACTATCTGACCATGATGATGCTGCACTGGCTGCAGCAATCCGGCAACAAGCCGATCACGCTGATGGGCGGCGGCACCACCATGGTCGGCGATCCCTCCGGCAAGGACGAGACGCGCGCGATGCGCACGGTCGCCGAGATCGAGGCGAACAAGGCCTCGATCCGCGGCGTGTTCGCCAAGGTGCTGCGCTATGGCGAAGGCAAGAGCGACGCTGTCATGCTCGACAACGCCGAGTGGTTGACCAAGCTGAACTGGATCGAGATGCTGCGCGACGTCGGCCGGCATTTCTCGGTCAACCGTATGCTGACCATGGACTCCGTGCGGCTGCGCCTTGAGCGCGAGCAGGAGATGAGCTTCATCGAGTTCAACTACATGGTCTGCCAGGCCTACGACTTCGTCGAGCTCGCCAAGCGCACCGGTTGCCGCCTCCAGATGGGCGGCTCGGACCAGTGGGGCAACATCATCATGGGCGTCGATCTCGGCCGCCGCATGGGCACGCACCAGCTGTTCGCGCTGACGACGCCGCTGCTGACGACCGCGTCCGGCGCCAAGATGGGCAAGACCGCGCAAGGCGCGGTCTGGCTCAACGCCGACCAGTTCTCGCCGTATGATTTCTGGCAGTACTGGCGCAACACCGAGGATGCCGACGTCGGCAAATTCCTGAAATTGTTCACGACGCTGCCGATAAGCGAGATCAAGAAGCTCGAGGCGCTCGGCGGCGCGGAGATCAACGAGGCCAAGAAGGTGCTCGCCACCGAAGCGACCGCGCTGCTGCACGGCCGCGATGCCGCGAACGAGGCGGCAGAGACCGCGCGCCGCACCTTTGAGGAAGGTGCGCTCGCCGAAAGCCTGCCGACGGTGGAAATTCCGCGTGGCGAGCTCGACGATGGTCTCGGCGTGCTCAACGCCTTCGTTCGGGCGGGCTTGGTTGCCTCAAACGGCGAAGCCCGCCGCCAGATCAAGGGGGGCGGCCTGCGCATCAACGACGCCCCCGTCACCGACGAGAAGATGGCACTCTCGGTGGCCAATCTGACACCGGAAGGCGTGATCAAGCTGTCGTTCGGCAAGAAGAAGCACGTCCTCATCAAGCCTGCATAGGCGTATGAGCTTTTCGCTGCTTGTCAGGGCGCGGCGAAGCGCGCTCCTTGACCGGCAATGGACCAGAACACGCCCAGGCAGGCCGAGGACCGCGCAGCGGCTGCGCCGGGAGGTGCCGTGCGGACCGCGCTCGTCGTGCTCGCGCTGTGTTTCGCGCTGGCTGTCCTTGGCCGCGGCCTCAGCGAGAGCTTCACCGTCTTCCTCAAGCCCATCTCCGAAAGCTTTGGCTGGGATCGCGCGCAGGTCGTCTCGATCTATTCGCTGACCTGGCTCGTCAGCGGACTGACCGCGCCTCTGGTCGGGCGGCTATTCGACCATTCCGGTCCCCGCGTCGTCTACGCGCTCGGACTGTTCCTGCTCGGCTCGGCCTTCCTGATTGCGGGCCATGCGCAAGCGCTCTGGCAATTCCAGCTCTCGATCGGACTGTGTGTCGGGATCGGGGTCGCCTTCATCGGCAACGTGCCGAATTCGATTCTGCTCGGCCGCTGGTTCGGGCCGCGGCTGCCGACCGCGATGGCCGTGGTTTATTCGGCAATGGGCGGCGGCGTGCTGGCGCTGCTGCCGGCCTCGCAGCTCCTGATCGATCACATCGGCTGGCGCGAGACCTATCAGCTGTTCGGCTTCGCTGCGCTGGGCCTGCTGGTGCCGCTCATGCTGCTGCCATGGCCGCTGTTCGCTGCCGGGTCGCCGCACGTGACCAAGAAGACCGATCCAGATTTCGTGGACAACGGCTGGACGCTTGTTGGCGCCATGCGCCATCACGCCTTCTGGGCGCTGTTCTCGACCTTCTTCTTCACCGCGGTCGGCATGTACGCGATCGCGGCGCAGATCGTGGCCTATCTGATCGATGCCGGTTTCCCGCCGCTTCAGGCCGCGACTGCCTGGGGCTTCTCCGGCGTCGTGCTGGTGTTCGGGATGTTGGGGATCTCCGCGCTCGACGGGCTGATCGGGCGCCGGCCGTCGGTGCTGCTGAGCTACGCGATCTCGATGCTCGGCATCTTCCTGCTCTGGCTCTTGCAGTATTATCCGAACATCATCCTGCTCACCGGTTTCGTCGTCTGCTTCGGCAGCATGATGGGCTCGCGCGGGCCGCTGATCACCGCAACCGCGATGAAAATCTTCCAGGGAAAACGGGTGGGCACCATCTATGGCACCATCTCGATCGGCAGTGGCCTCGGCTCAGCATTCGGCTCCTGGAGCGGCGGCCTGATCCATGACGCGACCCATGGCTACAACGCGCTGCTCGCCTTCGCACTTGCGAGTGTGGTGCTCGGGATGATTCCATTCCTGGTCGTGCCTGCCTTGCGACGGTAGGTTTCCCAGGGGTAACTTGAGTTCGTTTGCGTCACCGGAAAATTACGGATGGGCACGACGCCAACACAGGAAAAAATGCGGATCGCGCGCGACTGAGGGCGGAGCCTGCGGTGTTTTGTCCGACATGACGAAAATGTCAGCGCGGAATTGATCCTGATGGCTTGCGAGGCGGAATCGAATACGGTCCAAGTCGCGCATTGGATGGAGGGCACAAACCAATGAACTTTCCCTATCTCACTCGCTTTCAACCGGTTCTCCTGAGCCTGTTTCGCTTCATCACCGGCCTCTTGCTGTTCCAGTACGGCGTTGCGAAGATCTTCAAGTTTCCGGTGCTTCCTTACTTCGCCAACATCCCGCCGCTGATCTGGACGGCAGGCGCGATCGAGCTGGTGCTCGGTGCGCTCCTGATGCTCGGTCTGTTCACCCGCCTCGCGGCTTTCATTCTCTCGGGTGAGATGGCCTTCGCCTACTTCATGGGCCACATGTTCAAGGGCGAAACGCCGGTGTTCCTGCCGCTGCTCAACGGCGGCACCGCCGCCATCCTGTTCTGCTTCGCCTGCCTCTACCTCTCGGCAGCCGGCGGCGGGTCGGTCAGCGTCGATGCGGCGATGGGCAAGGAAAGCGATTCGACCGGCGGCGCCTACGCGCGGCGCTGACGCGCTCGCGGATTCGAAGGAAAAACAGGGCACCGGCGCATTTGCCGGTGCCGGCTCAACGCGCGCCCAGCACGTTCCAGATGACAACGAGAGCCGCCACGAGCAGCACCGACATGATGATGCGGTGAACGAATCGACTCATCGCTGTCCCGGCAAGGCTCGGCCACACCAAAATCCAGCATCAATTCTTCCCGCGATTGGATGCGCCATGCGCAGGCGCGGCGCGTTTGCGCATGCGACTGCGAACGCCGCATGCATGGCAGCGCGTTGCCCGCGTCCGTTCATGATTGGTAAGAACTTCATGCTACCGACGCGAGCAATAACCACCATTCGTTGAGACCGTGATGCAACTGCTCAGTCATCTGAAGATCCGCACCAAGCTTGCCAGCATGGTCTGCCTCGCGGCGCTCACGGTCACGGCCATCATCGGGGTATCGGCCGTGCTGAGCAAGGGCCGCATGATGGAGGACCGCGTCCAGCAGATGCGGACGGCGGTGGAGCTCCTCTATAATTACGCGCAATCGCTCCAGGACGAGGTGACAGCCGGCAAGCTTACGCAAGCCGAGGCCAAGAGCTTGTTCCACCAACGCGGCCGCCGCATGAGCTTTAACGGCGGCCAGGGCTACCCGGTGGTCTATAATCAGGACACCTCCCTGGTCGTGAACGGCGCCAATCAGCAGCTCGAAGGCAAGATCACCGGCGCCAAGGATTCCAACGGCGTGTTGATTGCCGACGCCATCATCAGGGCCGGCACCGACACCGCGCAGGGTGGCGTGACCTCCTATCTCTATCCCCGCCCCGGCCAGACCGAGCCGGTCCGCAAGACCGTGTTCGCGCGCAGATTCGAGCCCTGGAACGTGACCATCAGCTACGGACTCTACGTCGACGACATCGACGCCGACGTGCGCGCGCTGACGCTGGAGCTCGCCGCCATCGGCGTCGGCCTGATGCTGCTGATGGCGATGCTGTCCTGGCTGATCGCCCGCGACGTGCTCGCCGCGCTGGACCGCCAGAAGAACCGCATGCAGCAGATTTCGGAAGGCGCCATCGACAAGGCGGTCGAAGAGACCGACCGCGGCGACGAGATCGGCCGCATGGCCGAGACGCTCGAAGTGCTCCGGCAAACCGCGCTGACCGCGCGTAACCTGGAGGCCGAGCAGGTCGCCACCAAGACCCGTAGCGAGCAGGAGAAACGCGATGCCTTGATCGCGCTTGCCGACCGCTTCGATGCGTCCGTCGGCCGGCTGGTCGGGCTGATGGCTTCGGGCTCCGGCGAGCTCGAGGCGACCGCCAAGTCGATGTCCTCCACCGCCGAAGGCACCAACCGCCGCGCCGCCGTGGTCGGCTCGGCCGCTACGGAGGCCAGCCAGCGCGTCCAGACCGTCGCGGCCGCCGCCGAAGAGCTCTCCTCTTCCATCACCGAGATCAGCCGTCAGGTCGCGCAGTCCGCCGAAGTCACCGGACGCGCGGTGGACAGTGCGCGCCGCACCGACACGATCGTGCGCGCGTTGTCCGATGGTGCCCAGCAGATCGAGCACGTCGCCGAGCTGATCTCCAGCATCGCGGCACAGACCAATTTGCTCGCGCTCAACGCCACTATCGAGGCTGCACGCGCAGGCGAAGCCGGCCGTGGCTTTGCCGTGGTCGCCTCCGAGGTGAAGTCGCTCGCGAGCCAGACCGCGGAAGCCACCCGCGAGATCGGGGACAAGATCGCCCAGATCCAGGGCGCGACCAAAGAAGCGGTGGACGCAATCGGCGGCATCACCGCCACCATCGAGGAGGTCAGTCGCATCGCGACCTCGATCGGCGCGGCCATCGAGGAGCAAGGTGCCGCCACCGCCGAGATCGCCCGCAGCGTGTCGCAGACCGCAGAAGCGACCCAGGAGGTCACGACCAATATCAGCGCCGTTAGCACGGCTGCGAACGAGACCGGCAACGCTGCCGGCATGGTGCTCGCGGCCGCCTCGAGCCTCTCCAAGCAGGCAGAACAGCTCTCGGGCGAGGTCGGCACGTTCCTGGCCGGCGTGCGCGCGGCGTAAGTTTCCGACCACCACATGCGTCATGCCCGGGACAAGCCCGGGCATGACGGACTCTTGAGTCCCGCTTCTATCGCCGCGCCAGGCTGCAACCGCTCGACAGCTGCCGCGTCGATCCGGTCGACCCGTCGTTCGATTGCGACTGGAATTCCTCGAATGGCGAGTTCTGCTTGCCAGTGTTGAACTCGAAGATCTTGCGGAACAGGCCCGGCGCCATCGCCGAGATCGGATTGACGCGCATCACGGGCGCGGCCGGGGTGCCGACGACCTCGTAGGTCACGCCGATCAGCCCCTCGTTGTTGCCGCCGCCGAGGAAGATGCCGAACAACGGGATCTGGCCGAAGATGTTGTTGACGCCATACATCGGCACGAAGGTGCCGCTCATGCACACCTGGTTGCCGGGATAGTCAATCGAGCCCTCGATGGTGGCGCCGATCATCGGTCCCTTGACGACGCCGTCACGGATCGTGAGCGCGCCATTCTGACGGGTGAACTCGGCGCGGAGCGCGCTGAAGGAGACGCCGTTGCCGGTGCCGTTGGGCGCGCCGGCAGCAACGCGCTCGAGCTGCGCCTCGCCCTTGACTGTGAAGTCGCGCACGTTGATGAGACCCTCGCGCGACGTGTTCGGCTCGGATGTCGGCGGCTCCATCGCCACCACCATCTGGCCGCCGACCGCCTTGGTATAGGTATCGGTGAAGCGCAGCAGCGCGCCGGCATCGTTGGTCTGGAGATAGATCACTTCACGGCTGCCCTGCGCCCGCCCACCGCGCAAATCGGCCGCCACCGGCGTATCACGGCCGATCTTGCCACTCAGCGTGAAGGCTTTGACGGCGCCGTTGCGTTTCGACATCTTGGCATCGACGCTGCGCATCGCCTCGCCGTTGAAGCCGGCGACGGCGCCGAGCTTCACGTCGATGTCGAAATCGATGTTCTTCAGCTTGTTCTTGGCATCGTCCTTGGAATTGCCTGAGATCGCCGACTTCAGGAAACCGCGGCCATCGAACACGTCGCCGCGCATGGTGCCGCGCACCACGCCGTCCTGGCTGCGCTCCACCTTCAACGAGGCCTTGTCGCCGTCGGAGGGCGAATAGGTCGGGAAGTTTGCGTTGATGAGGTCGCCATTCGCATCGATCTCGAGCGAGCCCTTGATCGAGGCGCCACCGCCCTCGATGACGATGTCCTCGAAACGCGTCGATTGCGCCGCCGGCACCACTTTGAAGCTGGCCTTGCCGGACTTGCCCGGCAGCTTGACCCAGCCGGGCAAGATGTTGTCGAGCTTCACCGAGGTCAGGTCGGCCTCGACGCCGAGCTTCGTCGTCTGATCCGCGCCGCTCGCGATCTTGCCCGACAGCTTGATCGGCAACGATCCACTCACGGCAGGGCTGAGATCGAACCCCAGGCGCGCGCGGCTGGCATCGTCCAGCGTCGCCTGCAATCTGACCTCCGCGTCGCCCTCGGCCGGCTTGCGATAGTCGAGCGAGGCGGCCTGCCCGTTGATCTTGACGTCTCCCTTGACTTGATAGCCCTGGTTGCTCGCGATGATCTTGAGGTTGTTGGCCTCCAGCTTCTGGTTCATCACCAGCTTGTCGGCGGCAAAGCCGTTGAGTTCGGCTGTCACGGCATAGGTGGTGTCGGCCCTGGTCAGCTCGCCCTTGACCGGCATGCCGAGCTGGATGTTCGCCGAGAACGTCCCCTTGCTGGTATTGGGATCGACGACGGTCGAAGACAGATCGCTCAGGCGATCATTGGAGAGCATTTCGGCCGCCGCGGGCACCGGTCCGTCGACGCGAAATCTCGTGCGCGACGGCGACGGCTTGGGCGCCATGTCCGGCACCTCGAAAGTGAAGTCGGAGATCGTGATCTTGCGGCCGGCGGGCGTATCGGCAATGCCCTGCCCGATGTTCACGGTCGCAGTGCGGCCGGTCACGCGCGCCTTCAGATCGGCATCGTGCACCACCGGCATGCCGTCCACCGGACGCACCGCGACACCGCTTGCCACGATGTTGACCGACAGGCCGTCATCGGGGATGGGAGGCCCCTTGCGCGGAAGGTTCTTCACCGGCGAGTTGACGCCGATCTCGATCCGCTGGAGCGTGCCGCGCTCGATCCGCTCGATCACCCATTCACGCAGCTCGGGAACAATCAATGTGGGCCACATCCGCTTCAGCGCGGAGGCCGACATCGGCGTTCCCGCAAAGCCGAGCGTCAGCCGCGGCTCGCCCGAATAGTCGATGGCACCGGTGCCGGCGACACCGATCTCGCCATTGCTGATATCGGCCTGCGTCAGCAAGAGGCGCTTGTGGTCAGTGTCGAAACGGAAACCGATCGCAATACGGTTGAAGACGAGCGGCGGCTCGTTGTCGATGCCACCAAGCAGGATTGAGCCGCCACTGAAGCCGAGCTGCCAGTCATTGGTGGCGCCATTCGGTGGCTCGAGATGCCCCAGCAGGGTCAGGCGGTTGGCGCCGGAGAGAATTTTGAACGGAGCGACCAGCACCCGCCGGTTCGCGTCCCACTCGACGTTGATCTCGGCCGAGTCGATCGCCATCGGATAATCGGGCGTGTCGGTGTCAATGATGTTGCCCGCGCCGACCGCAATCTTGCCGCGGAAGTAGGTCGGCACCCCGTCGCGGCCGAGTTCGCCCTTCAGCTCGCCCGTCAGCGGCAGGTCCGCGGTATAGGTGAGATCCTTGACCCGCAGCGCCAAGAGGATGTTGGAGGTCGAGACCTTGTCGGCGCGGATGTCGACCGAGCGCACGCCGTTCTCGGCCGGCCCGATCGTGGCGCGCAGCATCCACGGGCGCGCGCCCTCCTCGCCGAGGCTGAGCGCGACGCCGCCACTGCTCGGGCGGCGCAGGCTGAGCGTGATGTTCTCGAACGACCATCTGCTGCCGCGCTGCTGGTCGTCGACGATCAGATTGCCGTTCTTCAGACCGATCTCGTTGAGGTTCTGGCCGTCAAGGCCGGTCATGCTCAGACTATCGAGCCAATCGAGGCCCTGAAGAATTCCGCTCTGTGCGGTCGCCTGGGGAGCAGCCTGGGATGGGTCCGGGCCCGCAGGCGCTGTGGCGAATGGCGGCGGCGGGACGCCATTGCGTGGGAATGTCGGCGGCAAGCCTGCCTCTTTCTTGGAGGCCACGCCGGTTGCCAGCGGCTTTGCGGTATCGCCGGCCGAGACCGTGACGGTGCCGTCAGGTGCGATGCGGATCGCGAGCTCGGCATCGACGAGATTGAGGCTTTCTGCGCGCAGGCGCCCCATGAGGAGACCCGTACCCGACAGCTTGACCTCGGCCTTCGGCGCACTGGCGACGATGGCGTGATCGCGGTCGCGGACGACGATGTCACGGATGCGGACGGCGATCCGGACCCGCCCCGCCCGCTCGATCTGGGTGCCGCCCACCTCTACGGTGTTGCCGTGGCCGATATTGTCCTCGATGGCGGCTGCCAGCCACGGCGTTGCAATGTCGAGATTGATGGGACCGGCGCCGAGCCGCCACCACAGCGTGCCGAAACAGCCGACGAAAATGACGACGAGGACGCCAACGACGACGGCCAGCCGCTTCAGCCAGCGGCCGCCGCCCAGCCAGCGACGCAAAGATCCAAACCCGTCACCGAGGCGATGGAAACCCGAATTGGAACGCGATAACAGCCGGCGCGCGCGATGGCCCGCCGCCTCCTCCTGATCCGGATCCCAATCGGCGTCATCCCATTCCTGCGGCTGTGATTGACCGCCGCGCCGATCGAAGTCCCGCGTGTAATCCTGGGGCGACTTATTCCTTGCCATTGCCTCTCGATACAGGCGTCCATCGTCGGATTGAGCGCCGCCGGGACCGCAGCCGTCGATGGGGAGCGAAGGCCCCTGCGCCGGCAATGCCGCCGTACTTCGAATATTCCTGCTGTTCGTCATTTCGCCCCGGCAGCGCGTTCAACGAGCAGTGGGGTGGTGCGTGGAATTCCTTGTAACCATACTCCGGCGTCGTCAGACTTGCCCAGCCGAGGGCGCGATTCCGGCACACCGGACGAGAGCTGCAATACCGCTTTGGTTGACCTGCCGAAAGCGACGAAAGGAAGGCGTATGTCCAAGAAATCCCAAAAGAAATCGTCCAAAACGCCCTCCGGCAGTCCGACGGCTAAAAAGAAGACCCTGAAAACGCGGGCAGCGACTCAAACAAGGTCCGCGAAAACACAGCGGACGCCGGCGAGCAAATCAACCAAGACCGTAGCAAAAGCAGGATCGCATAAGGCCGCCTCGAAACAGTTAAATTCTTCCAAGTCGCCCGCGGCGGCGAAGGTCGCCTTGACCGAGGGCCAGAAGGCTCCGGCCTTCCGTCTGCCCCGCGACGGCGGCGATGTGGTCACGCTGGCGGACTATGCCGGGCAAAAGCTGGTGCTGTTCTTCTACCCCCGCGCCGACACGCCCGGTTGTACCAGGGAGGCCATCGACTTCACCCGGCTGGCGGACGCCTTCACGGCTGCCGGCACGGCCGTGCTCGGCATCTCCGCGGATCCGTTAAAGGCCCAGGAAAAGTTCCGCGACAAGCACAAGCTCACCATTCCACTCGTCTCGGACGAGACGCACGAGATGCTGGAGGCCTACGGCGCCTGGGGCGAAAAGTCCATGTATGGCAAGAGTTTCCTCGGAATTCTTCGCACCACGGTGCTGGTCGGGAGCGATGGCAAGGTGGCCCGGATCTGGCGCAAGGTCCGGGTCGACGGCCATGCCGATGAGGTCCTGGAAGCGGCAAGAAGTCTTTAACCAGTCCTTTAAATTCGAATGTTCCCGTTTCCGGAAAATTAACCATGACCGGCCCAGATTGCTGCGGCAATTAGGCCGTACGGACTCATCCGACCGGCGCGGGAGTGCCGATGTCGAAAAGTTCTGCCCAATACTCGCAGTACCCCCAACATCATCCTCACCACCACGGACGGGCCTTCCATCGCCATCCAGCCGCCCCAGCGGCGGCGGTTGCGATTCCCCTTCCCGCGACCGACGACGCCTACACCATCGTCCATGCCGGCAAGCAAGTCCGCTTCGGACCCGTGGTGTTCTGGATCGTGGTCGGCACGGTCGTGCTGCTCGGACTGTGGTCGGCCGCCACCGCCACCTACTTCGCCTTCCGCGACGACGTCCTGACCCGGCTGATCGCCCGCCAGGCCGAGATGCAGTACGCCTATGAAGACCGTATCGCCGAGCTGCGCGCCAAGGTTGACCGCACCACCAGCCGGCAGCTGCTCGACCAGGAGCAGTTCGATCAGAAGCTCGACCAGATCATGAAGCGCCAGACGGCGCTGGAATCCCGGGCGACGGCGCTCGGCGCCATGCCCGACGTGACCGGGTCGATCCCGCGCTCGACACCGCAGCGTGGTGACGCCGGCCAGAACGCAACCCAGGGCACGCCGAAGCCGTCGCCGATCAGCGACACCGTGATCTTCGTGGCGCCGCCGGATCGCGAAGCGCGGCTCGAGTCGCGCGCGCCGACCGTCGCGGCGCCGCCGACCAGCCAATTCGCCAAGAACCAGGGCTTCGACAACGTCCTGGTCCGGCTCACGGCTTCGCTTGATCAGGTCGAGCGTCGCCAGATGGCGGCGCTCAACGCCGTTGAGGAAAGCATGGATTCACGCATGCGCCGGATGCGCGGCGTCGTCAGCGATCTCGGCCTCAGCCTCGCCACTCTCGAAGCCGCCGTACCGCGCACCGCAATGGGTGGGCCTTACGTACCCGTCAAATTGACGCCGAACGCCGGGCCGTTCGAGAAGCAGCTCTATCGCATCAACACCACGCGCTCCGAGTTGGACCGGCTCAATCGCACGCTGGCGCTGGTGCCTTATCGCAAGCCCGTCATTGGCGAGGTCGAGTTCACCTCCGGCTTCGGCGTGCGCAGCGATCCTTTCCTCGGCCGGCCCGCAATGCATACCGGGCTCGACTTCCGCGCCGCCACCGGCGATCCCGTTCGCGTCACCGCCAACGGCAAGGTGATTTCCGCCGGCTGGTCCGGCGGCTACGGCCGCATGGTCGAGGTCGATCACGGCAACGGGCTTTCGACCCGCTATGGCCATCTCTCCGAGATCAACGTCAGGATCGGCGAGGTCGTCAAGATCGGCCAGGTGATCGGTCTCGTCGGATCGACCGGCCGTTCCACCGGTCCGCATTTGCACTATGAGACCCGCAACGAGGGCGAAGCGGTCGATCCGCAGAAATTTTTGCGCGCCGGCGTGCGGCTCAGCGCGGGCTAACGCTGATACAGCGGCGGATTAATGGCTGCGCTCGTGGCCGACCTCACCTGTGATGACGTCACCGAACAGCTCCCACGCTTGCCCGTTGAAGCGCATCAGCTGCATCTGCTCGATCGGGAAATAATCGTCGGGCGAGGTGTTGACCATGATGCCCGGCAGCATCAGGTCAGTGTGGAAATCCTTCAGGTTCGCAGCCTGCTTCATCACGTTCTCGCGGGTGAGATGGTCGCCGCACTGCTTTAGGACCTGGACCATCGCTTCGGCCTGGACATAGCCATAGACATTGTTGGCGTTAGTCTTGTCGCCATCGGGATAATATTTGTCCATGAACGCGCGCCATTTCACCACAGCCGGATCCTTGTCCCAGGTCGGATCGGTCGGGTCTTTCAGATAGACCGTCGAGATGATGTCCTTGGAATAGTCCAGCCCGGCCGGCTTGAGCACCGAGGCAACCGAGGTCGCGGTGTTGGCCAGGAAGAACTTTGGCTTCCAGCCGAGTTCACCCACCTTCCGGATTGCCTGCGCCGACCCTTTTGGCGCGGCCCATGAGAAGAATATGTCCGCACCGGAATCGTGAAGAGCAACGATCTGCGAGTCGATCGAGGGATCGCTGACTTCATAGGATTTGTCCGCGATGATCATGCTGGCCTTGTCGCCAAGCCCGTCCTTCAGTCCCTTGAACTGGTCCTTGCCGGCATCGTCGTTCTGCCAGAACACCGCGATCTTACTGTCGGGGAAATGATCGCGGATGTACTTTGCATAGATCCGCCCCTCGCTCTGATAGTTGGGCTGGAAGCCCATGGTCCAGGGGAAATTTTTGGGATCGCCGAACTTGGTGCCACCGGAGGCCACGAAGAGCTGCGGCACTTTCTTGGCGTTCATGTATTTCATGATCGCGGAGTTCGAGGGCGTGCCGAGCGACTGGAAGATCAAGAGAACCTCGTCGCTCTCGACGAGCTTGCGCGCCTGTTCGATCGCCTTCGGGGGCGAATAGGCGTCATCATAGCTGATGAAGTTGATCCTTCGCCCGTTGATGCCGCCTTGATCGTTGATCATCCTGAAAAAGGCGGCCTCGGTCTTGCCGATCACGCCATAGGAGGACGCCGGCCCGCTATAGGGCATAATGTTGCCGATCTTGATTTCGGTGTCGCTGGCGCCGGGGTCGTATTTTTTCTGCGCCGAGGCCGGTGTCGTGGCGAGCACTCCGGCAGCAAGCATGGCGAGGGCAGCAAGGTTGGTGCGACGACCCGGCATCGTTCTCTCCCCTGTATTTTTGTAGTCTTGTTATGCAGGGAGTGTCGCAAGGCGCCCTGCCGCTGGCAAGCACCGGGATTTTCCGCAAGATGAAACGATAGAGCGGGAACTTACGCGCCGCGGCGCAGCAGGCCGGGCACGCGTCCGTCGATCACGAGCAATGCGCTGCCGATGACGATGGCGCCGGCGATCTCGCGCATGGAGATCGGCTCACCCAGCACCAGCCATCCCAGAAGGATCGCGGTGACGGGAATGAGCAGCGTCACCAGCATGACATTGCTCGCGCCCGAGCGCCGCACGATCTGGAAGAAGACGATGTAGGCGAGCGCCGTTGAAAGCGCGGCAAGACCAAGCACGGCGAGGCAGGTCGTCGGGCTCGGTAGCGGTAGCTGCCAGGACCGCTCCACCGCGCCGGCGACGACCGCCATCATCACGGTGGATGCCATCAGTTGAAATGTCGCCGCTCCAAGCGGGTGCGTGTCCTTCAGCAACCGCCGCGCCGCGAGCGCCGCAAGACCATAGCTGAAGGCGCCGCCGAGGCAGAGCAGGATGCCGAGCCCCTGTCCCGGCCTTGTCTCGAAACCCCAACCGCGCAGGATGATCACGCCGGCAAGCCCCAGCGCCACCCCGGCCATACGACGCATCTGCAAGGCCTCGTCGCCGGCCGCCGCCATTACCACCACGGTGAACAGCGGCGCGGTCGCGTTCAGGATCGACGCCAGCCCGCTCGGATTGAAAGTCTGGCCGATTACAATGAGCGAGAACGGAATCACGTTGTTGAGCAGCCCGATCGCGACGAACGGCCTCCATCCCATCGTGCCCGAGGGGAAGCCGATCCCCTGCATACGGAGCAACGGTAGGAGAGTGGCCGCGCCAAGCGCGACGCGCAGGAACACCAGCGTCAGCGGCGGCAATTCCCGTAAGCCCGCGCTGTTGAAGAAGAACGAGCCACCCCAGAGCACCGAGAGCACGGCGAGCAGCGACCAGTCGCGCGCATCAATCTGGTTATCGTTGGCGGGCACGGTGTCTCACTTCGGCGGCCGAGCCCATCACCTAGAACGCTGCGCCCCGATAGTGCCACCCGATTTCCGATGAAGCACCGGTTTGCAAAACCGGCGCTCGGAATGAATGGAGCGGCCAAGGCGGCCCCATATTGGTGCACTTGGCTAGGAGGATTTCTTCGGCCGCGACACCAGTTCGATGATCCTGCCTTCATCATCGTCGGGCATCGTCGCTTTCGCCTGCGCGTAGGCCTCGACGGCGGCGCGCGCGACCAGCGGCTTGCTGGCCAGCAGGCTCTCCGCCAAATTCACGGCATAAGCGGCATCCTTGTGCCGCAGCGCCGACGTGAAGGTCGCACCGCTGAAATCGCGGGCAACCATGCGCTTGGAGTGGCGCTGCACCTGCGGGCTTGCCGCGACGCCTGACAGAATCGACTCCAGCACCAGATTCATGTCGAGTCCGGCCTGCTCGGCGATGGCAAGGCCCTCGGCGAGGCCGGCGATCTGGATCGCGCCCATCAGATTGTTGATGAGCTTGTAGACCGTCCCGGTGCCGACCGCACCGAAATGGCGGATGGTTGAGCCGATTGGGTCGAGATAAGGCCGCGCGCGAGCGAGATCGGCCGGATCGGCGCCAGCCAAGAGTGTCAGCTTCCCGGCTGCGGCCGCATCGGGCAATCCGGTCACGGGGCAGTCGATGTAGATGAGGCCGCGCGCATTCAGCTCGCGGCCCATCTCGCGGGCATGGTCATAGGAGACGGTCGAGCATTCGATCGCGATGGTGCCTGCCTTCGCGGTCTTGGCAGCGCCCTTGGGCCCAAGCCAGACCGCACGCGAGGCCTCGTCATCGGCGACCATGGTCACGACGGCGTCGGCATCGATCGCGGCGTCCTCAGGGGACGTTGCCCAATGGGCGCCACGCGCGATCAGGTCTTCGGCCTTGGGCTTGGTACGATTCCACAACGTCACCGTGAAGCCGGCATCGAGATAGCGCCCGGCCATGCCATGGCCCATCCGTCCAAGCCCGATGAAGGCGACGCGGGGCATGATCAGTCCACGTCCTCGATCTCGCCGGTGGTGGTGCCGAAGGCGCGCTGCGCCAGGGTCGCCGCCATGAACTCGTCGAGCTCGCCGTTCAGCACGCCCGAGGTGTCGGAGGTCTGCACACCCGTGCGCAGATCCTTCACCATCTGATAGGGCTGCAGCACGTAGGAGCGGATCTGGTGGCCCCAGCCAATGTCAGTCTTGGCAGCCTGGTCGGCGGCGGCCTTCTCCTCGCGCTTCTTCAGCTCGATCTCGTAGAGGCGCGCACGCAGCATGTCCCAGGCCTGCGCCCGGTTCTTGTGCTGGGAGCGACCGGCCTGACAGACCACCGCGACACCGGTCGGAATATGCGTCAGGCGCACCGCGGATTCGGTCTTGTTGACGTGCTGACCGCCGGCGCCCCCCGAACGCATCGTGTCGGTGCGGACGTCCGATTCCTTGATGTCGATCTTGATGCTGTCGTCGATGACGGGGAACACCTGCACGCTCGAGAACGAGGTGTGCCGCCGCGCGTTGGAATCGAACGGCGAGATGCGCACCAGGCGATGCACGCCAGCCTCGGTCTTCAGCCAGCCATAGGCGTTGTGGCCGGAGACCTGAATGGTCGCGGATTTGATGCCGGCCTCTTCACCCGCGGATTCTTCCAGCACCTCGACCTTGAAGCCGTGGGTTTCGGCCCAGCGCGTGTACATGCGCAAGAGCATCTGCGCCCAGTCCTGGCTCTCGGTGCCGCCGGCGCCGGCATGGACTTCGAGATAGGAATCGAAGCGGTCGGCCTCGCCCGACAGCAGCGCCTCGAGCTCGCGCCGCGCCACTTCCTTCTTCAGGTTCTTCAGCGCGGCTTCGGCCTCGGCGACCACGCCGTCATCGCCCTCGGCCTCGCCGAGCTCGATCATGCCGATATCGTCTTCGAGCTCCTGCTCGACCTTGCCGATGCCCGACAACGCATCCTCGAGCGAGGTGCGCTCCTGCATCAGCTTCTGGGCTTTCTGGGGATCGTTCCAGAGGTTGGGATCTTCTGCGAGCTTGTTCAGCTCAGCGAGGCGCGCCGTCGATTTCTCGACGTCAAAGATGCCTCCTCAGCAGCCCGACTGACTGCTTTATCTCTTCTACCAACCGCTCGATTTCGGCGCGCATATCGCTCTCTGATGTCGCGGAATTGTTCCGCTTACGATTGCAACGGGATGTAGCGGCGGCGGCGCCAAAGCGCAACCGCCCACCATCAAACGTCGGCGTTATCAGCTAATACAGCCCACCGGTCCCCGGCCGCATGAAGAAGCCGGAATCCGGCTGCTGCTGCTGCGACGCCGGCATGCGCCCATCGGCATCAGCAACGCCGATGACTGCGTAGTTGTCCGGCGGCGCCGTGCCCGGCTTGAAGGCTTCGAGGATGGTTCCGCCAGTCTCGCCGGGGCCGGCGCGCATGCCGGTCTTGGCCGCGACGCGCACGAGCTTGATGCCGGCCGGCACCTTGAACGGAACGGCGGGCTTGTCGGCGAGCGCGAGCTTGAGGAAATCGCGTGCTATGGGAGCTGCCAGATGGCCGCCCGTTGCGGCATTGCCCTTACCCAGCGGACGCGGCTTGTCGTAGCCCATGTAGATGGCGACGGCGACGTCGGGCGAGAAGCCGACGAACCAAGCGTCCTTGGCCTCGTTGGTGGTGCCGGTCTTGCCTGCGATCGGCTTGCCGACTTCCTTGACCACGGTCGCGGTACCGGCCTGAACCACGCCTTCCATCAGCTCGGTGATCTGATAGGCGGTCATGGAGTCCAGCACCTGCTCGCGGCGGTCGATCAGCTGCGGCTCGGGCTGGTTCTTCCAGCCGCCCGGCGCGTCGCAACCGCGGCATTCGCGCTGGTCGTGCTTGAAGATGGTGTGGCCGTAGCGGTCCTGGATGCGGTCGATCAAAGTCGGCTTCACCCGGCGGCCGCCATTGGCGAGCATCGAGTACGCCGTGACCATGCGCATCGCCGTCGTTTCGCCGGCGCCGAGCGCGTAGGACAGATAGTTCGGCAGCTCGTCATAGACGCCGAAGCGGCGGGCATATTCACCGATCAGGGGCATGCCGATGTCCTGCGCGAGGCGCACCGTCACGGTGTTCAGCGACTGCCGCAGCGCGTTGCGCAGCGTCACCGGCCCCTGGAACTTGCCCGAGGAGAAGTTTTCAGGCCGCCACACGCCGGCGCCCTGGCCCTGGTCGATTTCGATCGGCGCATCGAGCACCACGGTCGACGGCGTATAGCCGTTGTCGAGGGCGGCCGAATAGACGATCGGTTTGAACGACGAACCCGGCTGTCGATAGGCCTGCGTGGCGCGATTGAACTGGCTCTGATCGAACGAGAAGCCGCCGACCATCGCGAGCACACGGCCGGTCCAGGGGTCCATCACCACCATCGCGCCCGACACTTCTGGGATCTGACGCAGCCGGTACTGGCCTTCGACGGGCTGGCCGTCCTTGTAGAGCGGATCGGCATAAATGACGTCGCCGGGCTGGAGCACATGCGACACCGCCGTCGGCGTCTTGCCCTTTGTGCCGCCCTGCACGGCCCGCGCCCAGCGAACGCCGTCGAGTGTGACGAGGCCGGTCTCGCGCTGCTTGCTCACGGCGCCGCCGAGTTCACGGCTCGGCTGGAAGCCGATGCGCGCCGACTGGTCGCTGGTCTCCAGCACCACCGCCATACGCCATGGCGAGATGTCGGAGAGCGACTTGATCTCGGCAAGCTTCACGCCCCAGTCGCCCGAAATATCCAGCTTGCTCATGGCGCCGCGATAGCCCTGCTGCTCGTCATAGTTCACGAGGCCGGCGACCATGGTCTTGCGCGCCATGACCTGAATCTTGGGATCGAGGGTGGTGCGGACAGAGAGACCGCCCTCATACAGCTTCTTCTCGCCATAGCGTTCGAAGATATCGCGGCGGACTTCCTCGGCGAAATATTCGCCGGCGAACGTGTGGGCGCCATTGGACCGGCTGGTGACGGCCAGCGGCTCCTTGCGCGCCTTCTCGGCGTCGGCCTGCTTGATCCAGCCGTTCTCCAGCAGACGGTCGACCACGTAGTTGCGGCGCTCGACGGCACGGTCGCGGTTCCGCACCGGATGCAGGGTCGCGGGCATCTTCGGCAGTGCCGCCAGATAGGAGGCTTCCGCAACGGTGAGCTCGTTCACCGATTTGTCGAAATAGACGAGCGACGCCGCCGCGATGCCGTAGGCGCCAAGGCCGAGATAAATTTCGTTCAGATACAGTTCGAGGATCTTGTCCTTCGAGTAGGTCTTCTCGATGCGCATCGCCAGCAAGGCTTCCTTGATCTTGCGGGCGAAGGAGACCTCATTGGTCAGAAGGAAGTTCTTGGCGACCTGCTGGGTGATGGTGGAGGCGCCCTGCGGACGCCGGTTCGAGCCGTAGTTCTGGATGTAGACCAGACCTGCGCGCGCCATGCCGGTGTAGTCGATGCCGCCATGCTCGTAGAAATTCTTGTCCTCGGCTGCCAGGAACGCGTTGATCACGAGCTTCGGCACCGCCTGGATCGGCAGATACAGCCGTCGCTCCTTGGCGTATTCGCCGAGCAGCGAACCGTCGACCGCGTGCACGCGTGTCATCACCGGCGGTTCGTAATCCTGAAGCTGAGAATAGTCCGGCAAGTCCTTGGAGAAATGCCAGATCAGGCCTGCCACGGCCCCTACACCGACAAGGAACACCACTGTTCCCGCGGCGAACAGGAAGCCCATGAACCGCACCAGCAAGCGCATTATGTGTTTATCCGTTCAAATTCTGGATCAGCCCAGTATCAGTGCCCTTGGCACCCCAAACAGGGGCCAACCTTACGTCGCGCATTCACCGGCTTACGCAATCACATCAGTGCCGGATTTTAGACGCTTGCCGAGCGGGATTCTCTCCGATTCCGGACCCCCCTGCGGCATTTTTATAAAGCGCCCGCTGTGGCCAAACTAGGGCTTTTGCGGCGAGACGGAAAAACCCTTTCAATTCGAAGATCCGGCCGTGGCCATCCGCTTTGTCAAAAACCCGTCGATCGCCTGCGCCATGGAGCCCACGGCGCGGGACCGCCAACCCTCGGAGACCAGGTGCTCAAGGTCCCCCTTATTGGAGACATACCCGATCTCGACCAGCACCGAGGGCACGTCGGGCGCCTTCAGCACCCGGAAGCCCGCGGATTTCAGGGGATGCTTGTGCATCCGCACCGTCGACTTCATTTCCCCCATCAGGAGACGGGCAAAACGGTTTGAAAAGGTGCGAGTTTCGCGCTGGGTGAGGTCGATCAGGATGTCGGCGACGTCGGTCGGCTCCTCCGCGAGGTTGAAGCCGGCGATCGCGTCGGCCCGGTTCTCGGCGTCCGCGAGCCGCTGGGCCTCGGCGTCGGACGCCTTGTCTGAGAGCGTGTAGATGGTCGCGCCTTGCGCGTCACCCTCGGCACGAGGCAGCGCATCGGCATGAATGGAGACGAACAAGGCGGCCTTGAGATTGCGGGCGATCTTGGTCCGGTCATTGAGGGGAATGAAAGTATCGTCGTCCCGCGTCATGACCACGCGATATTTGCCGGCCTTTTCCAGCCGGTCGCGTAGTGCAAGGCCGAACGCGAGCACCAGGTTCTTTTCGCTCTCGCCACTCGACTGCGTGCCATTGTCGATGCCGCCATGGCCGGGATCGATCACGACCACCGGACGGCCATCGGCCTTCTGCTGTGCGGCATCCGGAGTTGCCGTAGCGGGAACCGCGGCAGGCGGCGCTTCGGCGATCGCGGGCCGCAGCTCGGGTCGGTGTTCGGGCGCGGGTGACGGCACGAAGGCGGCCCGGTCAACCTCCTCCAGTTCGACCACGAGCCGGGCCGGCTGGCCGTTGGCTGCGTCGACCACGTACGAATTGGTGATCTTCGCCGGTCCGGTCAGGTCGAACACGATTCGCGAGCCGCCCGGCATGACGAGCCCATAGCGGAAGGCCTTGACCAGCCCCCGGCCCCCGCTGCCGGTACCGGCGGGCAGCTGAAAATTGACTTGCGGCACGTCCACCACGACGCGGTAGGGGTCGGCGAGCGTCACGGCACGGAAGGTAACGGTCTGGTCGATGTCGAGGATGAAGCGGGTCTGCTTCCCGTCGCCGGCCAGACGGGCGGCCGAGGCGATTGGAAAATTCGCCACCGCAACAGAGGGTTGCGGCTGGCTTTCCGCTGCGCTCAGGCGGGAGGAATCAGCACATGGCAATGCCGCGGCGCACAGCAGCACGCATCCCAGCAAAACCCTTTGATTTGTGCGGCTCGCCACCGATTCCGTGCCTCCGAGCAGCCCTTTTAACGCAATAGAACCACAGGGTTAAACGATCCTTAATGACGGATGCGCGAAACTCGCTGACTGTGACCGCCGTGCGACGCTCCCTTGCACGGATGGCTCATTCCTCGTATGTACGGACTGCTGACGGCCGATATTTCCGGTTGTGTCGCATTCAGCCTCCCGGTGCAGCGCCGGAACTCTCAACGTTTGGGAATTCCAGCGTTTTCCGTTCCCCTCCAAGACCAGCGCGGTGCGCGGCAACGAGAGGGAGCGGGTCAAGCTCCGGCGGCGGACGGTCCTGGGTTACCACTCACGTCACCCGGGCGGTTCTGACAGCGACGTGACCCATTACCCGAGCCCTTGATCCCAAGGGAGCGGTTCGTGATCCCAAGGCGAGCGCGCTCGCGCCATGCCTGGCCAGCAGCAACTGATTGAGGGGCGGCCTCGCCGCCCAATGTTTCATACGGGCCGACGCTTGATGCGCCAGACTGTGCCGACGAACTCTGAAGGACCATTCGCGACGCTGCGGATTGAAAATCCCGCGCGCCGCATTGGTCCTGAAGCTTCCGGTTCGGCAAGGCGAAAGAGACGGCGTTTCGGCCTTCCCCTCACCCCCGAATCAGGTGGACCGTCGCGTCACCCGGCGGCGCGATACGCGCCCACGGTGAATCGCGCCCGCCGCCGCCAAGAGTTAAGACATGCCCAACAAGATGTTGATCGATGCCACCCACCCGGAAGAGACCCGGGTCGTCGTGGTCCGCGGCAATCGCGTCGAAGAGTTTGACTTCGAGACCGCACAACGCAAGCAACTGCGCGGGAATATCTACCTCGCCAAGGTCACCCGGGTCGAACCCTCGCTTCAGGCCGCTTTCGTCGAATATGGCGGCAACCGCCACGGCTTCCTCGCCTTCAGCGAAATCCATCCTGATTACTACCAGATCCCGGTCGCCGACCGGCAGGCGCTGATCGAGGCCGAGGAACAGGCCCATCGCGAGGCCGAGGAAGAGAGCGAGAACCGCTCCCATGGCCGCCGCCGTTCGCGCCACCGCAACGCCCGCCGCCGCGGTCATGGCGAACGCGTCCGCAGCGACATCGTCGAAGGCCTCGATGCCGGCGGCGATCCCGCGGCCCAGCCGGTCGAGGGCGAGCTCCAGCCGGCGCTGAGCGAGGGCGCCTCGCACGAAGGCGAGCACCTGCACACCGATGCCGAGTATCACGAGCACGACCGCCACGATCATCACGAACACGGTCATGGCGATCATGATCACGCCGATCATCATGCCCATGATGACGATCACCATCACGCCCACGATCATGACGATCATGGTCATCACGGTGAGCACGATCATCACGACCATGATCATACCGAGGCGACGCCCGCGCCTGTCGCGGCCGTCGGCGTCGAGCCCGTAGTTGCGGCCGAGACCGGTGCCGAGCCGCAGGAGGCCGTCGCCTTCGAGGTGCACGCGGAGGCTCTGGCCGAGACCGTGACCTCTACTGCCGAGCCGGCCGATGCCGTTTACGCCGCCGGCGAGAGCGTCGAGGCGCCGCACGCCGAGGCCCCAGAAGCAGCCGGCGAAGACGACGAGGACGACGACGAGGACGAAGAAGCCGAAGAGGAAGTCGTCGAATCCGTCGGCGGCGACGACGTGCTGGAGGAAGTGCCGGAGCGCACCTTCCGTCCGCGCCGCCAGTACAAGATCCAGGAAGTCATCAAGCGCCGCCAGGTGATGCTGGTGCAGGTCGTCAAGGAAGAGCGCGGCAACAAGGGGGCGGCGCTGACGACCTATCTGTCGCTCGCCGGCCGCTATGCCGTCTTGATGCCCAACACCGCGCGCGGCGGCGGCATCAGCCGCAAGATCACCAGCGCGCAGGATCGCTCCCGTCTGAAGGAAGTGGTGCAGGATCTCGACGTGCCCGAGGGCATGGGCATCATCCTGCGCACCGCCGGCGCCGCCCGCACCAAGCCCGAGATCAAGCGCGACTTCGAATATCTGATCCGGATGTGGGAGACCGTGCGCGACCTGACGCTGAAGTCGCAGGCCCCGACCCTCGTCTACGAGGAAGGCTCGCTGATCAAGCGCTCGCTGCGCGACCTCTACAACAAGGAGATCGACGAGATCCAGGTGGCCGGTGAGGCCGGCTACCGGGAAGCGCGCGACTTCATGAAGATGTTGATGCCCGCCAATGTCAGCGCGGTGAAGCAGTATCGCGACGGCCAGCCGCTGTTCTCGCGGATGGGGGTCGAAAGCCAGCTGGATGCGATGTTCTCGCCGACCGTGCAGCTTCGCTCCGGCGGTTACATCGTCATCAACCAGACCGAAGCGCTGGTCTCGATCGACGTCAACTCGGGCCGTTCGACCCGCGAGCACCATATCGAGGACACCGCGCTCAAGACCAATCTGGAAGCGGCCGAAGAGGTCGCACGCCAGCTCCGCCTGCGCGACCTCGCCGGCCTGATCGTCATCGACTTCATCGACATGGACGAGAAGCGCAACAACCGCGCGGTCGAACGCAAGCTGTCCGATTGCCTGCGGCAGGATCGCGCGCGCATCCAGGTCGGCCGCATCTCGCATTTCGGCCTGCTGGAAATGTCGCGCCAGCGCATTCGCGCCAGCGTGCTGGAGAGTTCGACCGATCCGTGCCCGCATTGCGGCGGCACCGGCCATGTCCGCTCGGTCTCCTCGGTGGCGCTCCAGTTGCTGCGCGGCCTCGAAGAGATCCTGATGAAGGGCGCGACCCACAATCTCGTGGTCCGCACCCGCACCGACGTGGCGCTCTACGTGCTGAACCACAAGCGCGGTCATCTGCGCGACCTCGAGAACGGCTTCAAGGTCACGCTGTCGGTCATCGCCGATCCCAGCGTCAGCGGACCTCACGCTTATGTGATCGACCGCGGCGAGCAGGTGCATACGCTGGAAGCTGCCAAGGCGCTGCTCGCGGCGCAGGCGGCTGCAAGCCCGCCGCCCATGGTCGAAGAGGCCTATGAGGACGAGGAGTTCGATCCGGAGCTGGAATCCGAGATCGAGACCGAGGAGACCGAAGGTCTCAGCGAGGAACAAGCTGCCGGCGAGGCAGCCGTCGAGCAGGACGGTCAGCGCCGCAAGCGCCGCCGCCAGCGCCGCGGCCGCGGTGGCCAGCGCGACGGCGATTTGCGCGAGGATAGCGCACACACGCTTCCTGAGGCCGCCACGGCAGCCGGCGAAGGCGAAGAGGACTCCGAGTCCGAGCAGGACGGCGAGGAAGGCGAGGAACTGGTGGCCCGCGGCGAGCAGCAGGGTAGCGGCGATCGCCGCCGCCGGCGTGGTCGCCGTGGCGGACGCCGTCGTCGCGGTGGCAATGAGGAAGGTCTCGCCGGCTCCATCGGCGACGAGCTCGCAGCCAACGCGCCGCCGGAAGCAACCGACGCCGTCGCCGATTTCGATGGCTTCAGCAACGAGGCCGCGCCTTCGATCGCAGAGCCCGAACACAGGGCCGAACCGCGGGCGGCGGAGCCTGCATCGCGCGCCGACGCGCAGAGCGAGGTACCAGCCGAGCCCGCTCCCGCAGCGACGACTGCAGCGCCGGTCGAAGAGCCCGCCGACGACAAGGCCGCGCGACGCCGCTCCACCGTCCGGGAAAAGGTCAGCTTCCTGCTGAACAGCCAGCCCGAGCCCGTAACACCGGTTGCGCAGGCGACCGAACCGGTTGCTGCGCCCGCCCCAGCAGCTGAGCCCGCACCGCAAGCCGCAAACGAAACTCGGGCCGCCCCGCGCCGTGCCGGCTGGTGGTCGCGCCGCTTCGGTGGCGGCGAATAAAGCCGAGCATCCAATGCAAAACGCCCGGCACAGCCGGGCGTTTTTGTTTCGATGCGCTCCTATGCGCGCTGATCACCTGCCCGGCCGTTTCCGATATGCTAGATCGCTTTTTGAATGGGAATGGCGTTGTCAAAGCTTTGCGATTCCAGTGCTCGCGCCAATCAGAGCTTCTTCGAAACGACCGACGTGACCGATCCGGCGCGGCTCGCCGCGGCGCCGCCGCTGTCGGCCGCACCAGGCTTCCTCGCCTGGGACTGACCCGACCTCGCCCACAACCAGCCTGACAGGAGAAATCTGCCAATGCAAAGCGCGATCGTTCTCGGCGGCGGCATGATCGGCGTCAGCGCGGCGCTGCACCTGCGGCAGCGCGGCTGGTCCGTCACGCTGGTCGACCGCAGGGAGCCGGGCCGCGAGACCAGCTACGGCAATGCGGGGATGATCCAGGCGGAAGCGGTCCGCCCCTATCCGATGCCGCGCGACTTCGCCACGCTGCTGAAGATTGCGACCGGCCGCACCAATGACGTGCGCTACAGCCTATCGTCGCTTCATCTCCATATCGAGCCCCTGCTCCGCTATTGGTGGCATTCGGCGCCGAAGCGGCATCGCGAGGCAATCGAGGCCTGGGCCCGGCTGATCGCCTATGCGACGGCTGAGCACGACATCCTCATTCGCGAGGCCCACGCCGACAATCTCATCCGCCGCGCCGGCTATCGCATGCTGCATCGCGACCCTGCGTCATTCGATCTCGCGATCAAGACCGCAGAGGAAGACCAGCGCGAATTCGGCGTGAATTTCCGCGTGCTCTCCGGCAGCGAGCTTGCCAAGGCCGAGCCGATCCTGCGCGACGATCTCCCCGGCGCGATCCATTGGCTCGACACCTGGACCGTGTCCGATCCAGGTGCCCTCGTCACGGCCTATGCCGAGCTGTTCGAGCGCCTCGGCGGCACCGTTGTGCTCGGTGACGCCCAGAGCCTGCGGCAGACCGCAACCGGCTGGTCCGTCGATACGGACCAGGGACGTCTCGACGCGGCCCACGCCGTCGTGACGCTCGGCCCGTGGTCACCCGATCTGTTGCACAAGTTCGGCTATCGCATTCCGCTGGTCCGCAAGCGCGGCTACCACATGCACTACAGCGGCGGCGCCTCGCTCGACCTGCCCCTCGTCGACAAGGGCGGCGGCTACGCCATGGGCCCGATGGCCAAGGGCATCCGCATCACCACCGGCGCGGAATTGACCGGCATGGACGCGCTGGCAACCCCGGTGCAGCTCGCCAGCGCCGAAGCCTCCGCGCGCGAGCTGATCGATCTCGGCAAGCGGGTCGAGCCGGATCCGTGGTTCGGCACGCGCCCCTGCACGCCCGACATGCTCCCGGTGCTTGGGCAAGCTCCGCGACATCCGGGCCTCTGGATGAATTTCGGCCACGGCCACCAGGGCTTTACGCTGGGTCCCGCGACAGGACGCCTGCTCGCCGAAATCATGAGCGGCGAGACGCCGGCGATCGATCCGGCGCCCTACCGGCCAGAGCGGTTCTAGCTGTCGACGGGCGCCTTACTCGGATGCGCCGAAAGGAAAAGGGCTGACCGAGGAGTCTCGACCAGCCCTACGACTTCGAAGCCCGGCGGCGCATCGCGCAGATCAGTCCGTCGTGATCGCCGTCTCCATGTCGGTCGGATCGATCTGCTTGGAGAGGTTGGCGTTGAGCTTGTCGCGATCGAGCTCACCCTCCCACCAGGCGACGACCACGCAGGCAACGCCGTTGCCGCACAGATTGGTCAGCGCGCGGCACTCGCTCATGAACTTGTCGATGCCGAGCACGATCGCCATGCCCGGGACGAGCCGCGGATCGACCACGGCGAGCGTCGCCGCGAGCGTGATGAAGCCCGCGCCGGTGATGCCGGAGGCGCCCTTCGAGGTCAGCATGGCCACGACGAGGATCGTGAGCTGCTGACTGAAGGAGAGATCGTAACCGAGCGCCTGCGCAATGAAGAGCGTTGCCAGCGTCATGTAGATGTTGGTGCCGTCGAGATTGAACGAGTAGCCGGTGGGCACCACGAGGCCGACAACCGACTTGGAGCAGCCGAGCCGCTCCAGCTTCTCCATCAGGGACGGCAACGCGCTTTCCGAGGACGAGGTGCCGAGCACGATCAGCAGTTCGTCCTTGATGTAGGCCAGGAACTTGAAGATCGAGAACCCCGCCATGCGCGCGATGATGCCGAGCACGACGAACACGAACAACGCCGCGGTGAGGTAGAACGTGGCGATCAGCCCGACCAGGTTGAGGATGGCGCCGGTGCCGAACTTGCCGATCGTATAGGCCATCGCGCCGAACGCGCCGATCGGTGCTGCACGCATGACGATGGAGATGACGCCGAACACGGCATGCGCGGCATCGTCGATGAAGCTGCGCATGGTATGGCCGCGCTCGCCAAGGCTCATCAAAGCAAAGCCGAACAGCACCGAGAACAGCAGCACCTGGAGGATCTCGCCTTGCGCGAAGGCGCCGACCACGGTGTCGGGAATGATGTGCAGCACGAAGTCGACCGACTTCTGACCGGCGGCCTGCTTAGCGTAATTTGCGACAGCCGCCTCGTTTGCTGCACCACTGCCGAAGCCCGCGCCGGGCTTCACCAAGTTGCCGATGACGAGTCCGATCACCAGCGCGAAGGTCGAGACGATTTCGAAATAGACCAGCGCCTTGACGCCGATGCGCCCGACCTTCTTGGCATCCTGGATGTGGGCGATGCCCGAGACGACGGTACAGAAGATGATCGGAGCGATCACCATCTTGATCAGCTTGATGAAGCCGTCGCCGAGCGCTTTGATCCACTCGTTGGTGGCGAGCGATGGCCACAACCAGCCGACGATGGCGCCGAGCACGATCGCGATCAGCACCTGAACATAGAGAACTTTGTACCACGGCTTGGCCGCAGGCGGCGCGACCGGCGCCTCCGCGATCGTTGTCGTCGTCATCGTTTCACTCCCCCTCAAACTATCGGACCAGCCAAGATCAACTTGGCCGGCCCTGTCAATTGGAACTGGTCATTGCTGCGCGTATTACCCGCGGCGATCGACGATCCGGCGCGCAGCCGGCATCAACGCCGCGCCGAGCGCGTTCTTCACCAGCGAAGCCGCAATGAACGGCACAATTCCGACCTGCCAGGCCTTCGCGGCACCGAGGCCGAGGCCGAAGGCCAACCAGCCAAACCCGGCGGCGAGAATGACGATATGGCCAACGGCCATTGCCGCAAATAGCGGCACCACGCTGCGATCCCAGCCGCGCTCGGCGAGCCAGCCGGTCACGAAAGCTGCCAGAACAAAACCGAACAGATAGCCCGCGGTCGGCCCGACCAGCGGAGCGATTCCGGCTACCGGGCCGGCAAATACGGGAAGCCCCAGCGCGCCCTCGGCGAGGTAGGCAATCATGGTTGCGCTGCCAAGGCGCCAGCCATAGGCAGCGCCGATCATCAACACCACCAGCGTCTGCAATGTCATGGGCACGTAAGGCAGCGGCAGGCTGACCTTGGCTGATAGCGCCATCAATGCGGTGCCGAGCGCAATCAGCACGAAGGCGCGCAAAGCGCCGACGGTTTCACCCGGCCGGATCGGCCACATCAATGCGGCGAGAGGAGAATGCGACGTGGCAGCGGGCGCGGCAGATCGTTCAGACAAGATGAACTCCGGAAGGCTGGTCAAAACTCGCGGCTATTTAAGCCAGTGGGCGATCCGGTCAACTGCCTCCTGCATCTCTTCGGGCGAACGCGCGTAGGAAAAGCGAACGAACGAGCGTCCGTGAATGGGATCGAAATCGAGGCCGGGCGTCGCCGCAACATGGGCCTGCTCCAGCATCTGCTTGGCAAACTCGAAACTGTCGGCGGTGAAGTCGGAGACGTCGGCATAGAGATAAAAGGCGCCGTCGGCCGGCAGGAATCTCGTCAGTCCAGCCTTCGGCAATCCATCGATCAGGATACGCCGGTTTTCCTGATAGCCGTGCTTGATCTCCTCCATCTCGGCCGCGCCGTCGAAGGCGGCCTCCGCCGCGATCTGCGACAGCGACGGCACCGAGATCGAGAGGTTCTGCTGGAGCCGCTCGATCGGCCGCACCAGGATCTCAGGCACGACCATCCAGCCGACGCGCCAGCCCGTCATGCAAAAATACTTCGAGAACGAGTTGATCACGAGCGTGTGCTCCGACAGCGCCGCCGCCGTCACGGCCGGAAACGCATAATCGAGCCCGTGATAGATCTCGTCGGAAATGAAGCGGATACCTGCATCCTGCGCGGCTGCGATCAGGCTAGCGAGCGCCTCGCGGTGCATCATGGTCCCGGTCGGATTGGCGGGACTGCCGACCAGCACGCCCTTCAGCGGCGCCTTGCGATGGGCGGCAAGCAGCGCCTCGCCGGTGAGCGCGTGGCGCGTCTCGTTCGTGGTCTCGATCAGCACCGGCTCGCAGCCGAGCGCGGTAAGGATGTGGCGGTAGGGTGGATAGCCCGGCACGGTCACCGCGACGCGATCGCCGGGCTCGAACATCGACAGGAAGGCAAGGATAAATCCGCCCGAGGAGCCGGTCGTCACCACGATCCGCTCGGGGCTGACGTCACAGCCATGGACATCGCGATAATGCCGCGCGATGCGCTCGCGCAGTGAGGGGATGCCGAGTGCGGAGGTGTAGTCGATCCGTCCCGCTTCGAGCGCGGCATGGGCGGCCGCGATCGCGGTCCTGGGCGCGCCGGCCGCGGGCTGACCGACCTCCATGTGGATGACCTGGCCACCTGCGGCCTCGATTCGGGCCGCCGCGGCCATGACGTCCATCACCATGAACGGGGGAACATCGCTGCGGCGGGAGGGCTCGAGCCACTGCGCCAACCGGTTCCTCAATGTCGCATCGTGCATCGATTTCCGCTATTTCGCTGGCAGACCGGCCCGTCCGGTCAGGAAAACGGAGCGCTTGCGCCCCAGACTAGCCGCATTGTACGGCTCATAAGGGGTACGGTTCACAAGGGCATATCGCGTATCCGGTCCGCCGCCAATCGCCAAAAACCAATCACGAAACTGCTTGACCAAGACCGTTGACCCAGACCGCTTGATGTTGCTCCAGATCGCATCGCGCAAGAAGGCTTCCGCCCTCACTGCCCTCACCACGGCCGCGGCGATCGCGCTGACGCCGTTCTCGGCTGCGCGTGCGCAGGTCAAGGGGCCGCCGGTCCTACGCGACACCGAAACCGAGCAGCTCCTGCGCGAATATACCCGCCCGATCCTGCGCGTCGCCGGTTTAGAGAAGCACAACATCCAGATGGTGATCATCAACGACGGCTCGTTCAACGCGTTCGTCGCGGACGGCCGCCGCATCTTCGTCAATTGGGGCGCGATCCTCCAGTCGGAGACACCGAACCAGATCATCGGCGTGCTCGCGCACGAGACCGGGCATCTGGCGGGCGGCCATCTGTCCAAGCTGCGCGAGCAGCTCGCCACGGCCCAGACCCAGATGATCATCGCGATGCTGCTCGGCGCCGGCGCGATCGCAGCCGGCAGCACCCGCAGCTCGAGCGCCGGCAACAACGGCCTTGCCAATGCCGGCGCGGCCGCGATCGCCGGCCCGCAGGAGATGATCCGCCGCACGCTGCTGTCCTATCAGCGCCAGCAGGAGGAGAACGCCGACCGTGCCGGCGTGAAATTCCTCACCGCGACGGGGCAGTCGCCGAAGGGCATGTACGAGACCTTCAAGCGCTTCACCAGCGAGAGCCTGTTCGCCGCGCGCGGCGCCGATCCCTATCTGCAGTCGCATCCGATGCCGGCCGAGCGCGTCGCCTCGCTCCAGGAGTTCGCAAGCTCAAGCCCCTATTGGGACAAGAAGGACGATCCCGCGCTCCAGCTCCGCCATGACATGGTGCGCGCCAAGATCTCGGCGTTCATGGAGCGGCCAGAGACGGTGTACCGCCGCTATCCCCAGACCAACGACAGCATGCCGGCGCGCTATGCCCGTGCCATCAGCACCTATCTGCATGGGGACTTGCGCAGCGCGCTCACCCAGATCGACGCGCTGATCCAGGTCCAGCCGAACAATCCGTATTTCTACGAGGTGCGCGGGCAGGCCTTGCTGGAGAGCGGCAAGCCCGCCGAGGCGATAGCTCCCCTGCGCAAGGCGGTGCAGCTTTCGAACAATGCACCCCTCATCGAGATGTTACTTGGGCAGGCTCTGGTTGGAACCGATAATAAGGCCTACACCGACGACGCCGTTCGGATTCTCCGCGCCGCGGTGGCACGAGAGCCCGAGGCCGCGCTCGGCTATACCCAGCTCGCGATGGCCTATGGGCGAAAGGGAGATTATGCCGAGGCGGATCTCGCGTCGGCGCAGGCCGCCTACTTGCGCGGTGACAACAAGACCGCCCGCGAGCTCGCCACGCGCGCGAAAACCCGTTTCGCTGTCGGCACACCCGGCTGGGTCAAGGCCGACGACATCTTGGCGGCCAAGCCGCCCCGCAACTGACGCAACGCAATCGACGCCCGACACCACGACGTCACGACATCGAGCTTTAGTCCGCCGCGACGTTTTACCGAAACCTGCCTTGGATAAGAGGATTTGCCCATGCCTTCGCTGCGCCTGCTAGCTCCCGCGCTGTTTGCGCTCGCCTTGTTCGGCGCAGCCGCGCCCGCGTCGGCCGACAGCTTCTCCGATGCCCAGCGCACCGACATCGAGGCAATCATCAAGAATTATCTCGTCAGCCATCCCGAGGTGCTCGAGGAGGCCATGGCCGAGCTCGGCAAGCGCCAGGCCGCGGCCGAAACCCAGAAGCACGAGGCCAGCATCGCGCAGAATGCCGACGCGATCTTCAACTCGCCGCGCCAAGTCGTGCTCGGCAACAAGGACGGCGACGTCGCCTTCGTCGAATTCTTCGACTACAATTGCGGCTATTGCAAACGCGCCATGGGCGACATGCTTGACCTCATGAAGAGCGATCCGAAGCTGAAGGTCGTGCTGAAGGAATTTCCCGTGCTGAGCCAAGGCTCGGTCGAGGCGGCCCAGGTCGCCGTCGCCGTGCGCATGCAAGATCCCTCCGGCAAGAAATATCTCGACTTCCACCAGAGACTGCTCAGCGGTCGCGGCGCGGCGGACAAGGCGCGCGCGATTCAGGCCGCCAAGGAGGCTGGTCTCGACACGGCCAGAATCGAGAAGGACATCGCCAGCCCCGAAGTGCGCGCCACCATCGAGGAGAATTTCAAGCTCGCCGAAGCGATGGGCATGAACGGCACGCCGAGCTACGTGATCGGCAAGCAGATCGTGATCGGCGCCGTCGGGGTCGAAAGCCTCAGGGAAAAGATCGGCATTGCCCGCTGCGGCAAGGCGACTTGTTGAAGAGGCGACTTGCCAATCGCGCCCTTCACAACTCGCACACGGAATAAGGCCGGCTGAAAAGCCGGCCTTTTCCGTGCGCCGAACAGTGGCGCCTTCGTGCAAGGTCATTCATCTGGTATTCAAGAAACAAATGCTGCGGAACAGGCGAAGTTCCGGAACAACTCAAATCTCCTTTCGTTGTCGGCGCGGGCAATGACGCAAAGAACACGTGAGGAGAATTTCGATGTTGAACCGCTTTATGATCTCGGTTGCCGCAGTCGCACTCGTCGCGGGCACCGGTCTGGCGAACGCACAAAACACCACGGGCCGCGATAGCGGCGCTGGTGGCTCGCAGCAGATGCAGCACTCGCAGCCCTCGGGCGGCGCCGCTGAGCGCGGCTCCATGGGCAAGGAGTCCTCTGGCGCCGAGAAGGGAACTGTCGGCCAGGCCGGCGGCTCCAGCATGAAGTCCGATCGAAGCTCTGAGGACAAGTCTTCCGGCGCGATGAAGGACGAGCACTCCGGCGGCGCAATGAACAAGAACGCGGCCGAGGATAAGTCTGGCGCGACCAAGGGCCAGCGCACCGACGAACGCGCGCAGGGCCAGATGGACAAGTCCCAGCAGGACAAGTCCAAGAGCATGAGCCAGGACACGAGCAAGGACTCGACGAAATCCGGCAGCAAGGACCAGAAGGACATGAAGGCTGAGGGCAGCAAGAGCGGCACCTCGACCAACAATGCCGAGAACCGTCCGGGCACCGGCACGAGCACCAACCAGAATGCTCAGGGTCAGACCGGCACCAGCAGCACCCAGAACGCGCAGGGTCAGGCCGGCACCAGCTCGACCCAGAACGCGCAGGGCCAGAGCTCGACCTCGACCACGGTCGGCCAGGCAGGCGCCGCTGCGAAACTCTCGACCGAGCAGCGGACTCAGATCACGTCCGTGATCCGCGAGGAGCGTGTCGCCCCCGTGACGAATGTGAACTTCCAGGTGTCGGTCGGCACCCGCATTCCGCGCGAGGGCATTACGCTGCACGCCCTGCCGTCGCGGGTCGTGACGATCTATCCGGAGTGGCGGACCTATAAGTACGTCCTGGTTCGCGATGAGATCGTGATCATCAATCCGGACACCTACGAGATCGTGGCTGTCCTGAACGTCTAAGACCGGATCACGGCAACCTCAGGGGCGGGCAGCGAGGCCCGCCCCTTTGCGTTCGGCCGGCAGCCATGCTTTGGACTGGTTAACAAGCAATTTCCGCAGCTTCCGCACAGCTTTTTGCGCACTGGATGAGGTCCTTGAAGCCAGCGGGGAGGCCCTTCAACTCTTCCCCTCGCCCGCTTTGTTACCTATAACCCCGCCACGCCGAAGCACCTCTCCCGGGATTGGAATGGCTGAACCTGCAACCGACACGATCCTCGTCCTCAACGGGCCGAACCTCAACATGCTGGGGACGCGCGAGCCCGAAAAGTATGGCCATGCGACGCTGGCTGACGTCGAGGCACTGTGCCGACAGACGGCGGCGAGCTTCGGCCTCAAGGCCGACTGCCGGCAGTCCAACCGCGAAGGCGAGTTGATCGATTTCATCCACGAGGCGCATGCGCGCAAGATGAAGGGCATCATCATCAATGCCGGCGGCTACTCCCACACCTCGATCGCGCTCCATGACGCACTGCTCGCGGTGCAGATTCCCACGGTCGAAGTGCACGTGACCAACATCCACGCCCGCGAGAGCTTCCGTCATCACTCCTACACCGCGCGCGCGGCCTTCGCCTCGCTCTGCGGCTTCGGCATCGAGGGCTACCGCCTCGCCATCCAGGGTCTTGCCGCCAAGCTCGGCATCAAACCCAAAGCCTGACGCCCCCTTTCCAACAGAACATTCGGATCAAACAACATGGCGCGCCAGCCAGACGACAAAGCAGCCGCAAAGTTTTCCAGCGAGGATTCCGCGCTCATTCGCGAGCTTGCCCTGCTGCTCGATGAGACCAGCCTGACCGAAATCGAGATCGAACGTGCCGGCCTGCGCCTGCGCGTCGCCCGCAATGTCAGCGTTGCTGCAACCATGCCGATGCCAGTGGCAGCCACTCCCGCCACGCTGCAGCCGGCCGCCGCCGCGCCCGCAACGGCCGCGACCGACCTGTCGAAACATCCCGGCGCCGTGACCTCGCCGATGGTCGGTACCGCCTATTGGGCGCCGGAGCCCGGCGCCAAGCCGTTCATCGAAGTCGGCACCAAGGTCTCGGTCGGCCAGACGCTGCTGATCATCGAAGCCATGAAGACGATGAACCAGATCCCGTCACCGCGCGCCGGCACGGTGACACAGATCCTGGTCGAGGACGGCCAGCCGGTCGAATACGGCGAGCCGCTCGTCATCATCGAATAACGTTGAGGGCGGTTGCCGCCCTGTCGCTTTCCGTCCCCATAAGGACATCATGTTCGACAAGATCCTCATAGCCAATCGCGGCGAGATCGCTCTTCGCATCCTCAGGGCTTGCAAGGAGCTCGGGATTGCGACCGTGGCGGTGCACTCCACCGCCGACGCCGACGCCATGCATGTGCGCCTGTCGGATGAGAGCGTTTGCATCGGGCCGCCACCCTCGAAGGACAGCTATCTCAACGTGCCCGCACTGCTCGCGGCCTGCGAGATCACCGGCGCGGATGCGGTGCATCCCGGCTACGGTTTCCTGTCCGAGAACGCGCGCTTTGCGGAAATCCTCGCAGAGCACAACCTGCATTTCATCGGCCCAAAAGCCGAGCACATCCGCTTGATGGGCGACAAGATCGAGGCCAAGAAGACCGCCAAGCGCCTCGGCATCCCCGTGGTGCCCGGCTCCGACGGCGCCGTCGGTCCCGATGACGATGCGCTTTCGATCGCGAAGAAGATCGGCTTCCCCGTGCTGGTGAAGGCTGCGGCCGGTGGTGGCGGCCGTGGCATGAAGGTCGCCCACAGCGAGACCGACCTCCAGGTGGCGCTGTCGACAGCGGCCAACGAAGCCAAGTCCGCCTTTGGTGACGCCTCCGTCTACCTCGAAAAATACCTCCAGAAGCCGCGTCACATCGAGATCCAGATCCTCGGCGACGGCCGCGGCGGCGCCATTCATCTCGGCGAACGCGACTGCTCGCTGCAACGCCGCCACCAGAAGGTCTGGGAAGAGGGCCCCTCGCCGGTACTTGCCGCGGCTGCGCGCGCCAAGATCGGTGAGACCTGCGCGAAAGCGATGCGCGAGATGAAATATCTCGGCGTCGGGACCATCGAATTCCTGTTCGAGGACGGCGAGTTCTACTTCATCGAGATGAACACCCGCATCCAGGTCGAGCATCCCGTCACCGAGAGCATCACCGACATCGACCTCGTGCTGGAGCAGATTCGCATCGCCGCGGGCGGGGATCTGCCGGCGCGGCAGGACGAGGTCCAGGTCATCGGCCACGCGATCGAGTGCCGCATCAACGCCGAGAATCCGCAAACCTTCCGCCCCTCGCCCGGCCGGATCCTGCAATACCATCCGCCCGGCGGCCTCGGCGTCCGCATCGATTCCGCCGTCTACCAGGGTTACACGATCCCGCCCTATTACGATTCCCTGGTCGGCAAGTTGATCGTGCACGGCAAGACGCGCGCCGAATGCCTGATGCGACTGCGCCGGGCGCTGGACGAGATGGTAGTCGAGGGCATCGAGACCACGCTGCCGTTGTTCCGCGCGCTGGTGCGCGAGGACGACATCATCAACGGCGACTATCACATCCACTGGCTGGAACAGTACCTGGCCGGCAAGGCGGAACCTATCCCCAGATAATCTTCCTGCCTCTGGAACCGTTTGGCCCTGATTGCGTTCTGGACCGCGGGGACAGTTCCAAGGGGGCGATTTGATTTCTGCTGAACCTAAGACCGTCGTGAAGGCTTGGGCGCAGCGACGGCGCGCATTTTGGCAGATCCTGCTGTTCTCGGCGGGCCTTTTGGTGCTGACCGTGATCAGCGCCGGCTCCGTTTACCTCGTCAACAAGGCCAGGGATGACAGCAAATGGGTCATCCACACCATCGAGGCGGAGAACCAGATTAACGCCCTCCTGCTGGAAATCCGGCGTGCCGAAAGCGCCGCCCGGGCCTACCTGCTGACGCGAGGGGCGGATTTCAAAGCCGACCATGACAAAGCCGTAGCGGCCATCGTACCTGCCCTCGACAGGCTTACGCACCTGATCGGCGATAATCCGGAACAACGCAAAAGCATCGACAAGCTGAGCTCGGCGATCGAGACGCGGCTCGGCCAATTGGCGCAGGAGATCGATTTCATCCGCCAGGATCAGCCGGAGAAGGCCACAGCGCTGGTTCGCGAGTTCGCCTCTACCGACGCCACGGCCGCGATCGCCGAAATCGCGACCGGAATGCTTCAGGAAGAGGAACGGCTGTTCCGCCTCCGCACGGTCAATTCCGACCGCAGCCAGACCCTCGCCGCATCGATGACCGGCATTGGCTCCGGCCTCGTCGTGCTGCTGGCGATGATCTCAATCTGGCTGGTGCGGCGTTCGGCGCGGGCCCGCGACGAGGCCGAGAACCGCCTGCGCGATGCCTATGCCAACCTCGAGACTGTCGTCGATGAGCGCACCGCGGACCTGCGCGAAGCCAATGACGAGATTCAGCGCTTTGCCTACATCGTCAGCCATGATCTGCGCTCGCCACTCGTCAACATCATGGGCTTTACCAGCGAGCTCGAAGAGCTCGGCGGCGACATTTTCCGTCGTATCGGCGGTCTCACCCATGTCCCCGCCGACGGGCCGCCGCCCGCTTCCGGCGAGATCGTGCTCGAAGGCGCCGACAAGCAGCTTTCGGAGGACTTCTCCGAGGCGCTCGGCTTCATCAAGACGTCGATCGCCAAGATGGATCGGCTGATCTCCGCCATCCTCAACCTCACCCGCGAAGGCCGCCGCGAATTCGAGCCGGTGAAAATCGATACAAGCGAACTGATCGGAGCCATCGTGTCGACGCTGGCGCACCAGGCCGCCGAGGCACAGGCTGAGATTCACGTCGAGCCCTTGCCAAACCTCGTCAGCGACCGCCTCGCGCTCGAGCAGATCTTCTCCAACCTGATCGACAACGCCATCAAATACCTGAAGAGCGGCGTGCCCGGCGAGATCAGAATCCGCGGGCGCACCAAACTCGGCTACGCGATCTTCGAGATCAGCGACAACGGCCGTGGCATCGATCCGAAGGATCACCAGCGGATATTCGACCTGTTCCGCCGCGCGGGAACCCAGGACAAGCCCGGCCAGGGCATCGGTCTTGCACATGTGCGTGCACTTGTGCGTCGCCTCGGCGGCACCATGTCGGTATCATCGGAACTGAACGCTGGCAGCACCTTCACGATCACGCTGCCGATCGCCTGGAACGTGAGCAACCGGAACGCAGATCGATGACTCAGCCAGTTACCATCATCATGATCGAGGACGACGAGGGCCACGCCCGCCTGATCGAGCGCAATATCCGAAGGTCCGGCGTCAACAACGAGATCGTCTCCTTTGCCAACGGCACGGACGCGATGAGGCACCTGTTCGGTGCCGACGGCTCCGGGCTCGTGCAGAAGGGCAATGCGCTGCTGATCCTGCTCGACCTCAACCTCCCCGACATGACCGGGATCGACATCCTGAAGCAGATCAAGGAGAATAAATATCTGAAGGCTTCGCCCGTGGTGGTGCTGACCACCACCGATGATACCCAGGAGATCAAGCGCTGCTACGAGCTCGGCTGCAACGTCTACGTCACTAAGCCGGTCAACTACGAGAACTTCGCCAATGCTATCCGGCAGCTCGGCCTGTTCTTCTCGGTCATCCAGGTCCCGCCCGCCGCCACATGAATCAGCACACGCCAACACTGCTCTACATCGACGACGACGACGCGCTGGCGCGCCTGGTCGATCGCGGCCTGACGCGGCGCGGCTACAGGGTCGTTCATGCCGCGAGCGGCGAGGAAGGCCTTGAGCGCATCCGCCGCGCGGGCGCCGAGGGCGGCATCGATGTCGTGGCACTCGATCAGTACATGCCGGGCCTCGACGGGCTGGAGACGCTCGAGCAGATCATGGCGATCCCGGACGCGCCCCCGGTGGTGTTCGTCACCGCGTCGCAGGATTCCAGCATCGCGGTCACCGCGCTGAAGGCCGGGGCGGCCGATTACCTGGTCAAGGACGTCCAGGGCGATTTCATCCCGCTCCTCCACGTCGCCGCCGAAGGCGCGCTGCGCCAGGCCGAATTGCAGAGGGCACGCGAGGAAGCCGAAGCCGAGATCCACGCCTCGCGCGACCGCTACGCGGCGCTCGCCGCCGAACGCGAGCTGCTGCTGCGCGAGGTCAATCACCGCGTCGGCAACTCTCTCCAGATCATCGCCTCGCTGCTGCACCTTCAGGCGAGCTCCGCCGCGCAGGACGAGGTCAAGGCGGCGCTGACCAATGCCATGGGTCGCGTCGCCGCGGTTGCGCAGGTGCACCGCCGCCTCTACACCTCGCAGGACCTGAAGAGCGTGGTTCTGAACCAGTATCTGGACTCGCTGCTCGAGGATCTCAGGCGCTCGGCCGAAGGCAACCGGATGTCGCGCCTGACGCTGAAGGCCGAGCCGATCGAGATCGATCCGGACCGCGCCGTCGCCGTCGGCATCATCGTCAACGAGCTGGTGATGAATGCGGTGAAATATGCCTATCCCGATGGCGCCGGCCCGATCCATGTCGAGCTGACCTCGCACAACGACGATCTCCTGCTGTCGATCACCGACGATGGTGTCGGCGACAACGGCAAGGCGGATCCGCGCTCCACCGGCATGGGGCAGCGCATCGTCGCGGCCATGGCCGCCAAGCTCGACGCCTCCATCGAGCGTGATCCCGCCCATTCCGGGACCCGCATCGTACTCAGGTTCCGCCGCGTACCCACGGCCCCGGGTAAGACCAACCACGCCGCCGCGGGCTGACGGGCGCGAGGCTTTGCGTCACCCATCGCAACCGCATTGCGATCCTGCTATTGTCGCGCGCCATGACGTCTCGCGACTCTGCCTCGTCTGAAATCACGCCGGCCGTGCTGTTGCGTGCCTATGCCTGCGGCATCTTTCCGATGGCGGAAAGCGCCGACGATCCGACCCTGTTCTGGGTCGAGCCGGAGCTGCGCGGCGTGATCCCGCTCGAGGGATTTCGCGTCGCCTCGCGCCTCGCCCGCACGGTGCGCTCGGATACGTTTCGCGTGACCGTCAACACCGCGTTCAAGGCGACCATCGCCGGCTGCGCGGCGCCGCAGGCCGGGCGCGAGGACACCTGGATCAACAAGCGCATCCGCGACCTCTATGGCGGCCTGTACGAGCTCGGCCATTGCCACAGCGTCGAGGCTTGGCAAGGCGACGACCTCGTCGGCGGGCTCTACGGCGTCAGCTTGGGCCGCGCCTTCTTCGGCGAGAGCATGTTCCACACCGCGCGCGACGCCTCGAAGGTCGCGCTGGTGCATCTGGTCGCGCGGCTCATCCATGGCGGCTTCGAGCTGCTCGACACGCAATATGTCACCGAGCACTTGAAGAGCTTCGGCGCGATCGAGATTTCGCGGCGGCGCTACACCGCGCTGCTCGACAAGGCGCTCGCAGGCGAGCCCGGCGATTTCCTGAGGCTCTCTGCGGGCGAACCGATCCCGGGCGCACGCGCGCTCGATATCATCGCCTCGCGGCAATAATCACTGAGTTTACCGGCTGAAGCCCGGGAAATTGAACAGGCCCGGCTGCTGCTGTGGCGGCGGCGGCGGCGCGGGCTGCTGTTGCGGAGGTGGCGGCAAGGGCTGCGGCGGACGCTGCTGCACGGCCTGCTTCGGCGCAGCCTTCTTCTGCGCAGGCGGTGGCGCGGCCGGCTTGGCCGCGGGATCCGGCGCTGCGGTCGCAATGGTCTGCTGCGGTTCTTTGCAGTCGGTGAGCCAGATGTCGTAGATCGGGTGCTCGACGCCGTGCAGACCGGGGCTTGCGGCATACATCCAGCCCGAGAAGATGCGCTTCACCTCGCCCTGCAAGGTGATCTCGTCGACCTCGACGAACGCGTCGGTGTTGGTGGCCTCCGTTGCCGGCCGCGTATAGCACGCGTCGGTCTTGACCCGCAGCGCGCCGAACTGGACGGTCTCGCCGATCTCCTCGTCGAAATTGATAATGCGTCCGGTGATCTTGTCGAGACCGGAGAAGGTCGCCTTCTTGTTCACGATCTTCTGGGCCGGCGGCTCGGTGACGACCTCGTCGCCCGGCTGGAGGCTCGCCGGCGCCTGCGGGACTGCGCCCTTCTGCTGCGGCTGGCGCTGACCGGGCCCAGCTGGGGCACCTTGCGGACCGGGCGGAGCGATCGCCGCGGATGGCGGCTGGTTCGGCGGAGCCACGGTCGAGCCCGGCGGCGGCGCCAGAGGCTGGGTCTCGACCGGCCCCGGCATCACGTTCCCCTGCCGGCCCGGAGGCGGCGGCATCGGGCGCGACGGGAGCACGCGACCCTGCGGCGGCAGCTCCGGCACCTCTTCGTCGTCGTCGGGGATCTGCTGCGGCTGCGGCTGGCCGCGCGGAATGTTGCCGGGCGGCCGCAGCGGCGGCGGATCGGAGAAGATCGTGCCGATCTGCGCCTGCGCAGGCGTCGCAACTGTCAACACGGTGGCGGCCAGCAGTGCCGCAAGGCCTGTCAGGGAAAAGGTTTTGAACATCTCGCGCGGCTTCAACAGCGAATCGGGCTCGTTGGACATTTTATAGGGGATACCGCCGCTCGCAGGCCCTCCGGTTAACACGGCGAATACGGCGGGGGAAGGGCGGCATCCCTGCCCCGCCCCGGCGCCGACTGGCCAGATCGGTTTCTGGATGGGATAGTCTGAAGACACCCCCTTCCCGGCAGGCGGGCATCGCCGTGCGAAAACGACGTCCAACCAGAACTGGAAACCCAGAAGGCCGCTACCATGCCCGTTGTGCTCGATCCCGATGCTGCTGCCGTCTACAAGGCCTTCCAGGAGGCCGGCCGCCCGGCCTACGAGACCCTGACCGCACCGGAGGCGCGCGCCTATTATTCGCAGGCGCGCTTTGCCACCAACCCCGAGCCGCCGGAGCTCGCCCGCGTCGCAGAACTCGCGATCCCGGCGCCGCATGGGGTGATCCCTGCGCGCCTCTACGTGCCGAACGAGCCGCGCCGGCACGACGGCCTGTCGCCGGCGCTCGTGTTCTTCCATGGCGGCGGCTGGGTGATCGGCGATCTCGATTCCCACGACGTTGTCTGCCGCCAGCTCGCGGTCGACGGCGCGCTGATCGTGATCTCGGTCGACTACCGCCTTGCGCCTGAGCACAAGTTTCCCGCCGCACCCGAGGACGCTATCGCCGCGACCGGATGGGTCGCCGCCAATGCGCGCGAGCTCGGTATCGACGCCTCGCGCCTCTCGATCGGCGGCGACAGCGCCGGCGGCAATCTCGCCGCGGTCGTGGCGCTCGCCGCGCGCCACGGCAACGGTCCCGCCCTCGCAGGACAGGTGCTGATCTATCCGGCGACCGATTTCGCCATGACGCACGGCTCCCACAGCGAGCCCGAGACCAGCGTGCTGTTGACCCATTCGGTGATCCGCTGGTTTCGCGACCACTATCTCAATGGCGCCGCCGACATCCATGACTGGCGCGCCTCGCCGGCGCGCGCGACGAGCCTTGCCGGCCTGCCGCCGGCCTACGTACTCACCGCCGGCGCCGACCCCCTGCGCGACGAAGGCGCCGAGTACGCCGCGCGCCTCAAGCAGGCCGGCGTGCCCGTCACTTACAAGCATTATCCCGGCCAATTCCATGGCTTCTTCACCATGGGAAAATTGCTGCGAGAGGCCAATGTCGCCGCGCGCGAGATCGGCGCGTGGTTGAAGGGATTGGGCTGAACGCCGCTTGCATGGCCTCTCATCTTCGATCCCTCTTCGCCCTCCCCCTGCGCGGGCTGACATGGCTCGGCGGCCAGGGCACCCGCGCGGTGGCGGCCATCGTGTTCATCGCCGTCGCCGTGCCGCCGCTCGGCGCGCTCCTGCGCCCCTATGTTACCGAGGCGATCTTCCTTCTGCTCTGCATCTCCTTCATGCGCGTCGATCTCGTGGCGCTGTACGGACATCTGCGCCGGCCGGCGCTGGTCGCGGCTGCCACCGCCTGGACCACGATCGGCGTGCCGCTGATCGTCGCCCTCGCCGCTTACGTGACCGGGCTCACCACTAGCTCGCCCGGCCTTGCGCTTGCACTGATGCTCCAGGGCACGGCCTCGCCGATGATGGCCTCGCCGGCGCTCGCCGCGCTGATGGGCCTTGATGCCACCTTGGTGCTGGTCACGCTGGTGACCTCGACCGCGCTCGTGCCCTTCACGGCGTCCCTGTTCGCGAGCCTCTTTCTCGGCGGCATGCTCAGCATCTCGCCGCTGACGCTCGGCCTCAAGCTGCTCGGCATCCTCGCTGCCTCGCTGCTTGCCGCGACGATCATCCGTCGCCTGTTCGGCACCGAGACGATCCAGCGCCACAAGCGGCCGATCGACGGCCTCAACATCGTTATCCTGCTGGTGTTCGCCTCTGCGGTGATGGGCGACGTCGCCACCGACCTCATCGCCGATCCCCTGTTCACGATCGCCGTCGCGCTGCTCGCGTTTATGGTCTACTTCACGCTGCTCGCCGTGACGACGCTGATCTTCCGTCGCATCGGCACCGAGCGCGCCTTCGCGATCGGCCTAATGGTCTCCCAGCGCAATCTGGGCCTGATGCTGGCAGCAACCGCCGGCGCGCTGCCGGCGACGACCTGGCTCTATTTCGCGCTGACGCAGTTTCCGATTCATCTTGCGCCGTACATGCTGATGCCGATCGCGCGGCGATTGACCGCGCGCGCAAATACTTCCGACGGGGCGACGGCAAGTAGCGCTACTTAAGCAACGCATAATTCCGGATGTCTGCTTTCGCGCGTAATTGGACGGAGGTCCTAGCTGCGAATGACCCCCTCTACCTGAAGCAGACGTTCAGTGCGGCATTCAGTACAATGCCGGTTAACGCGCATCACTGTTTAAGTGTTTAAATCGCACACAACCTGCTTAGATGTTTAATTCGCAGGCCGCCGGCGGAGCGTATCCCGCGGCCCTCAACGTTGCGGTGACTGAGCGTCCTCAAACGGCTCTTGATCTGCGGCCCACTTTGGCACGCCGTCTTCGGCTGATTGTTCTCGCTTCTACGTTTCGGAGCCTTCTTCGAAGCGTCTCCACTTCTCTAAGCTCCGCCACGATCGCTTGCAGACGTTCGCGCAGGACAGCGCAAGTATAAACCTGACCAGTGCTGGACATTGCTGCCTCAGAATATGATTTGAACTCAGAAGTCGACGAAAACACCAACACCAACGAAGTGAATATTCGCGAGGCCGAAACTCAGTGAGCTAAAGCTGCAGTCGCCAGATGCTCCCAGTACTCTGCCTCTGCGAGCAATTTCCAGCTTCTCTCAGGGTAAAGCGCGGCAGTTTGCCGGCAAAGTGACGCCATTGCGCGAAAGCGGCGGGCAGCTTCCATTCCAACCTCCCGTGTTTTCCCCAACATATTTTTTTATTTTATGGTGGAGTCATCACGATTATCGAACATAACTAAATTTGTTATTTTGTCGCAGTTAATTAGGTTCCGACAGCGTGCCACGCGTGAACTATTTTCGCTTTTGGCTTCACATCAATTTCGAATGCTTCAGTACTAGGTCGTGTTGCGCGCCGATTGCGCATCTCCGCCCAATCGCGCCTCCCCGCCGGAGCGTGCCGGGCGGCAACACAGCTATGCAAGCTCGTGAGCGAGCATCCCAGTGTCAGAAACCGAACCGACTGCCACCCGCGAACTCCTTTCTAATTGATCCGTTGCTGAGAACCTGAATCTTATTGGCGATTTAGCCCGGCGCAAATGCCGGGCTTATTCGCCATGCTCATCTCTGCGCCCAGCTCGAAGAACGACCACGTGCGTCGGCACCCGAGCCTTACCGGCGGCCATTCCACCAGCGGTTTCGTTCGGGGCTCACTCCTCGAGCAAGCTATCATTTCCCTTGGGTCCCGCGATGGTCTGACCTGGTGCCGGGCGATAGCGCAACTCGCGCTCGCGAGGTGCCGGGCGGTCAGACGGGTCGCGGCCGAGCTTGGATTGCAGCTCGAGGAGGTCGGTAAAGACGTCGGCCTGGCGGCGCAGCTCGTCGGCGATCATCGGCGGCTGGCTGGCAATGGTGGAGACCACGGTGACCCGCACGCCGCGGCGCTGGACGGCCTCGACCAGGGAGCGGAAATTGCCGTCACCCGAGAACAGCACCATCTGGTCGATATGCTCGGCGAGCTCCATGGCATCCACGGCGAGCTCGATGTCCATGTTGCCCTTGACCTTGCGGCGGCCGGAGGCGTCGATGAATTCCTTGGTTGCCTTGGTCACGACAGTGTAGCCGTTGTAGTCGAGCCAGTCGGTCAGGGGACGGATCGAGGAGTATTCCTGGTCCTCGATGATGGCGGTGTAATAGAACGCCCGCAGCAACGTCCCCTGGCTCTGAAACTCCTTCAGCAGGCGCTTGTAATCGATGTCGAAGCCGAGCGTCTTGGCCGTGGCATAGAGATTGGCTCCGTCGATGAAGAGCGCAATCCGGTTGGAAGATGACATGATGCCTTGACTTCTGGGACGAGGTGGCATGCCGCGGGCTGAGTGCACATTAACGAAGGCGGCACGTTCAAACCCCTTTAAAAGCTCATGCTATACCGGCGATCATTAGCCTTCAAACGATTTGCTGTGAGCCGAAGATTAATTCGCAATATCCAAAGCACGGACAAACGTCTCGGATGAGACAGCGCATCTCCGTGGATTGGGTGAGCCCGGGGCATTCTCGACCTGTCCGCAAGCGCTGCAATCAAATCCTGATGCGCTTCAGTGCGCCATTTCCGCTGACCTATTTAGCCCACCCGCCTGGCGGCAAGAGGGGCTCAACCACATGAACTAGCCACTGCATTTTGCAAGCGTGAGCTGCTGGGAGCGCGTTCGGATTCGGCTCAGGATCTCGCAGCGGGCACACAATGAATCCATGGCGCTGCCAGATTTGAGCCGCATCGCGGCCCATCTTGCCGCGAAGGGTCGAACTGGTAGGGGGGCGCAACACCGGGAGTTTTCGATGTCCGGTTATTTGCGGCTTTGCTTGACGAGTTTAGTTCTTGTTGGAGCTCTTGCAGCGACACCTGCGTTTTCCAACCCTTTTGCCGACTTTTTCGGTAACGCTTCGCGCGAGCCCGCAGCAAGCCCTCCCGTGCAAGCGGAATGCTTGCCGCGGCCCGGCGACTCGCCCGGCGCGGGCCAACACTGGGTCTATCGGCGGGACGGCCATCGCAAATGTTGGTTCCTGGCCGAGGGTGTCACGAGGGTGCAAAAGCCGGCACATCGTCGCGCGGCCAACCGCGGCGCCAATCCCGACCAGAACGATGCCGCGCGGCTCAGGCGGAGCCCGGTGGTTGATGCACGCGCGGAGTTGCAACGCTCCGCACCGGCAGAGGGGGTCCAGCCGCCGCCGCCTGCACGCGAAGTCAAGGTAGCTGATGCCGCTCTCGTTGTCGGCACGGGCACGACGGCCGTGATGCCAGCCGCACCTTTCACCGCTCTTCCCACCGGCCAGTTCACGTCCGAACATGCCGTGCCGTTCCAAATTGACGTGGAGAAGCCCCTCGCGGCGGTACGCGACGCGGCCGCCGCCTCGGTGCCACCGGCTATTCCGGTGGGCATGCCCCCTGCGGAGGCGGGCGATGGAGGAAAGGGCTGGACAGCAACCTGGCTGGGCTTGCTGCTGATGGTCCTGGGAATCGGCTCTGTCTTAAGCTCGAGCCGCGTGCTGCGCGAAGCGGTGCTGTTGCGCAGTTAACGGAACGAAGCCCTGGCGCCACACCAGGCGGAGGAGCCCCAGTTCGGCGCGGACTGGCGGCTGGCGTGTCGCCTGATCGGCAACTCAATCTCGAGGTCGAGGCAGCGCCGGCGGCGTGACGGCCGCAAACTTTCCGCACGTCTTCGAGAACTCGCGCCGACGTCTCAGGCACGGTATCCGTCGCCTTTCAAATGCCGATGCGTTGGACCGCACGGCGAGGCCTCGTCCTCGCGCGCCCTAACCTGCCCGTGCCGCGCGCCGCAGCGCCTGTGGCGGCTGGCCGAAGGCGCGGATGAAGGCGCGGCGCATTCGCTCGGGGTCGCCGAATCCGGTCACTTCCGCGACGAGCTCGATCGCCTCACGCGAGGACTGCACGCGCTCGCGTGCCGCTTCGAGCCGCAACCGCTCGATCGCCTTGGACGGCGTCGTGCCGGTCTCGGCGGCAAAGGCACGGGCGAAATGTCGCGCGCTCATGCCGGCGCGATCGGCAAGGTCCTCCACCGTCAGCGGCGCGTCGAGATTTTCGCGCGCCCAGGACAACAGTGCGCCGAAGCGGCCGTTCGGCGCCTTCAGCTCCAGCAGCGAGGAGAATTGCGACTGGCCGCCGCTGCGGCGATGATAGAGCACGAGCTGGCGCGCGGTCTGCTGCGCGATCTCTTCGCCGTGGTCCTCGGTGACCATCGCGAGCGCGAGATCAATGCCCGCGGAGATGCCTGCCGAGGTCCAGACATTGCCGTCGCGGGTGAATATCTGGTCCGGCTCGAACTTCACCTTGGGATATCGCGCGACGAAATCGCGCGTCCGCCCCCAATGAGTGGTGGCGCGGCGCCCGTCGAGCAGGCCGGCTTCGGCCAGCACGTAGGCACCCGAGCAGACGCTGGCGACCCGCACGCCCCGCCGCGCCAGCCGCTGCACGAAGGCGCGCGTGACCTCACAGCGCGCGGCGTCCGCGACGCCCGCGCCGCCGGCCACGACCAGGGTCGTGATCGCATTCGCCGACTTGAAATCGCGCGTCATCATCTCGACCCCGGAGGAGCTGCGCACGAGGCCCGCTTTCGCCGCCAGCACGCGAATGCCCGGGGCCATGCCGGTGCAGCGCGCTGCGACCTCGAATGCCGAGATCGGGCCCGCCGCGTCGAGCAACTGAAAATCCGGGAAGATCAAGATGCCGATCATGGTCATGTCCGAAACTGAGGGAATTACGTCATTTCGGACGGAAGGGCACCATGCGATCCTGCCGGCGTCAAGCTCATTCTCGGAGGCTCCCATGTCGTCACCGCTCCAGATCGGACTCCTGGTGTTTCCGCGTGTCACCCAGCTCGACTTCACCGGGCCCTTGCAGGTGTTCGCCATGCTTCCGGGCGCGAGGCTGCACCTGATCTGGAAGCGGATCGAGCCCGTGCCGAGCGATTCCGTGCTGACGCTGACGCCGACCACGACCTTTGCCGACTGCCCGCAACTTGACGTCATCTGTGTGCCCGGCGGCGGCGGCACCAACGACCTGCTCAACGACGAGGAGGTGCTCGATTTCCTGCGCCGGCAGGCCGAAGGCGCCAAATACGTCACCTCGGTCTGCACGGGATCACTGGCGCTTGGCGCCGCCGGCCTGTTGAAGGGCTACCGCGCCGCCACCCATTGGAGCGCGATGGAGATGCTCAGCCAGTTCGGCGCAACGCCGACCAGGACACGCGTCTGCATCGACCGCAACCGCATCACCGGCGGCGGCGTCACCGCCGGCATTGATTTCGCGCTGACCCTGGTCTCGATCCTGGTCGACCGCACCACGGCGGAAGCAATCCAGCTCCAGATGGAATACAATCCCGCCCCGCCGTTCAATTCAGGCTCGCCCGACACCGCGCCTGCCGAGGTGCTGGCCCTGCTCCGCGAACGCGGCGCGCAAAACCAGGCGCGGCGGCTCGAGGCGGTGAAGCGCGCAGCGGAGCGGATGGCGTAGCCTGCGCTCTCGCGTCCCCGACGCGGCCAACATGTAGCGCTGCGCTGCGTCTGGGGCACGTGACCTTCGTGCTGGTCCCCCAAAGAAAAAGGCCGCTCGGTTTCCCAAGCGGCCTTTCCTGTCTTACGGCGGCTGCACATTCCATCGGGCGATTTCGAACTTCCAGACCGGGGGCCTATCTCCGCGATCGAGTCCTGGTCGGCGGCCGCTGCATCTCGGGACAGTCGCGAACTGTTGCCCGAACCGAACGCGATGGTCTCCCATCTCCGTAAGATGGGACCATTGAGCCGCATCGCTGGCGTGAGCGCAACGCCGGCGCAGGCGGCATCCCCGCTGTTCCCGTTGTCCCCAGCGGCGCGAAACGGATGCGCGTGCATCCAATGTCGCGATAAAGATTCGCGTCCGGGCAGACGCTCAGTTGGCCGGGGTCCAGGGCTGATAGTCGCCGGTCGCCTTCGGCCGCCGCCCGCTGGCAAGGGTCGAGCCCGAAGGACGGTAGGCCTTCGGCGTACCGGTGAGATTCGGCTGGTGCGGCTTTTCCCACTCGCGCGGCTGATAGTTGGTCTCGGTCGGCGGCACATCGACGACGTGATGGATCCAGCCGTGCCAGGACGGCGGGATGCGGCTCGCTTCGGCATAGCCGTTATAGACGACCCAGCGCCGCTCGAAGCCGAGCGTCGGATCAATCGCCCCGCCGCGAGTGCGATAATAGAGATTGCCCTGCTCGTCCTGGCCGACCAGCTCGCCGTACCGTTTGGTCCAGAGCTGGGTGCCAAACGTCTGGCCATTCCACCAGGTGAAGAACTTGAGAAAGAATTGTTTCATGCGGCAAGGCCCTGCTTCCTCGGGTCCTGATGCCATCCGAACGGCGAAATGTCCAGTTCGGAGGGTGCGTCGGTGCCTCCGCAGATCCGGCTACCGAGCAAGATCTGCCGCAAAGCGGCCGCGATCCATTCATCCCGGGTACAGCGGCAGCGGCTGAAGCTCTCTTTCGCACGCAAACCGGCGTGATCCCAGGAACCCCAACGCTTTCATAGGGTTTGCTTCCGGGAAAGGAGTTTGACCATGAACAGTCTGAAATACCTGAGTGCTGCCGCGGCGATGGCGTTGGTTCTTCCCTTGGCGAGCCCGAGTTTCGCGCAGAGTCGTGCCGCCGTGGTCGGAGCGGGCGGCGCCCATGTCGGCGGTGGCGGCGGTGGTGGCGGTGCTCATTTCGGCGGAGGCGGTGCACGTATGGGCGGCGGCGGCGCCGCGTTCCATGGCGGTGGCGGCAATTTCGGGGCCGGTGCAGCGGTTCGTCCGAGCGGCGGCAGTTTCGCGGCCGGCACTGCGATGCGTCCCAGCGGTGGCAGTTTCGCGGCCGGCACGGTGAGCCGCCCCGCGATGTCGCCGTCCTTCAGCGGCAGCCGCAGCGTCGCAACCGCGGGCAACTGGCAGGGCGGGAGCAACTGGAGCGGTCGCCACTGGCATCATCGGCGCGGCGGCTTCTGGCCCGGCTTCGCGGCAGGTGCGGCGATCGGCGGCCTCGGCTCGTACGCCTATTACGGCGGCGGCTATGGCTATTATGACGACCCCTATTACTACGACAGCTATTATGATGAGCCGACAGTGGCCGTGGTGCCAGACAGCGGCGGCGACTCGTACGCTTATTGCGCGCAGCGCTACAAGTCGTACGACCCGGCATCGGGTACGTATCTCGGCTATGACGGCCAGCGGCATCCCTGCCCGTAAGCCGATCTGTGGCATTTGAAGCAAAAGGCGTCGCAGCGATGCGGCGCTTTTCTCGTATTGGTCGTGCGCTTCACTTGCTTCGCGCCACTTTCGGATCACGCTTCATTCAAATGGACCTTTATTCACCGCGCCGTGCATATCAATTGCCATCCAATCCAAAATTGACCCGACCCACGATTCGCGGATATCACCATCACAGTGGGGACCTCGATTGCTGGGAAGTGTCATGCCGCGTATTCTCGTGGTTGATGACGATCCGATGGTCGGCGCGACCATCGAAGTCCTCCTCCAACGTCAGGGCTTCGACGTCACGCTGACCGACGGCGGAGAAACGGGATTGGCTGCGCTCGAAACACAGGCTTTCGACGTGATGCTGGTCGACATCTTCATGCCGCACATGCGCGGCTTCGAGTCCATCCGCATCTTTCACGAGCGCGCGCCGGCCACGCCGCTGATCGCGATGTCCGGCTACGCCTTCATCCGCCTCGCCTTCCCCCGACTTTCTCCGCATGGCGCTGGAGCTCGGCGCGACCCGCTGCCTGCGCAAGCCGTTCACCCCGGACGCGCTGCTGACCACGATCCGGGAATGCCTCGCCGGTGCCGCCGAGAGCGCACAGCCGAAGGACAAGAAAGAAGCCCCTTGATCCCAACGCAGCGCGTCATTCTCGGTGCTGGACTTGCCATCCTCCTGATCATCACCGCAGCCTCGATCGCCCTCGACTTCAAGTCGCGGTCCGATGCGGCCTGGGTCAACCACGCCGTCCAGGTGCAGAAGAAGATCTCCGACCTGCGCGTGCTGCTGCGCCGTGCCGAGAGCGCCGCGCGCGGCTACGAGCTCTATCGCAGCGCGGGTTTCAGCGATGAGTTCCAGGCAGTCCGCGCCCGGATCGCGCCGGCCCTCGCCGAGCTCAAGCGCGACGTGCGCGACCATCCGGATCAGGTCGCGCTGCTGGAGGGCACGGAGCCGCTGGCGCTGCGCCGGATCGAGATCGCCGCCGCGGCGATGCGCCTGCGCACTGAGAACGACCAGGCCGGCATTGCCGCACTTAACGGCAAGGCCGAGGGCCGCGGCCTCATGGACACGGTGATGCGCAATCTCGACCATCTGAGCGCCGAGGAAGAACGCCTGCTCACCGCGCGCTCCCAGGATTCGCGCCGCACCGGCATCGTGCTGCTCGGCATCGACGTTGCGGGCGCCGTGCTGATCCTGCTCCTTGTCGCGCTGGTGATGCGCGAGAGCCGGCGGACCACTGTCGCGCTCCAGAGCACGCTGACCGAGACCACGGCCGCCAAGGAGGCGCTCGAGGCAGCGGTGGCCGAGCGCACCGAGCATCTGGTCGCAGCCCATGACGAGCTGCGCCTGTCGGTCAACGTGCTCCAGAGCACGTTTCGCAGCATGGCGGAGGCGGTGCTGGTTATCGATGCCGAGGGCACCGTCCTGCTATCCAATCCGGCCGCCGAGCGCATGTTGTTGCATCGTGCCGGCATGAATTTGCGCAATCTGCGCGCGCTGTCCGATGTGTTTCACGGCGACGGCGTCACGCCGCTGAGGGCCGACGAGCTGCCGTCGACGCGCGTGCTGCGCGGCGAGCAGTTCGAAGAGCTGGAGATGATCGTCCGCCCGCACAGCGACAATTCTCCCCGCCATCTCATGATCAGCGGCCGGCCGATGCGGGATGGGCAAGGTAATATCTCCGGCGCTGTGCTGGTTTATCACGACGCCACCACCTCGCGCGAGACAGAGCGCCAACTCTATCAGTCGCAGAAGCTGGATGCCATCGGCAAGCTGACCGGCGGCGTCGCGCACGACTTCAACAACATGCTGACCGTGATCTCCGGCAACACGGAGACGCTGGTGGCGAGCCTGAAGGACCAGCCCGAGCTCCAGCGCACGGCGCGGCTGATCGACGATGCCGCCGAGCGCTGCGCCGACCTGATCCAGCATCTGCTGGCGTTCGCGCGCAGGCAGCCGCTGCAGCCGCGCAACGTCGAGATCAGCGCCGCGGTCGCGGATATCGCAAAGCTCCTGCGCCCCACTCTCGGGGAGCAGATCCAGATCGAGACCGTGCTGGAACAGGGGCCGATGACGGCGCATATCGATCCGTCCCGGCTCACCAATGCCGTGCTCAACATGGCGATCAACGCTCGTGACGCCATGCCGAACGGCGGCAAGTTGCTGTTCGAGGCCCACCGGGTCGAGCTCGACGAGGCCTATGCGCAGAACAATCCGGACGTCCGGCCCGGCCCTTACGTGATGCTCGCCGTCAGTGACACCGGCACCGGCATGCCGGCCGAGGTCCAGCAGAAGGCATTCGAGCCGTTCTTCACCACCAAGGAAGTCGGCAAGGGCTCGGGCCTTGGGCTGTCCATGGTCTACGGCTTCGTCAAGCAGTCCGGCGGCCATATCAAGATCTACAGCGAAGAAGGCTACGGCACCACGATCAAGCTCTATCTGCCGCCGGGTGAAGGCACGGTTGATGTGGCCACTCCCGTCGCGCCGCAGGCCCAAGGCGGCGCCGAGACCATCTTCGTGGTCGAGGACGACACCTTGGTGCGCAACTTCGTCACCGCGCAGCTGCAGAGCCTCGGCTACAAGACGGTGGCCGCGCCCGACAGCCGGGCCGCGCTGCAATTGATCGAGGCCGGCCAGCCGTTCGATCTGCTCTTCACCGACGTCGTCATTCCCGGCGGCATGAGCGGCCGCGAGCTCGCCGAGGAGGTGGCCAAGCGCCGGCCAGGGCTGAAGGTGCTCTACACCTCCGGCTATACCGACAACGCCATCGTCCACCACGGCAAGCTCGACGACGGCGTGTTGCTGCTGACGAAACCCTACCGCCGTAACCAGCTCGCGGAGATGATCCGGAAGGCGCTGGGCGGCGGGATCGCGGCAACCAAAATTAGCGCGTCGCCAGCACCACGGCGGCCAGCGTGAAGATCAGCGCGGCGATCTGGCCCGCGCCAAGCGGCTCGCCGAGCGCGATCGCCGAGGCGACGACGCCGATGACCGGCACGGCCATGGTGCCGATCGCGGCGACAGAGGCGGGCAGGCGCGCGAGCGCGGCGAACCAGCTGACATAGGCGATGCAGAACTGCACCACGGTCGAATAGACCAAGAGCCACCAGCCGAGCGGCGTCACCCGCGACAGATGCGTGGTCTCGACCAGGAGGCCGATGATCGAGATCGGCAGGCAGCCGATGCCGATCTGCCAGGCCGCCGCCGTGATCGGCGGCAGGCGGATCGGGTACTTTTTCGAGAACACCGTGCCGACGGCAAAGCCGAACGCGCCGCACAGCGCCATGATGATGCCCGGCAGCTTTTCCGCGCTGGCGGCAATGCCATTGCCGCCCATGATCGAGGCAAGACCGGCAAAGGCCATTGCCAGCCCCAGCGTGCGCAAGAGGGTCGGCCGCTCCCCCAGCACCGGCCAGGCGATGATCGAGGCCCAGACCGGCATGGTGTAGGCGATCAGCGCCGCCTCGCTCGCCGGCAGCCAGAGCAGCGCCAGACCCATCAGCACCATCCAGCCGGTGACGTTGAGCACCGCGGCGGTAAGTAAGCGCGGCCAGACCGCGCCCTCGACCCGCAGGCTCTGCCGTCGCACGACCGCGAGCAGCGCCAGCAGCACCGCGCCGAGCACGCCGGTGACCCCGCGCAGCGTCAGCGGCGGCAGCTCGGCGAGCAGGAATTTCGTCACCGGCCAGTTGAAGCCCCAGCCGATCGAGGTGATCGCGAGGAACATCAGTCCGGCCGGGGCGATGCGCGGCCGCGCATCCCGGCGGGTCGAATCATGCATGGGGTTGGTCCGGCAAAATCGAAGGTCAGCTTGGCGCGGATTCGCTGCGCAAACCACCACCTCGGGGGGCATGCCTGCCCTCACCTTCCGTAGGGCTACGTGAGTCCCGCTGACGCAATCCCATCGGCCAAAAATATACCTGCCCTGTGAACAGCGGGATGAAGAGTTGCGAACAGTGCGGCATGCAAATTTTTTTGGTTGGGAATCCCTGAGGACTCACTGATACTTGGCTCCACAGCAGGCGCGGCCGAGACCCCTGTTATCCCCCACAATCCACCATATTTAGTATTTGATTCAGGAACTCGCACTAGTTCTTGACGGGCGCAACGGAGAGTCCTAGCTTTCGGTCCGTTCGGCGCGAGTGAGTTTGCGTCCCGCCGGCACTCCCCCAAAGGGTCTCGCAAATCAACACTCCGCCCGCCAGCCAAAGGCAGCGGATGAGGGCTTGTCTGCCCTTTGATGGAGGACGTTTCGGGCGCCAGAACGGGCCGGCAACAGGCTCGCATGGCAACGGTTGAAGTGACGGCGGGGCGTTGAACGCATGTCGGGCTCATTCCCTTGGGGGCGGATGGGCCTGGACATGCCGGCGGATGTGAGGTGCGCGCACCGAACAATCGCGTCGGGAGAACAAGGGCCGGGTTCACCGGCTGAACTGCGATGCCCGAGGCCGAACGGCCAAAAGGACTCGCGAAGCGAAATGTCGACCGGAACGCCTGAACGGAGGCGGTTCGGTCAAAGATTAAGGACGGGGCAAGACCATGCGGATTGAGCGGCGCCACACCACTTCGGGACAGTCACCTTATGCGGGAATCGATTTCCGGCTGACCACGTCGGAGATTCGCAATCCCGACGGCTCGGTCGTGTTCAAGCTGGAGAACGTCGAGGTGCCGACCGAATGGTCGCAGGTCGCCTCCGACGTCCTCGCCCAGAAATATTTCCGCAAGGCCGGCGTCGCCGCGCGCCTGAAGAAGGTCGAAGAGGAATCCGTCCCCTCCTTCCTGTGGCGCTCCGTGCCCGACACCGAGGCGCTTTCTGTCCTGCCTGAGAAAGAGCGCTATGTCAGCGAGCTCAGCGCAAAACAGGTGTTCGATCGCCTCGCCGGCTGCTGGACCTATTGGGGCTGGAAGGGCAAGTATTTCTCGACCGAGGAAGATGCCCAGGCCTTCTTCGACGAGCTCCGCTACATGCTCGCCATGCAGATGGTCGCGCCGAACTCGCCGCAATGGTTCAACACCGGCCTGCACTGGGCCTATGGCATCGACGGCCCCGGCCAGGGCCATTATTACGTCGACCCCTTCACCGGCAAGCTGACCAAGTCCAAGTCGGCCTATGAGCACCCGCAGCCGCACGCCTGCTTCATCCAGGGCGTCGGTGACGACCTCGTCAACGAGGGCGGCATCATGGACCTCTGGGTCCGCGAGGCGCGCCTGTTCAAATACGGCTCCGGCACCGGCTCCAATTTTTCGCGCCTGCGCGGCGAAGGCGAAAAGCTCTCCGGCGGCGGCCGCTCGAGCGGCCTGATGAGCTTCCTCAAGATCGGCGACCGCGCCGCCGGCGCCATCAAGAGCGGCGGCACCACGCGCCGCGCCGCCAAGATGGTCGTGGTCGACGTCGATCACCCCGACATCGAGACCTATATCGACTGGAAGGTGAAGGAGGAGCAGAAGGTCGCCGCCCTCGTCACGGGATCCAAGATCAACCAGAAGCACCTGAAAGCGGTGCTGAAGGCCTGCGTCAATTGCGAAGGCTCGGGCGACGATTGCTTCGACCCCGAGAAGAACCCTGCCTTGCGCCGCGAGATCAAGCTCGCGCGCCGCAGCCTGGTGCCTGACAATTACATCAAGCGCGTCATCCAGTTTGCCAAGCAAGGCTACAAGGACATCCAGTTCGACACCTACGACACCGACTGGGATTCGGAAGCCTACCTCACCGTCTCCGGCCAGAACTCCAACAACTCGGTCTCGCTGAAGGACGATTTTCTGCGCGCCGTGGAAACTGACGGCGACTGGAATCTGACGGCTCGCACCTCCAAGAAGGTGACGAAGACGCTGAAGGCGCGCGACCTCTGGGAGAAGATCGGCCACGCCGCCTGGGCCTCGGCCGACCCGGGCCTGCACTTCAACACCACGATGAACGACTGGCACACCTGCAAGGCGTCCGGCGACATCCGCGCGTCCAATCCGTGCTCGGAATACATGTTCCTGGACGACACGGCGTGCAACCTCGCTTCCGCCAATCTGCTGACGTTCTACAACACCACGACGAAGCATTTCGACGTCGAGGGCTACGAGCATCTCTGCCGGCTCTGGACCCTCGTGCTCGAAATCTCGGTGATGATGGCGCAGTTCCCGTCCAAGGCGATCGCCGAGCTCTCCTATGAGTTCCGCACGCTCGGCCTCGGCTACGCCAATATCGGCGGCCTGCTGATGACCATGGGCCTGCCCTATGACAGCAAGGAAGGCCGCGCGCTCTGCGGCGCCCTGACTGCGGTGATGACCGGCATCACCTACAAGACCTCGGCCGAGATCGCCTCCGAGCTCGGCACGTTCCCCGGCTACAAGAAGAACGCCGCGCACATGCTGCGCGTGATCCGCAACCACCGCCGCGCCGCGCATGGCGAGTCCTCCGGCTATGAGGCGCTCAGCGTCAACCCGGTGCCGCTCGACCACGCCTCGTGCCCGCAGCAGGACCTGGTCGCGCATGCCAAGGCGGCCTGGGATGCGGCGCTTGCCCTCGGCGAGCAGCACGGTTATCGCAACGCCCAGACCACGGTGATCGCGCCGACCGGCACGATCGGCCTCGTCATGGATTGCGACACCACCGGCATCGAGCCCGACTTCGCGCTGGTGAAGTTCAAGAAGCTCGCCGGCGGCGGCTACTTCAAGATCATCAACCGCGCGGTCCCCGCAGCGCTGCGCGCGCTCGGCTATCGCGAGAGCGAGATCGCGGAGATCGAAGCCTACGCCGTCGGCCACGGCTCGCTCTCCAACGCGCCGGGCATCAACGCCTCGACCCTGAAGACCAAGGGCTTCACCGATGAAGCCATCGCCAAGGTCGAAAAAGCCCTGCCGACCGCCTTCGACATCAAGTTCGCCTTCAACAAGTGGACCTTTGGCGAAGACTTCATCCGCGACCAGCTCGGCATCGGCGCTGAAGCCATTGCAGCCCCCGGCTTCGACCTGCTCCAGGCCGTTGGCTTCACCAAGCGCGAGATCGAGGCGGCCAACGTCCACATCTGCGGCGCGATGACGGTGGAAGGTGCTCCGCACCTCAAGGCCGAGCACTATCCGGTGTTCGACTGCGCCAATCCCTGCGGCAAGATCGGCAAGCGCTATCTCTCGGTCGAGAGCCACATCCGCATGATGGCGGCGGCGCAGCCCTTCATCTCGGGTGCGATCTCCAAGACCATCAACATGCCGAACGACGCCACGGTGGAGGACTGCAAGTCCGCCTACATGTTGTCGTGGAAGCTCGCGCTGAAGGCCAACGCGCTCTATCGCGACGGCTCCAAGCTCTCCCAGCCGCTCAACTCGCAGCTCATTAGCGACGATGAGGACGAGGACGATGCGGTCGAGCAGCTCTACGAAAAGCCTATGGCGGCGCGCGCCGCCCAGGTGTCGGAGAAGATCGTCGAGAAGCTGGTCGAGCGCATCATCGTGATGCGCGAGCGCGAGAAGATGCCGGATCGGCGCAAGGGCTACACCCAGAAGGCCGTCGTCGGCGGGCATAAAGTCTACTTGCGCACCGGCGAGTATGACGACGGCCGTCTCGGCGAGATCTTCATCGACATGCACAAGGAAGGCGCCGCGCTCCGCTCCTTCATCAACAACTTCGCCATCGCGGTGTCGCTCGGCCTGCAATACGGCGTGCCGCTCGACGAATATGTGGATGCCTTCACCTTCACCCGCTTCGAGCCGGCGGGCCCCGTGCAGGGCAACGACAGCATCAAGTACGCGACCTCGATTCTCGACTACGTCTTCCGTGAGCTCGCGGTGAGCTACCTCAGCCGCTTCGATCTCGCCCATGTCGATCCCAACGAGACCGGCTTTGACGCGCTCGGCAAGGGCGTCGAGGAAGGCAAGGAGCCGGACGAGGACGGCGGCCACCACGCGACCAAGCTGGTCTCGCGCGGCCTTACCCGCTCGCGCACGGACAAGCTCGTCGTGATGCGCGGCGGCTCGACCGCGGTCTCGCAGGGCAACGACAGCGCGCCTGCCGGCGGCAGCCGCGTCACCTCGCTCGCCTCCCACGGCGCCACCGCCCGCAGCGCCGGCGACGCCCTCGAAGGCGCAGTCGCGCTGAAGCAGGAAGCGAGCCACGATCTATCGCCAACAGAGAAGCTCGAGCAGCTCCAGTGGAGCAAGGCCGGCACCGCCGCAACCGCCGCCCCCAGCAAGGCCGAGCGCCGCGCGGAAGCGAAGGCCAAGGGCTACGAGGGCGAGATGTGCTCCGAGTGCGGCAACTTCACCTTGGTGAGGAATGGCACCTGCATGAAGTGTGATACGTGCGGAAGTACTACGGGGTGTTCGTGAGTTGCAAGAGACCAGCGATCTCAGGCCCGGGCTCGTCCTGGACAACCAAAAAGGGCGGCCAAAAGGCCGCTCTTTGATACCCCACTCAAGCGCCACCTAATTGTTGATTGAGGCGTAAGCAACGTCAGACTTAGCTTATGAGCGTCAAGACTACTACTTAGGGTTTGCCGGATTGTGTTCCGGCTTTTTTTATGAGGCTTCCATTGGCGGCAGATAACATGGAAAAGCTCAGAGAAATTTATATCTTCGTGGCCTTTTTAGTGGGTGTCGGCTGTCTCCTGCTGGCAGCTTTCCAAGCCTGGTCAGGCAACATGAAGTCGGCGGCCGGTTTGGGAACGGCTTTTGTGGTGTGCGGGATCTTCCTATTCTGGTCGCAGATAAAAACGTTCAAGGTCTGGGAGGTTCAAGTCGAGCTTCGTGAGACGTTGGATCGAGCCGAAGAAATTATCGGAAGGGTGCGAAAGCTCGCAGCGATAAGCGCCCGTGCAAGCTATTTGACGATCGCATGGGCAACCGCTTGGGCACGCCCACCGCGGCGGAGAAGCAGGCCGTACTTGATGACATCGATGACCAGCTTGCTGAGCTGAAGGTTACGCCGGACGAGCGGGCGGTCATCATTCGCCCTTGGCTGAAGATGATCAAAGCAGATTTCTTCTTTCTCTATACGAGGGTAATTCGCGGAATCGCCACCCTCAAAAACAAGGAACTCGTCGCTGCGATACACGCCACAAATGGCCAAAAAGCCAACGAGGCAGCAATGGCTCATTCGAACTTGATCACGCCGTGGTCAAAGAAGACCAACGCCGACTTCAGGGCTATGGACCGGTTGGGAACAAGACTTTGGTGGAAGTCATCGACGAATGGATGCCGGAGAAGGGAGGGTGGTTGTCGGACAAAGAACTCGCGGCGGTCGCTGTATTCAAGGCTGAGCTTCTAAAACAGGCCGCAGATAGCGAGAAGAAGGGTGGCTACACCCGCGAGGCTGCGAACTACTTCGACGCTTTGTCGAAACTTGAGACCGAGAAGTCTCAAGAGATTTGGAACGCATCGAAGAAGTAACGGATAATTTTCGCATGCGCCCCTCATTTCACACGGCATCTCGCCGAAATTGTCTTTGCCGTCGAGCCCTTCCCCCCTAAACTCCCGACCCCACCGGCACAGGTTCCGACGGGCCCGGTAGCAGCGGAGTCAAGTTATGCCCAAACCGGAAAGCTTCCCGATCGAGAAGATCTTCGTTCCCACGAAGCAGAAGAAAGCCATCAAGCCCGAGGTCGTCGGGGAGATCGCCGAAAGTATTCTGGACATCGGACAGCAGGCTCCCATTTCCGTTTGGCGCGACGGAGACCGCCTCGTTCTAGTCGAGGGACTGCATCGGCTCGAAGCCTGCAAGGCGCTCGGCGAGACGACCATTCTCGGCGTGGTCGTCACAGTGGAGTTTGCTGAGCACAAGCCCCTGCTCGCCGAGCGACCCGAAGTCGAGGCAGAGCGTATCAAGATGGCGCGATTGAAACAGTTGCGCCTGGAGAAAGAAGCCGCGGGGGCATCGACGGCTGCCTTGAAGGGCGCTGGCGCAACGGAAGCGCCGCGCAGCCGTCCGACGAAAGGCGACCGCGACAATTCGAGGGCATCGCAGGGCCGGACTGCGAAAGCGAAACCCAAGACATTGTCGGACTGGATCACGCAGCAAAAGGGCAGCGGCGGCCGCTATTGATGGCCGGGATTACAGCGAGATTGAACCAAATGCCCCATTATAAATCGATCAGTTCGTCGTCGTTCTGGGGCATCGATAGCCGCAAGCCGCGGCTATCTCTCCTTGCATTACCGCGATCCTCTCACGCCGCTTTCGCCTGCTCCGGCGACGCCGTCTCCATCGCGCGCATGTAGAGATCGAGCAGGCTTTCGCGCTCATCGCGCTCGTTCTTATCTTCCTTGCGCAGCTTGATGATCTCCTTGAGGATTTTCACGTCGAAGCCTTCGCCCTTGGCTTCCGCGAAGACTTCCTTCTTCTGTTCGCTCAACTCCTGCATTTCGCTGTCGAGGTTCTCGATCCGCTCGACGAAGGAACGGATCTTGCCGCCGGGAATGGTGATGTCGGACATGGTGCCTCCTCGCTGACTGAGGTCGCGAAAATGACCGCAAAGAAATAACCAATGTGTTAACCTCGCCGCCGCCCACATTGCCCTGTGGAAAAACGCCGAGAGAGCCGTTCCATGGCCGAGCTTCGCTTCGATGACGGCGCCGCCTATGAGCAGGTGATGGGAGTCTGGAGCCGTTCGGTCGGCGAGATCTTTCTCGCCTGGCTTAGGCCACCACAAGGGCTGCGCTGGATCGATGTCGGCTGCGGCAATGGCGCGTTCACTGAGCTCATTCTTGCACGCTGCGCGCCCAGCACCGTGCAGGGCATCGATCCGTCCGAGGGACAGCTCGCGTTTGCCCGCACGCGACCCGGCGCGCGCGGGGCCGTGTTTCAAACGGGCGGTGCCATGGCACTGCCCTTTGAGGCGGAAAGTTTCGATGCCGCAGTCATGGCATTGGTTCTCGTGTTCGTGCGGATCCCCTCGAAAGGTGTCGCGGAATTGGCGCGCATCGTTCGTCCCGGCGGCCTCGTTGCGACCTACATGTGGGACATGCTGGGCGGCGGATTTCCGCTCGATCCGATCCTCGATGAGATGTACGCGATGGGGCTGTCGCCGACGCGTCCGCCGCATATGGAAGTGTCCACTCTAGCGGCGCTTCAGGGCCTTTGGAGCGCGGCGGGCTGCAGCAGATCGAGGCCCGCGAGATCACCGTGCAGCGGACGTTTGCGGATTTTGACGAGTTCTGGAATGTCGAGACGAAGGCCCCCTCCACCGCACCCGTGATCGCGGTCATGCCGGCGGCCGACGTCGCCGCACTCATGCAGCGCGTGAGGGCGCGCCTGCCCACTGATGCGGACGGCCGCATCACCTGCAGCGCCCGCGCGCACGCGATCAGCGGACGTAAGCCGCGCTGAACATGTGGGGAAGCAGGAATTCCTGTGACAACCCGCAGGAATCGCGGTGACAGTGCACTAAATTCGTCCGCCATCGCCGCCCTGCCGAATCTGCGGCTCGATTCACGCTTGGTCGGTGTCAATTAAGTGCACTGTCACCGTAATTCATGCGCCGGAGACGCTAGCGGCCTCGCTCCGCCCGGCTCCCGAGCCCGCCATAATTTTTCCTTTGCACACGCGTTGTGTTGGACAGCGGCGAGACCTATCCTTCCAGTGATCGGACCGCCTCCCATTGACGCCCGACCGGATGGAGAGCGAAACGAGCGACCCCAACCCTGATACCCACAAGCCTGATGCCGACAAGCCTGACACCGCCAAGCCGGACGAGGCGCGCGCCGACGGCGGGCTGGCGCGAGCCTATGACCGGATCAAGAGCGCAGAGGAAGACCTTGCGCGGCTGGACCGGCTGGTTTCCGGAATGGAACGCAACAGCGAAGGCCAGCGGGCCTCGCACGCCAGGGCCGGTGCGACGGCAGCCGCAACTTCCGAAAGCAAGGCGCTCGCGCCTGATGCCAAGGTTCGCGATCACGGCTTGAAGGGAGACCGGACCATGGTGCGCGCTTTGGTCGGCCTGGTGCTGGCAATCGGCCTTCTCGGTGCCGCCTTCGCGTCGCAATATCGCGATGAGGCCAAATCGATCAGCACGTCGATCATGGCACGATGGGTTCCGTCGGCCGCGAGCAAGCCCCCGCCCGCGGTGGAAAGTCCGGCGCAGCCGCCGGCAGTGCAACTGGCTGCTGCGGATGAGTCGAGCCCGATGCCCGCGCCGCCGACAGCTAAGGAAACGGAAAGCGCCCCAAAGCCTGGCGCCACAGCGCCTGACCCGTCATCGTCTGATCTTGCGCAATCGCTCAAGGCCATCACGAGCGAGCTTGCGAGCATCAACGGGAAGCTTGAACAACTGAAAAGCCGCAACGAGCAGACCCAGCGTGAGCAGGCCGACACCATTCAACAGCTCAAGGCGGCGCAGGAGAAGGATGCCGCGGACAATGCGCGCCTCGCCGCGCAGGTCCAGGCGCTGCAAACGCAACTCACCGCTTCGTCCGCGTCTGCAGCCGCGAAGCCCGTCGTGCGAAGCGTGACGAACAACGATGCGGCTGCGCATGCCCGGCCGCACGTATCAGCGGCCGAACCCCGACGGCCCAGACCGCCGCGAGGCCCCTGGATGCCTCCGCCGCCCTACATGGTCGAACCTTACGGCTATCCGGATTGGTGAGCCCGCAGGGCGGGCTTTTTTCCCGAAGGCGCGATTGGATTTGAAGGTCCAGAACACCTTGTATGACACGCTGTGCCGGCGATCGTCGTCCTCGATCGCGATGCCGGAGTACCTGTGCTGCGCTTCATGATCCGGTAGCTTCGACCGTGGATGTCAGAGAGGATGCGATTCCGAATCCGTTGACGGTCTCCGCCTTGCTGATGTTGACGCCATGGAGCCGCGAGCGAAAGTGCGCAGCGGTTTTCCGCAAAGATCATGCTCAAACAAATAGCCTAGATTGCATTAACCAAGTCCATCATCTGCGCTGGTCGCACTCCCGAAACGGCATGCCAAAGAAAAGCAAGCGCCTCCTCTCTCGCCTTCGCAAGCTCCGGCGAGGCGCCCGGTGGATGCGCAAGACGTTCGTGCGATCACCGCGGATGGTTCGGATCGCGGCTGGCGTCGCAATCCTGCTTGCGGCCATCGCGCTTCTGAACATGGCCTATCAGTTGATCCGCAAGCCGACCGAGTTGTTCGTCCTTCTCGGACATGCCCTCGACAAGGAGCCGGCGGAGACGTGGGCGAATTACGGGTCGCTCTTCCGCACCTATTCCACGGCTGTCGTCACGCCGGAATTGCTGGCTGCGCTGGCGCAGGTCGAAAGTTCCGGCAATCCCGTCGCGCGCACCTATTGGCGCTGGCGATGGAGCTTCAATCCGCTCGCGATCTACCGGCCGGCCTCCAGCGCCGTCGGTCTCTACCAGATGACCGATCCCGCCTTCGCTGAAGCGGCCCGGTTCTGTGTCCGCGGCAACGCAGTCACGGAGACGGCTTGCGGGTTCAACAGCTTCTACATCCGCGCGATCCCGAGCCATGCCGTCGAGCTGGCATCGGTGTATCTGGACCGCCAAGTGGCCTTGGTTCTCACCCTCGCGGGCGATCTCAAGGCAGGCGCGCAACAGAAGCAGGATCTGGCCGCCTTCATCCATCTCTGCGGCGCAGGTCCCGCCACAGCCTATGCGCGCCGCAAGTTTCAGATGCTGGCCGGCGAGCGCTGCGGCGATCACCTCGTCGCAAGCTACGTCGCCAGGGTCAACGCGATGAAGCGGCAGTTTCAGCGCCTTGCGGCGGATGACGGCGATTAGATGATGCGTTTCGCAGACCGTAGGATGGGCGGAGCGACTTGTCCGCCGTAACTCGACGAGCGGAAGCGATACTAACGACGCTGCGCGCGACGACGGGTTTCGCAAGAGCTCGACCCATCCTACGAACTACGCTCTACGCGCGCCTCACCGTATCTCGCTCATCGTCACCTGTCCGGCGATCCCGCTCAACTCGGGCTCTTGCGGCGCAAGCTCCTCGTCGGAAGACGGGCCTACCGAGACTTCGGCCATTCTACGCTTGACCTGTTCGCAAGTCTTGCGGACGTCCTCGGTGAACAGCGCGCATTCTTCGATGCGCTTGAAGATCCTCCGTCCCTCTTCACGATACCCCGCCGCCGTCTCTCGCATGAACGCGATCGCATCATGGACCTGGGCTGTCAGCGCCTCGCATTTGTGCGCGGCGTCGATCAACTCGGTGCCCATGGCCTCGATCTCTTTTGCAGCAGACTCGTAGTCGCGGATGACCGCCTCTGCACTGAGCGCGCCGACGCGCGACACGCCCGCGGTGTGCTCGACGTAATCAGGCAGAGCAATGGAAGTAATAGAGCTTCCCGAGCGTACCGACGCAATGTCCGCTTCGAGTTGGACCAGATTCACTCCGTCCCGTCTGCGCAATTGTTCAACACTTGCCATGATTGATCCTCCCAATACGCACCCCGAACCCTTAACAGCATTGGGTTTATTACGGGGATAAATGTCATTCTACCTCAATGAATCCTTGACAGTCTCAGGTTTGCCATTTTCCTAATCGCTGACGTCGCACGCAGCGATGTTGAACCTGGACGTGCTCAACCTGTTCTGATCGCGGGTGGCGGAGATGGGAGGTGCGCAGGGACTCGAGCTGTCGAGCGAGAAATAAGCGGTTGTGTGAGCGTGGCCCGGAGCGCGCGTGGCGAAATCCGGGTGTTGTGCCCGCGCATGCGGCGCGCGGCCTATCATCGGCCGGCGTTTTCCGCCGACCGCAAGCCGGTCAGTTCTGCGTCCGTCGATGGCCGATCACCACATGCCGCAGAATCTGATGGTTGTTCACCACCAGTATGGCCACCGCCATCCCTCATAGCGGACCCACGACGAAACCAGTGGCGGGCCGTATGGATCGACCCGGTCGTCTTCAGGACGATAGCGATATCGTGGAACGATATAGTAATCCCACGGCGTTGGCCTGAGCACGGGCGCCGTGACGATAAGTCTCTGCTGGGGTTCACGAACGACTTGCGCCTTCCGCGCCCGGGCTTCAGCACCTGACGTTCCAAGGCTGCACAGCACCAGGGCCGTTCCGAGCGCACACGCGGCGGTCATTGTCTTCATGCGTTGGCCTCCTTCCCGCCAGAGTGCGCAAGGACGCAAAGCAAGGCAAGCCTAATTCGTTTTCGACCTGCTCGAACGCCCGCTGCCGGCTTTGGCGAATCCGGCCGCTCCGCCACCAGCCGCCTACTCCCGCGCCCGACGCACCGCCTCCTCCAGCTTCATCCTCTGCTTGTCCCACCGGCTCTGCTCCGCCTCCGCACGTTCATCGAGGGCAGCCCGCTCGGCTTCGATCTCTTCGGTGCGAGCCTCGTGCTCGCGCCTCGCCTTGTCCAGCGCCGCCTGCGTGCTCGCGACCGCCTTGTCGCGGCGTGCGCGCTCCTCGGCGCGGGCGGTCTCCTCTTTCCTGCGCTCGGCTTCGCGCCGCCGCTCTTCCTTCTCGAACGCCGCGGCGGCCTCGCGCGCCTGTCGATCGTCAATCTTGCGGGACGGTGTCTTTGCCGTCTTGGCCGGACGCTTGCTTGGCTTGGGTTTACGTTTCGGCCTGGCCTCGCCGTCGCCGAGGTCAGTCGGCAGTTCGGCGCTTTCGGTGAACGGGCCGTCCGAGCCGACCGGACGCCTGAGCACAACCCCGGGGCTTGCCATGGTCGCGGCGACGATGTCGGGGTCGTCGGTCTCTTTCGCCACACCTTGATGGAACAGGTTGGAGCTGGCGCCCCACGCCTCCAGCGCTGCCTTCATCGAGGGCGCGGCGACCGCCTGGTCGTAGAAGCCGAGCGAAGTCTGATAGGACTTCAGTTTTCTTTTGAGTTTTTTTGGCATCTCGCCCCACGGCCTGGCGACGCACCAGCTTCCGTCGCACCGGCGCCATCATGCCAGTCTGCCCCTGTTTTGCCCGACGAGTCAAACTCTATTCGGGATCGCCGAAGTCGGTCCGGAGCATCGGTGGCACGTGCCCTGCTCGCCCGATGGGAAAAATATTCGGACTCGCAGAACTCTGAAATCCCTCATGTTTTCTACTGTGCATGGGGTTGTTTTCACAACTTTGCTTTGACCGGCCCCGCCCCGCTCGACCTAAGCCCCGAGCAGCGCGTCATATCCGCGCTCACTGAAAGCCAGCAAACAGAAGCCGTGCCCGAACGGATCGGCCAGCATCGCGATCCGCCCATAGGGCGCATCGCTTGCGACAACCTCGAGAATCGCGCCGGCGCGCAGCGCGCGTTCGACGGCGGCATCGACATCATCGACGACGACGTCGATATGCACGGGCGTCCAGTGCCGCGCGTAGCGGCGGCGATCGCCGCCGGCGCCCATTGTGCCGGCCTGCTTGGTGAGCAGATACACCGGCGCCGGCCAGCCCAAGAGCTCGACGAAGTCGGCGCCGAAGCGGCGGCCGACCGTCAGGCCGAATGCTTCGGTGTAGAAGGTCGTCGCTTGCGCGACGTCGGGGACGTCGATGTTGAGGAGGAAGGTCATGATGGACTCGTTGCGCGGTTGCGCAGCGAGCGTAGCCCGAATGGAGCGTCGCGCAATCCGGGATGGCGCCGCAGGTGCAGTCCCGGATTTCGCTTGCGCGCCGGGCGACGGTCTTACGGGATTTCGTACACCGACACCTTGTCCGCGATCCCGCTCAGCGCGACGCTGCGACGCGTCGGGTTGAGGCCGCCGGCCTCCAGCAGCGTCCGCGCCTCGGCGTTGTCGACCACCGCCTCCGTGACTACGATCGCGCGCGAGGCGGCGAGGCTCTGGATGCGGGAGGCGATGTTCACGGTCTGGCCGAAATAATCCTGCTGGCCGTTGAGGGTGACGGCGAGGCACGAGCCCTCGTGAATGCCCATCTTGAGCAGCAGGCCTTGGTGCTGACGCTGGGCGCCGAGCTCGCTCATGGCCTCGCGCATGCGGATCGCGGCGGCGATGGCGCGATCGGGGGTCTCGAAGGTCGCCATCACGGCATCGCCAATGGTCTTGACCACCGCGCCCTGCTCGGAGGCGATGATCTCCTGCAGCAGGCGGAAATGCTCGTTGACGAGATCGAAGGCAACGAGGTCGCCGACATGCTCGTAAAGCCCGGTGGAGTCCTTCAGGTCCGAGAACAGGAAGGTCAGGCTGAGAATCTTGAGGCGCTGGCCGATCGCGAGCGTATCGGTGCGATAGAGATCGCGAAAGGTCTGGTTGGTGAGCAGGCGCTTTGCGGTGAGGCTCGGCTTGCGCCGGGTCAGGAGATCGTCGAGCCGCTGGTTCATCACCCACACCGCCGGCAGCACGCGGCCGTCGGTGCGGTTCTCCAGCGTCAGCCGCAGCGGTCCCGGGCGCAGGATCACGGCGTCGACCGGGACCTCGGTCCTGTTCAAGATCAACGACAGGGTCTGGCGCTCGGCCGTCTCCTCGCCCTTCACCTCGATGTACTGCGCGGTGTGGGTCACGGGATCGAACACGATCAGCATGCCCGGCTGCACTTGCAGCGAGAGAATGGCGCGCTCGCCCGGCGGCAGGTCGACGGATTCCAGCGTCAGCTCGCGAAGCAAGCCGTCGAGGTCGGGCGGAAGCTCGATCGCCGAGCTCCAGAACACCTGGCGGTAATATTCGGCAAGCGGCAAGTCCTCAGCATTGTGCGCGGCGATCCTGCGCACGCGCGGGCTGACCGCGAAGGTCACCTCGACCAGATTGTCGAGCGTCGTCTCATAGCCGGCGGCGCAGAAGGCGCAGTGATATTGCGGGCTGTTGACCGTCTTCAGGCTCTTGTTGGCCGAGAGCACGCCGGCGCAGCTCGGGCACATCACGCTCCAGGTCATCTCGAGGATGCCGAGCCCGACCGCATGCAGCAGCCCCGCGATCACCTGCTCTTCGCCGAGATTGGCCATCCTTGCCAGATGCAGCGCATTGATCTTGCACAGGGCATGGTCCGGCCCCTCCCGCACCATGCGCTCGAGCATGTCGACGACGGGCGCGTCGGCCGACTGGCGCAGGACACCGAACAGGATTTCGATCTCGCTCATGCCGTGATGTTACATGGAAGGGGGTGACGCGGACATCCGCTTTCCGATTACCTATGCCGGGTAAGGAGGAGCGCAAGCCATCGTCGTCAATTGCTGCGTCACGATGATGGGAGTTTGCCGAGCCCGGCAAAGGCCGGATTTCCCTTGTTTTCCCCATCCCCGCCGCTATCGCTTCGCGCGCCCACCAAGTGGTCGGTGTGACCGAGCGCGATTGCGGTGGCGTTGCCCTGCGGCGCGATCCATTCGGCGTCATCGGTGAACAGCGCCGCGATGCGTGCTGCGTCGCGGCCATCTGGCGCGGCTGTTCGAGCGCAAGGTCGGCGCCACGCCGCATCCGCTTGCCAAGACGCTACGCGTGCAACGCGCCAAGCGCCTGCTCGATGCCGGTGATCACACTATAACTGAGATCGCGTTCCAGGCCGGCTTCGGCAGCCTGCGCCGCTTCAACCCCGCGTTCGCCGAGCTCTACGGCCGCTCGCCGTCGAGCCTGCGCGCGCGTCCAGTTTCGTCGTTCATGGTCGCACGAGGGGGCGGATGGCGCGCGCGGCGAGACCCGCCTGCCCTTCATGCGATGTCAACTCAGCGGGCTGCGCCCGTCGTGACGTCCGCGGTCTTGACCTTGCGGGGGCTGAGCACCTTCACTTGGTGCGCTGAAGCAACCGTCGTGGGCGCCGCGACCTGCTGCTCGACATGGGCCGCACCGAGGACGCGCACCTGCAAGGGCGAGACCGGAAATCCGTTGGCCTCATAGGTCGGCAGCTCAGCGGCGAAAGCCGAAGTCGCGCCCGCGATCGTCAGGACGGTGGCGGCGATCGTCAAAGTCTTCTTGTTCATTGGTGATGCTCCTGATGGAAGATTCAGAGCACATTTAAGCGCGTCATGCTGCATTGCGACATCCGCTGTTGCATTGCAACAGCGCACGCAGCGCATGGCGATATGCTTAATGCGTACAAAGCCTTGGCCGAATCACGCCGGCCGGGCCATCGCGCTTTGCGGGCGGAGGTCAGCCGCCGAGCACGTTGCCCCAACCATCGAAGAGGTAGGCCTTCCAAGCTACGGTTCCATCCTCACGTGGCCGGCTGGCCTTCCGGTAGTCATCGGCCTGTTCGGCGGTCCAGGTGATGATCGTGTCGGACAAACGATCGTGCAGGATGGCGGGCTCGGTGGGATCGAAGTCGTCCATGGGACGAAGCGAGGAATGCGTGCTCATGGGCCGATCAACGCACGGCCGTGCGCAAAGTTGCCGCGAAGCGTCAGGGCGTCTTGTCAACAGCCGATCGCGAAAGCCCCTCACCGCCTATTTCAGCGCGGTCGCGAGCGATTGCAGTTTTGCGACAAGGTTGGTGCCGAGCGCATAGATGACCTCGATAATCGCGAATGCGATGCCGGCCGCGATCAGACAGTACTCGATCGCAGTGGCGCCGGATTCATCGGCGACGAATTCGGCCCATTTGCATTTCAACTTCACTGACGTGCCTTCCTATTGCTACCAGAAATTGCGGGCGCGCGAAAAGTGCCTTACGGCAATCCAAGATTGAGTAAATACGGATCACTCAATTTGAAGACAAACCGGCTGGTTGTGGATTTTCCGGCGAAGCCGCACATGGAACCGCCAGGGAACCCGCGTTGCAACTTCGCAACACCTCTTCGAAAAGCCCGTTTTCGTTGATTTACGCCATTGCGCCGCCACACCCTCTTCCGAACAATTGACGCGCTGCGTGCCTTTCCGTGCAAGACTGTTTGCATCAAGTCTGTTTGCATCATGACTGTTCGAACAAGACTGGTTCGAACAGAACGTTTGGAGGCAGGGATCATGAATGATCGGCGGTCTCTTCTTGTGGCGGTCTCATGCCCCTCGGCCGTTCTCGCTGCTTGGCTGGTGCTCTCCCTGTCGGCCTACGCGCCAGCGCTTATCGAGAACAGCGGCGCCAATGCGGCTGCCGTCTCGCGCGCGAAGGATCTCGGTCGAATCGACCTCGCCGACGTCCCGCGCGCTGCGACCATCGAGAACGGTGTCGCCTTGACCGCCGACATTGCGGCGGCTGCGGCGAGCCTCGTAACGGTCGAAGCGGCAGCCACGCCGGAGGCGGAGGTACCTGCCCCCGCCGTCCAGCTCGCGTCGGCCGATCCCGCGCTGATATTGTCGGCGGAGCCGCCCGCGCCTCAAATTTCGCTTGAACCAGCACCGAGCGTCAGCGAGGCTCCGCCTGCGCCGGCGCCAGAGCCCTTCAAACTCGCATCTGCCGATCCGACCGAGATCGTGACCACGGACGCATTGTCCCCCGCCACGATCGCGAGCGGATCCGCCCCCGTTGCAAGCAAGGCGTCGCCAACCGCGGACACCGTCGCCGTGCTCGACGAATGCTTCGTCGTGGACGCCTGCATCGATCGCTATCTCTGGGCGCTCTACCAGCGCACGCCTAAGGAGGATTCGATCAAGGTGCAGGAACGCCGCGCCGTCACCGTCAAGCGCAAGGGCAAGACGGTGACCGTGATGCGCAGCTTCACCAAGCTGGTCGACGAGGATTTCGGCTGGAAGGATCCCAAGGCGGCCGAGCATGCCGGCATGTCGATGATGGATTACGTCATCGGCGGCATGGACAAGAGCTTCAAGCGAAAGCTGTTTCGGACGCTGCTCGCCGCCGAAGCCGCCGGCCTCTCGCCGGGCATCACCAGCGCGTTCCGTGACGATTATCGCCAGTCGATCGCGAGCGGCCTGAAGGCCGCCTCCGACCGCTCCTATCACGGCGGCAGCACGCGTGGTGGTTACGGGCACGGCATGGCCGCCGACATCGTCAGCACCCAGGGTAGCAATCGCGCGCAGCGCTGGGTCTCGACTGAAATCCTGTGGAAGTGGGTCGATGCCAACGGCAAGGCATTCGGCATCGGCCGGCCCTATCTCGGCCGCGATCCGCCGCATGTCGGCCCGATCGACGGCCAGGAATACATCTCGCGCCGGGGCACGGCGGAGCGCAAGGAAGCCGCCAACGCGAAGCCCAGCAAAGTGCGCGCTGCGGCCCACGCAAAGCCGCCCAAAGCACAGGCCATGCGTGAGCAGAAGAGCCCGGCAAAATCGCAGAAGGCGGCGCAATCGGCCGGCAAACGCGCGACCTGAAGCTACGGCTTGCGGGCCGGCGTGGGCAGCGGCACGAGACGCATCTCGGCTGTGCCGGCCTCCTGCGTGCGCACCAGCACCGCAAAGATGGTTTCGACTGCCAGCCGCACTGCCACCTCCGTCGTCAGCCCCTTGGCGAGATGCGCCGCGATCAGGCCGGTGAGAAGGTCGCCCGTGCCATAGGGCCGGATCGGCAGACGCAGCGTGGCAAAGCGCGACAAATGGCCCTCGGCGCAGAGGATCGTCTCCAACTGTCCTTCGGGCGTGTCCGCCAGCGTGCAGCCGGTGGCGACGACGTCGAGGCCGGCCTGTCCCGCGAGTGCCGCGCAGGCCGCGCGCAGGTCCTGCGCATCGGCAATCGTGAGGCCCGCAAGCAGCTCGAGCTCGAACCGGTTTGGCGTGGTCAGGTTCGCGGCCGGCAGCAGCCGGCGCCGGAGCACGTCCAAAATTCCATCGGCGACATAGACGCGACCATCGTCTCCGATCACGGGATCACAGAGATAGACGAGATTCGAATTGCGCACCAAGGCCCGCTCGACGAAATCGGCAACGACGGCGGCATTGCCGGGCGAGCCGAGATAGCCGGTGACGACCACGGCCGCCTCGTCGACGAGATCGCGCTCTTCTACGCCCCTGAGAAGATCGGCGACCAGCTCGGTCTCCAGCACCCGCCCGCGCAGGCTCGGATAGCGTGGATGGTTCGACAGCAGCGTCGTCGGCACCGCCGCGACATTCACACCTTCCGCCTGCACGGCGTAGGCAGCCGCGCTGTTGCCGACGTGGCCGTGGACCACCTGACTTTGAATGGAGATGACGAGCATCAGAGGTCCGTAGGGGCAAATACTACGCAAGGCAAGTGCAGCAATCATAGCCGAGATAGAGCGCACCACCATCCTAGCTACAGGATTGCGGCACCACGTGCCGGCAATGCCTCAGCGCCGCGCCAGCCTTGTAAGATAGGCGCAGAACATGTCGGCCATGGCATCAGCATAGGCTGCGATCTCCGCCTCGCTCCGCGTCTCTTCTGAAAAACTCCTACCGACCTCGCTGAGCGTCATCGTGATCAGCTCGCCGGCGAGGGTGCGCGTCGCATCCGAGGCTTTGGGCAGCGCCTCCCGCATGAAGGCCGCGACGATGCCCTCGCCGGCCGCCCGTGCGTCCTGCGCCTCCGGCGCGTCGCGATAGAGCGGTGCGGCATCGCTGAGCGCGACGCGGATCGCAGCCTCCTCGCATTCGGAGCGGATGAAGGCATGGACCAATGCGCGCAGCCGCGCCAGCGGGGGCCTCGCCCGGTTCGCCAGGATGCCGCGCAGGAGCTCGCTGGTGCGCCGCCACTCGTCGCTCTGGAGGCGGAACAGGATCGCCGCCTTGTTCGGAAAATATTGGTAGAGCGATCCAACGCTCACCCCGGCCCGCTCCGCCACCCGCGCCGTCGTGAAACGCTGCGCCCCCTCCTTCGCCAAGACCTGAACAGCGGCATCTAGGATGGCCGCCACCAGCCCGGTGGAGCGGGCCTGTTGCGGCTGTTTTCGCGAGGAAATTGAACGGCTTCGACGGTCGGCCACGGTGCCTGCGAGCAATGCGAATAGGAAATGCGACGAATTAGTCGTATTTCGGTCTCCGCGCAAGCACGCACTTCGCCGCGAACTCTGGAGACGCCAAATGACCACCCCAACCATCACATCGCTTACGCCGCTGCTGGATCGACTGTTCGACGAGGCCGAAGCTGCAAGCGGCGCAACGCTAGCCGCTATCGCCGACTTGTCCGATGCCGACCGGGCGCGGATGATGCGCAGCAAGACCGCTTATCGCGACCTCTATGGACGCCTGAGGGACGCTCCGCTCGCGGTCTCGCGCGAGACCGGCAGCCTGCTCTACATGCTGGCCCGCAGCTCCCGCGCCAGGGCAATCGTCGAGTTCGGCACCTCGTTCGGCATCTCGACCCTGCATCTTGCCGCAGCTCTGCGTGACAATGGCGGCGGCCGCCTCATCACCAGTGAGTTCGAGCCGTCCAAGGCAGCGCGGGCGCGGGACAACCTGTCGGCCGCCGGTGTAATCGACCTCGTGGAAATCCGCGAGGGCGATGCGCTGAAGACGCTCAGTGCCGATCTGCCCGATACGATCGACCTCGTGCTGCTCGATGGTGCCAAGGCGCTCTACTCGGATATCCTGGATCTGCTCGAAGGCCATCTCAGGCCGGGCGCGATCATCGTCGCCGACAACGCCGATGACAGCCCCGACTATCTGGGGCGTGTGCGCAAGCCCGGAAACGGCTACATGTCCACCGCCTTTTCCGAAGACGTCGAGCTGTCGGTGCGGATCAACTGACGCCGTGTCGACGCACCGCGGCATCTCGAGCCGCCACGCGAGGGACCGCGCGGCGGCTTCGTTGCCTCGGCGGCGTCATCGTCCTGTCCGCATTCCAATCGGTGTCGCAGGTTCGTCACTCACGCGTGTTACCTGCTCACGGCAAAAGCCCGTTCCAGGGGGCTCGACGTATACCGCGCAGAATCTTTCTTACGCCGAGAGGCTCATGACCTCCGCCTTCAATGCTTACGCGGCGCTCGCACTTGCCATCGTGTTCGAAGTCACGGCGTCCGCCTTCCTGCAGCAATCCGCTCAGTTCACGCGGCCCTGGCCGACCTTGGCGATGGTGCTGTTCTATGTCGCCTCGTTCTATGCGCTGTCGGCGGCAATCCGCATCATCCCCCTGAGCATCGCCTATGCGATCTGGGGCGGGGCCGGCATCATCCTGACCGCCACGGTGTCCTTCGTGCTATTCCGCCAGATGCTCGATGGCGCCGCCTTCGTCGGCATCGCCCTGATCGTGTCCGGCGTCGTGGTGATCAACCTGTTCTCGGAGACGACGGTGCATTGACGCCCGGCAGTCCCGGCACGCGCTACTGGCCCTGCACCGGTTTGGGCGGACGCTGCGCGGATCGCGGCGGTTTTGCGCCAGGCTTGGCCGCATTACGGGGTGGCGGCCCATCGACCGACTCCAGATAGGCGGCGAGCGCCTTGGCGGAATCGGAACTGGTTGCGTAGTGGTCCTTCAAGAACCAGGACAACGTCAGGCTGAAGCGTCCCTTGGCAAGGCCCCGTGGGGTGCGGTGACAGCTCGCGCAACCGTCGGCAAAGAGCCTTGCGGGTGACTTCCCGGCGTCAAGATTCTGCGCGGCTGCAACCGTCGCCGTCAGGACGGCGCCGGCGGCAAGAGTCATCAAGGGCGCGATCAAGCCGCGCCCCGGTCGAAACAGCGAAATCAACGTTGTCCCCTGGACCGCCTTGCGGTCACGCCGCCGACAGCTGATCGAATTCGGGCGGCGCATAGGCCTTGCCGTCCTGATCAGTGATGACGACCTGCCACCCCTCGCTGGCCCACACCCTGGCCTTGGCCACGATGAGCAGCCGGCTCTCGCGGGCGAAGCTATACTTCTCGTTGTCGCGTTCTGCGACCATTTTGTAGGCCAATGCATATCCCCTGGCGTTGCCCTGCACCCACCCCTCTCGTGGCAGCGGGCTTTGGCGGCAATTCGCCAGGAGCGTGGCAATTTGGTGCCATCCGCAGACAGTACGGCGCCGGCGCGCTCACAGCCCGGTAACAAGATGAGCGCGCGCCGCATCAGCGATGCGCTTCTGCTGTTGCGGGTTTGCTTGCCGCCAAGCGTGCAGCGCCGCAGGAGCGTCGTCACATCGTGCCGAATCGTCCCCCGGCGCCGTCACGACTGTCACGGAACCGATAGCGCCTGCGCGAGCGTCGCTAGTGCACCCGGATGATGTGCGGCCGGCCAAGATTGATCAGCCCCTGCACCGCCGACAGGCGATCGTCGAGGGCTGCGATCGTGAGCTGCAGATTGTTGCGGCGCTCGTCGAGCATGCCCATCTCGGCGCCGGTGAGCTTTGCGCTCGCCCGTTCCTTGTGGATCGCTTCGAGAGATTTGCGCAGTCCGGCAATCAGGCTGGACAGCTGCTTGGCCTCCTTGGTCATCGACCGCTTCGCGACATTTTGGCGGCGCGTCTCCGCCTGACTCTGTCTCATCGTCATCCTCCCGTGCCCCGCTGCCCCGAGTGGATGCTTACAGCTTTGAGTACACATATTACGATCGATGAAATCTGCTCGCGAAAAACTTCCTTAAATTGTATGCGCAGAGAACCTGGGTCCGACAAGCAGAAAGCCCGGCGCAAGGGCCGGGCTTTCCTAAGCAACGTCAGTGCTTCTGATGGCCGCCACCGGGGCCGCCCGCTGGCGGGCCACCACGCGGCGCCGCATTGATGTGCGGAGCGCCGCCGCCGGGGTGCGGCATCGCAGGTGCCGCCGCGCGCGGCGCCGGCATCTGCGCTCGGGCATTCATCGGCGAGCCGTGGCTGACGTTCGGCTGGGCGACGTGCGGCATCGCGGGCCGGGCTGCAGGCGCGGCCGACACGCGCGGCACTTCATGGGCGCGCGCCATCGGCTGCGCGCGCGCGGCGGCACGGCTCGCAGCATGGTCGTGCATCATGCGCGCCTGCGCGTCGCGCGGGCTCCGGCTCTGCACGACGGTTCGCTCATTCGCGATGCGCTCACTCCGCGTGGCGCGGGTCCGGTCGATCGTAACCGCGGCGTCGCGCTTGGCGATTGCATTGGGCCGCCCGACGGCGGCATCCCGTCCGGTGACCGCGACATTGCCCCTGGCGTGCACGCCGCTGCGCTCGAGTGCGACCGCCGCATCGCGCGTTGCCGCGCGGCCGATACGGGCCGCACGTGGATCAAGCGTCATCCGCGTCGCGAAACGCTGATGCGAAGTCCAGTAATTATTCCAATAGGCGTGGCGGCGATACCAGGGACGTCCCGCATAGTAGCTCGACCAATACGAGGTCAACACGAAGGGGACGACGGGCACGTCGATCTCCTCGACATAGTCGGGGAGATAGACGTAGTGATTGCGATAGAGGTATTCGAGATATTGCGACGATACCCAGCCGCGATCGTCGGAGAAGCTCACGTCGCACCAGGCATTGCCGCGCAGGCAGCCATGGATGTTGACGCGGGCACCACCGGGGATGCGGTCGACCAAGGGAAAGCCCGTGCCCGGTCCGGCACGCAGGCCGGTCGAGACGGTGACGATGCCCGGCGCGGCCAGCGCGGCCGTCGGGGCGAGCAGCATGCGGCAAGTAAAACGCTTTTGAGTCTCATGGCGTGTTCCTCCTCTGCCAGTCGGAACGCGCAAGCGGAACGGGCGTTCCGCATACGGTGGTCGCACGGGTCGAAAGATCGAAATGCACACCGCGCGCGGTTCAATATTCACTCGCCGTTCATCGCCACAGCGCTCCGGCGCGCAGCCGGGCCGTCAATTCGCTGGCAACATGACGGCGTCGAAGTACGACGCAAGCGCAGCAAAGCCGTCGAGCGGCAGCACATGCGCGACATACTGGTCCGGCCGCACCACGACCATGCAGCCGGCTTTCCGGTCGACGCTGCGCATGGCGAAGACGTCGTTGCCGCTCTTGAGATCGGGACAGAACATCTTCTCGTAGTCGATCAAGCCGTAGCGGCCTTTGCGCGGGAGCAGTAGCGACGGCATCGCCTCGAGGGCAAGCTCGCGATGATCTTGCTGGAAGATAGCGCGCAGGTCGATCACGCTGTCGATGTCGGCGCCGACCCGCGTGTATCGCCTGATCGGCGACGCCCTGGCTTCGGCGAGGAAATTGCACAGGGCGCGAATGGCCGAGCCCGCTGCGGCGGGATCTTCCGCAGGCGAAAACGCGTAGATGCGGAAGCGGCCGTCGGCCTGCGCCGCATGACCGAGATGCACCGGCTTGGCGTCCGCCAGCCGGATCACCGGCGCGGAGTGGAAGCGCTTTCCGATCACAAGACCTGCCGCGAGATGCTGATGCGCGGCCGTGCCGGTGAGAAGCGAGGGACGGTAATGCGTCGCGGTCCCGGCCGTGTAACGGCCGTGCCGGACGAAATAGTCCTGCGTCCTCGCCGCATCGGCACCGCCGGCCTTCGCGGCGGAGGCGAGAATCCCCGCCCATTCACGATCGAAGTCGATCAGCTCCTTGGCAACCGCCTGGCGCTCGGCCGAATAGGAATGCAGCAGGCCTGGGGCGCACTGCCTGCGCAGGACGGCGGCGAGCTTCCAGCCGAGATTGAAGGCGTCCTGCATCGAGACGTTCATGCCCTGCCCCGCTTTCGGGCTGTGGGTATGGCAGGCATCGCCGGCGATGAAGATACGTGGCTGGCGGGTTTCGATCTCGGCGTCCGGCACGTCATCGAACTTGTCGGTGAGGCGCTGGCCGATCTCGTAGACCGACCACCAGGCGATCTCCTTCACCTCGAGCGTATGCGGCCTCAAGATCCGCTGCGCCTTGGCGATGACGTCGTCGGCACTGATGTTGCGATTGGCGACGCGCTCACCGATCTCGAGCTTGGCGAGCTCGACATAGAGGCGGACCATGTAACCGCCTTCACGCGGGATGATCAGCAAGCTGCCGTCCTTCGCGGACTGGATCAGCGACTTGAAGCGGATATCCGGGAAGTCTGTCACCGCCAGCACGTCCATCACGCCCCAGGCGTGATTGGCGGAATCGCCGTGCAGCTCCCGGCCGATCGACTTTCGTACCGTGCTGCGCGCGCCGTCGCAGCCGACGACATAGCGCGTCTTGATCGTTTCGATCTTGCCCTCGCTTCCGGCATCGACGCGGGCGAGGCGCACCGTCACGGCATAATCGCCGGCACCGGCGGCCGGATCGACATCGAGATCGAGCACGCGCCGGCTGTAATACGGCTCGAGCTTGGCCGGCGATTTCCGCATGACGTCGAGAAAGCCATCATGGATGCGGGCCTGGTTGAGGATGACGTGCGGAAATTCCGACAGCCCGTCCTCGACGTCCTGGACCCGGCCGCTGCGGACGATCGTCTTGGGCTGCCGCTCGTCCGGCTTCCAGAACGTCGTCTCGTTGACCCAATAGGCCTCCTTCAGCACGCGCGCGCTGAAACCAAAGGCGTGAAACATCTCCATGGTGCGGCAGGCGATGCCGTCGGCCTGGCCGACCAGCAGGCGGTCTGCTTTCTGCTCGACGATGCAGGTCCTGATATCCGGAAATTGCGCGAGCTGGGCGGCGAGCGTGAGGCCGGCGGGCCCGCAGCCGACGATGAGGACATCGACCTCTTCAGGCACCGCGCCCGCTGCACCCGAGGCTTGAACGCGCTCGGCGGGATCCGCAATCTCGGGATCGCCCGGCTGAAATCCATTCAGATGGAATTGCATGAGCACCTCTCCCGCCAGCTTCTTTGGATATTGCTCAGTATGCTGACTATCAGTATACTTGTCAAATGACCGGACCCCGTCCCTGCCAAACGGAGAATTCAGTGAAAGACAACAACCACATGCCCGGGCATCTGGCGCGCCGGTTCCAGCAGATCGCGGTCGCGGTATTCCTGGCTGAAGTCGCAGATGCCGGCTTCGATCTCACTCCGGTGCAATATGCCGCGCTCGCGACCATCAAGGCCAATCCGGGGCTCGATCAAGTGACGCTCGCGGGTTTGATCGCCTACGACCGCACCACCATCACCGGCGTGATCGATCGCCTGGTGCAGAAGGGCCTTGCCGAGCGCCGCCCCTCCAGCCGCGACCGCCGCGCGCGCGAGCTCGAGATCACCGACGAAGGCCGGCGCACGCTGCGCAAGATCACGCCTGCCGTCGAGTCTGCGCAGCGCATCATGCTGCGCGGCCTCACCGCGAAGGAAGGCGAGGAGCTGATGCGGCTCTTGCGCAAGGCGATTGCCGCCGGCAACGAGCTCAGTCGCGCGCCGCTGCGCGATGTGGAGGTATAAGCCCGTCGTTTTGTACGTATTGTCGCAGCGCCGCGAAACTTGGAACTAACGTTCGGCTGCTACGGTCGGCCCGTTCGGCGTTTAACGCGCGGTTAACTTTGCGGCTCGGGGGTTTCGGATGTTCAGGTTCGTTGTTGCGGCCGCGGCGATCGCGCTCTCGGCAGGTCATGCGCTCGCAAACGGCCATGGCGGCGACTCTCCGCCTCCGCCGAAACCTGAGGCGACGATCGCGCCGGCGAAGGTGGTCCTGACCAAGCAAGGTCCCAAGCTGGTCGATCTCAGGGGCATGACGCTCTACTATTACGAGCGCGACACCACCGGCAAGACATCGAACTGCAACGGCAAGTGCACCGAGAGCTGGGTTCCGCTCGCCGCGACCGCCGACGCCAAGGCCGTCGGCGATTTCACCGTGATCAACCGCAACGACGGCAGCAAGATGTGGGCCTACCGTTATCGCCCGCTCTACACCTCGCCCGCCGACAAGGCGCCGGGCGATGCCAACGGCAATGCCACGACGCTGCAATGGCGGATCGCCAGGCCGGAATAGCGCGACGCCCCATGTCGCCGGATTGCTGGCAATGATCGCGAGCGACAGAAGCGACCGATCGGTCAGCCCTCAGCTGCGCCAGCGCGTGCCCGTCTCGGCCTGCGCGTTCTGCCCGGGCGGCAGCACCACCACCATCGAATTGAGCTTCACCCGCTCATAGAGATCGATGACGTCCTCGTTGCGCATCCGGATGCAACCCGAAGAGATCGCCTGCCCGATATATTCGGGCTGATTGGTACCGTGGATGCGGTAGAGCGTGTCCTTGTTGCCGACATAGAGGTAGATTCCCCGCGCCCCCAGCGGATTGGCCGGACCACCGGGAACGCGCGCCGGATATGGCCCGAGCCGCGCCTGGATATCCGCCGTCGGAACCCAGTCCGGCCATTCCGCCAGGCGGCCGACGCGGGCGACGCCTGAGAACGCCATGGCTTCCTCGCCGACCGCGACGCCGTAGCGGATCGCCTTGCCCTCGGGCAGCACGAAATACAAATAGCGCGCATCGGTATCGACCAGGATGGTCCCCGGTTGCTCCTTGCGATGGTAGTCGACGATGTGGCGCAGATATTGCTCGGGCACGCTCGCCTTCGCGTAAGGCACATGCGCGAGCAGCTGCCGGTCGCGCGGTGTCATGCTCGCGTCGGTCGACGGGGAGAGAGTCGTCTGCATGCAGCCGCCGAGCGGCAGCAGAGCAGCAACGAATAGAACGATTAAAGATCTTGGCACCGCTGGCCCCCGATAGCGGATAGCACCCCCAGCGCCACTACATGCTGTCAAAATCGTGCAAAAAACAAGGCGAACGCGGAACAATTACACGTGTTCGACAAGGCGGGTTCCATCACCACAAACGGCAGGAGAGCGTCGCATCATCTCCATCTCCTTGCCTTGCTTTGGTCAAACCCGGCTGGACTCGTGCTCCCTGGGACTTGGGATGGGCCCACCACAACAGATGATCGGCTCGCGCCAATGCGGACGACCAAGGCTTTAAACATCTGGGCTTCAAAGGAGCTGCGATGCTGGCGACGCTGAACAGCAAGCAAATCGTCGATGAGATCGTGAAGGACACGGTCAAGGACAACGATCCGCACGACTCGGTTCAGATTTCTCCCGAGATGGTGCTGGCCTCGCGCCCGGGGAGCGCGGCACCGGCGCTGGCGCCGGAGATCGCGCCCCGTCCGGAGCCGAAGTTCGCTCCGAGTCCGGCGCGTGCGCCGGAGCCCACCATCAACGTCGTCTACGGAAAACCCGCCGCGGCACCTTCAGTCGACACGGCGGTTCGCGTGACGGCCAGCGATGGTGCCGGCCATCGGAAGCGATCCGCGGTCGGCAAGTGGCTGCGCGGTGCGTTCGTCACGTTCCTGTTCGCGGGAGGCAGCGCGGCTGCCGCGATTGCCTGGGAGAAGCATGGCGACACAGCAAAGCAAATGTTCGCCGAATGGACGCCGGTATTGGCGTCGCTGATGCCTTCGACGTCGCTGATGTCTTCGACGTCGCAGACGACGCCCGTCGCCGCGGCGCAGGCCGCCCCGCTCGCAGCACCAGCGGCAGCCGAACAAACGGCGGAGCAATCTGCGACGCCGCCTGCAACCCAGCTTGCCGCCGCGCCTGCGACAGCGCAGCCCGACACCGCGCAATCGATGCAGTCGATGCAGTCGATGCAGTCGATGACGAACGATCTCGCCGCGATGGCGCAGCAGATCGAGCAGCTCAAGGCCAACATCGCCGAGCTGAAGGCCGGACAGGAGCAGATGGCGCGCGAGATGGCGAAGCCGCCTGCGCCCAGACCCGTCGCTGTTGAAACCAAGCCGGCCGATCCGCGCGCCCGCACCTCTGCGCTGCCGCCGCGGCCTGCGACGCCGCCAGTTCGCAAGCCCAAGCCGGCCGTAAGCCAGACCTACATGCCGGCCTATACGCCAGCACCGCTTGCACCTCCGCCGCCATCGCAAGCTGCCGCAGTCCCGCCGCCGGTTGCGACGTCGCAAGCCGTAGCCGATGACGATGGACCTGTCGTGCGTCCGCCAATGCCGCTGCGCTAGCGCGACACCACAGCGTCGCAACGTCGCCTACGCTATCCGAGTCGACGAGTCCGGACGATTACGGGAAGCGATGCTTTGCGTGTCTTCCGCTGAAGAGAAAAGGCCGTCGGGATCTATGCCGGCGGCCTTCTCTTGCAACTGCCGGTTCCCGGAGCCCGGTTCTGTTGCAATTCCATGCTTTATGATCACGCCGCATATTTAATAAATTCTTAATGAACCCGCTTGCTGCACATCATTTCTGCGCCATAAGCACAGAGATTGCGCGGCCGGTTCATTCGAAACGATCGACTCAGTGGTACCATGCCGGATGTGTCGAGACTTCCGTTGAAGACTTGCTTTTCAAACTTGAGTCGTCACACCGGGGAATTCGGATGCCTTACTACTCCTTCGATCTTGTGGTTGGTGAAGAGTTCAAGAACCAGGGTGGAATCATTCTCGAAGACATCGAGGTCGCCTCCGATCGGGCCGATCAATTGGCGACCGAGCTTTCGCAGGTGAAGCCGGAGCTCCAGCAGAAGGGTTGCTCGGTGCGCGTCACGGACCGCGATCACAACGAGGTCTATCGCACGCCGCTCGATCCCGTCCCTGCGTGGCAGCGCTAGCTATACGTCAACCACTGGCGCTTCGAACCAGTTCGTCAGCGACAATCCGCCGTCGACGACGAAGGCTGCGCCGGTGACGTAACCGGACAGCTTGTTCGACAAGACGGTCAGCGCCATCGGTGCGAGGTCATCGGCCTCGCCGAGGCGCCCGAGCGGAATGTGCCGCGCCAGCGAGGCATCCGCGACGAACCCGCCGGCTGCGATCGCGCCGGGCACCAGCGCGTTGACACGGATGTTGTGGCGGCCGAACGTCTTGGCGAGCTCCTTCACCAGCATCGCCATTGCCGCCTTCGCCGTCGAATAGTGCGGCAGGTTGCGCGGCGTGCCGGCATGCAGCGAGGTGAGAAACAGGAAAGAGCCCGGCCGCTTCGCCGCGATCAGCCGTGTCGCGATCTCGCGCGCCAGATGGAAGCCGGCATCGAGATTGACGGCATGCATCTGCTGCCAGGTCTGGCGATCGACCGCGAGCGCATGGTCCGCCTCTCGCCGCGGCGGAGACGCGCTGTGGATGAAATGCGTGATGTCCCCGAGCGCTGCCTGCGCCGCGGCCAGCAGCTCATCGCATGCCTCGAGCCTGGCGAGATCGCCGATCCAGGGCACCGCCAGTTCGGGTCTCTTGCTCGCGCTGATCGCGACCCTCACCCGCTCGGCATTGATATCGGCAAACACGGTGCGGACGCCCTCGCCGACCAGAGCCTGCGCGATCGCGCGGCCGATGCCGTTGCCGGCGCCGGTGACGAGCGCGGTGTCGCGTGCGGGATCGAATGGCGTGCTGAACAGGGTCATGTCGCGGTCCGGGGGTGGGGGACGACCAATCTAGCGCGCCGCGCCGAGGAACGACAATGGCCTCCCGGCACCATTGCGGAGCAGCGCGGCGGACGCTAGCCTCTCAAAAAACGGAGGAGGTACCAAGGATGCGCACCGGTTTTCTGATAACGGGCTTCTTGCTGCTGGCCGCGCCGGCGCAGGCGGCCGACGCGCCGCCGCGGTCGACCTATGTGACGATGGTGTTGCAGGCCTTCGCCGCCAAGGTCGAGTGCCCCAACACGGATCTCGTCTATCAGGACCTCGTGCAGAAGGCGCAGCAGATGCACCTGCCTGATGGCACCACCGAGAAGGTGCGCAAGGCGATCGCCTGGATGCACACCGGCGGCAAGATGGGCGAGAAGCAGGACGACGATTTGATGGCGGAGGTCGCAGTCGCCACCCAGGCGACCGACATGGACCAGCGCCGCCTCGGCATGCCCGGCTGGTGCGAGGCCCAGAAGACCAACCTCGCCGGATTGATCCGCAGCAAGGGCGGCTGACAAGGCGGCTGTTGCAGCGTTAAGCACGCTCCCAACAGCCGACGCTCCCGACCAAAAATCGTCACAATTCTCCACAGCATGCGGCCTCTTCGAATTCGAACCGGAGAGCCCTCATGCGGAGTATCCATTTCGTTTTCGCCGGCGCGATTGCGGCCGCCACGGTGTTGACTGCGCCCGTGCTGGCGAAGAATTCCGACGCCCAGAGAAGCGAGGAAAAATCCACTTCGTCGCCCTGTACTGCCTATCAGCAGGCGCCGGACGGCTCGTGGGAACCCCTTCCCTGCAAAGCCACAGGCGAGCGGGCGCAGCCCCAGACGCAGAATCGACGTTCGACGCAAGCCACCAATCACGGCGAGCGTTGAGTACGTCCGCGCTTAAGTCGTCAGCTCTGGTGCGGACCGCGCATGATCTTCATGGCGTCGGCGATGTGACGCCATTCCTTGGCCTCTTCGGCCTCGCCGCGGCCCTCGCAGGCCTGGGCCTGCTCGGCGGCCTTCGCAATCGCAGCGAATCCATGCTGTTCCAGCATCTGCCGCGCGACGGTGTGGACCTGGAGCTCGGACATCATGGGCGCTCTCCCGTTTGAAGGAAACCGCGGCGCCCGGCTCGGCGGCGCTGCGCGGGTCTCCCACAACGATCTCGCCGTGCGACCCGTTCCGCTTACCTCACGACAAAGGCGGCCCGCCATGCCCGGCGGACCGCCTTCACCCACCCCAATTGAAAGTCTTCGGCCGCGTCCCCTACGCGACCGCCACGCGCTTGCGCTCGAAATCGTTGGGTACCTCGATATCGACCTCCAGGGTCGACACGTCGTCGCCGCGCTCGAGCCGAACGATGACCTTGGTCGGGTCCAGCTTGACGTGCTTGGACACGACGGCGAGTATTTCCTCACGCAGCACCCCGAGCAGATCGGGTTGGCCGCGCATCCCTCGTTCATGCGCGAGCAGGATCTGCAACCGTTCGCGAGCGACGGGAGCAGACGAGGCCTTGTTGCCGCGCAGAAGCCGGAGCAGACCCATGCTCATGCAGCCCTCCGTCGCAGCAGACGATCCATGAAGCCCTTGCGCTCGGTCGGAACCTGCATCGGCACGGTGTCGCCGCACAGCCGCCGCGCCGCGTCGATATAGGCCCGCGCGGGTGCGCCGTCCGCGTTCGACAGCGTCACGGGGGTACCGACGTTCGAGGCGCGCAACACGTCCTGGCTCTCGGGGATGATGCCGAGCAAAGGCGTGGCGAGGATCTCGAGAATGTCGTCGATGGTCAGCATCTCGCCGCGCGCGGCGCGGGAGGGATCGTAGCGGGTGATGAGAATGTGCTTCTCGACGCGCTCGCCCTGCTCGGCCCGCACCGTCTTGGAATCGAGCATGCCGATGATGCGATCGGAATCGCGTACCGAGGAGACTTCCGGATTGGTGACGATCACGGCCTCGTCGGCAAAGCGCATGGCCATCGATGCGCCGCGCTCGATGCCGGCCGGGCTATCGCAGATCACCCAGTCGAACCGGCTGCGCAGATCGGCGATGACCTTGCCCACGCCCTCCTCCGTCAGCGCATCCTTGTCGCGGGTTTGCGAGGCCGGCAGCAGCCAGAGATTCTCGAGCCGCTTGTCTTTGATCAGCGCCTGGGGCAGCTTGGCTACGCCCTGCACTACGTTGATGAGGTCGAACACCACGCGGCGTTCGGCGCCCATCACGAGGTCGAGATTGCGCAGGCCGACGTCGAAATCGACGACGACGACCTTGTCGCCGCGCTGCGCGAGCGCGGCCCCCAGTGCGGCAGTGGTCGTGGTCTTGCCGACCCCGCCCTTGCCTGATGTCACGACCAGTACCTTAGCCATCTCAAAAATCTCCTTCTGGTCAGTTCAGCGCGGTAATTCGCATGGTGTTGCCTTGCAGAAAGGCTTGGGCAGGCTGGCCGCGCAGGGCGGCGTCGATATCGTCGGCAGTCTGATAAAACCCATCGATTGCAAGCAGTTCGGCTTCGATCTTCTGGCAGTAGATGCGCGCACTGGTGTGACCGTTGACCCCGGCCATGGCGCGGCCGCGCAACGCGCCGTAAATGTGAATTGAGCCGCCGGCGACGACCTCGGCGCCGGAGCCGACGGAGCCGAGAATGGTGATGTCGCCCTCGGGGAAGATCACGGTCTGGCCCGAGCGCACGGGAGCCTCGAGCAGCAGCGAGGTCGGCTTGGTCTCGGCCTTCGTCTCGGTCTTCTTGGGCACGTTCGGCTCGACCACACAGCTGCGTCCGCCCGACAGCAGCGGTGGCATCGTCGGGGTCAGCCTTGCCTCCTCCACGCCTTCAATGCCGAGCACGCGGATGTTGCGGTCCTGCAGGCTGGTCAAGAGATGGCCGATGCCGGCTTGGCTCAGATCGACCGAGGACAGGTCGATCACTACGGGCCGACCGGCAAAGAAGCCCGGCGAGCGGGCGATCGTCGCATCGATCTCCTGGAGCCAGTCCAGGATCGGAACGGTCGGCACGAACACGAAGGCCACATAGGAGCGCCCCCGCAGGCGCACCATTTGGCGTTGAGTTTTTACTGCAGCCTCCATATCGGCCGACTCGTTCCCAATTATTGAATGGTTAACGATGCGGCGGATATGGTTAATGGCCGGTTAATTTCTCCGCGGAGCTACGTGGAATCCGTCGGGCTCGCGGCCGCGCGTCCGACGGGCGCTCTCGTCCAGCCCACCGCTGTCATCACCCGCGGCGGCAGGTGATCGAGTACTCCGAGATGGTTGTGGGTGCTAGACAGGCCGCGGCATATTGGATGCCCCGCCTGCGCGGGGGCATGACCGCGGCATGTGGGGACAGCCCCTACTTCTTCACCTTGCTTGCATCCATCTTGATGGAGGGATCGAGCATCTTGGTCGTGAACGCCGTCGACACGTCGAACGGCTTCTCCATACCGAGATAGGTTTGGACCAACTCGTAGTCTTTCTTCATCCGCTCGCCGTCGATCCAGCCGAGCGACTTCGTCGTCGTGAATTCGTCGGTCATCAGGGACTTGATGCGTTCCCACTGGCGCTCCTGGTTCTCCCTGTCGAGACCGGAGACCTGATCGAGCAGCGCCTTCAGGCATGGCGTGACGTCGGCGACGCAAGCTGCAAAGGCCTTCTGCGTGACGCGCACGAATTCCTCGACCACCTTGGGATTCTTCTGCAGATAAGCGCCGTTGACGATCAGCGAATTGCCATAAGGATTGAGCCCGATGTCCTTCCAGTTGATGTAGCCGAGATCGGGTCCGAACTCGATCACTTTCAGATCGTGCTCGTTGTAGAAGTCGCTGATGATGTCGACGGTGTGGCTCTTCAGCGCCGCGATCTTCGCGGTCGGCCCGACATTGACGAAGCCGACTGAATCTGGCGCAAGACCTGCGGCCTTGGCGAAGGCCGGCCACATCACGCGCGAGGCATCGCCAGGCGGGTTGCCGATCTTGTGCCCGGCAAAGTCCTTCACGCCGTTCACGCCATAGCTCTTCAGCCAGTAGAAGGTCTGGCCGGTATTGGCATAGACGCTCATCACCGCAACCGTGTCAGCGCCCTTGCTCTTGGCCACCAGCATGGTCGCGAGATCGGCGACGCCGAAGGGCGAGCCGCCGGAGCCGACCTTGGCCGCGGAGACGCCGGAGCCTTTGCCGGTCTCGATCGTCAGGTCGATGCCCGCCTTCTCGTACCAGCCTTGAGCCTTGGCGTAATAATACGGCGAGTGATCGGCCGTCGGCGTCCAGTTCAGGATCAGATTGACCGCCTCGCCCGCGCGCGCAGGCATCGCCGACACACCGAGCGTCAGCGCCAATACCAGGGCAGAGCCCGCCGCCTGCAAATGCTTCATCGCACCTCTCCTCATTGCCGCGACCCGGCTTGTCGCTCTCCCCATGTGAGGATACCAATGCAACAAGCCCGCCCTCAACTTGTCAACTGTTTGGTTGGAAATGCCTGCAAAACGATCTGGCGACACCGTGCCGCAGCGCCGTGATCCCGTCGCCACCCGCAACAAGCTGCTCACCGCGGCGCGGCTGGAATTCGCCCGGCACGGCTTTGCGGGGGCCCGCGTTGACGAGATCGCCGAGCGTGCCGGCGTAAACAAGCAGCTCGTCTATCACTATTTCGGCGACAAGGACGCGCTCTACCTCGCCGTGCTCGAATGGGTCTATGAGGACATCCGCGAGCAGGAGCGCAAGCTCAAGCTCGAAGGCCTGCCGCCGGAAAAGGCCATCCGCAGGCTGATCGAAGCCTCATTCGACCATCTGGCGGCAAACCCCGATTTCATCGTGCTTCTGAACGACGAGAACCGCGGCGGCGCTCGCCACGTCCGCGGCTCGACTCGGCTGGAGGCGATGCACTCCCCGCTGGTGAGAAGCGTCTCCCACATCCTCAACGAGGGGGTGCGCGCCGGCGTGTTCCGCAAGGGGATCGATCCCGTTCAGCTCTATATCTCGATTGCGGGCCTCAGCTATTTCTTCTTCTCCAACACGCCGACGCTGTCGGCGATCTTCGGTAAGGACCTGTCGAGCCGCACCCAGCGCCGCGCCCGCCGCAGGCACGTCGCCGATTTGGTGCTGCAGTCGTTGCGGCCTTAATCAACCAGCTGGTTGAAACTTCGCTCAAGGCCGGTTAGGCTCGTCGTAACGGCAAGTGACCGTCGCAACAGGGAGCAATCGGTGACAGGAGACGCGGCCCGCACCTCGCGCAGCTTTGCGATCATCCTGATCGTGCATCTTGCTGTGCTCGTGCTCTGGCAGGTCGCGGTGGATGCTTTCCACGTGCCGAAATTCATCCTGCCCTCGCCGCTTGCCACCGTGCAGACGCTGGCAACCACAGGCTATGCCTGGGGTGCCAACACGCTGGTGACGTTGATCGAGATCCTCGGCGGCTTCGCGCTTGGCGCCTTCGTCGGTGTCGCGCTGGCCGTGATCTTCAGCTGGGCGCCGCTGCTCAGCCTCGCGCTGCTGCCGCTGTTCGTGACGCTGAACATGATCCCGAAGGTCGCGCTCGGCCCGCTCTTCATCGTCTGGTTCTCCTACGGCATCGTGCCGAACATTTTGATCGCCTTCAGCATCTGCTTCTTTCCGATCCTGCTCACCACTGCGCGGGGCCTGCGCGAGGTCGAGCCCGATCTGCTCGATCTCGTCAAATCGTTGCGCGGCTCGCGCTGGACGCTGTTCCGCAAGATCCAGCTGCCGGGATCGCTGCCTTACATCTTCTCCGGCATGAAGGTCGGGGCCATCCTCGCGGTGGCCGGCGCCATCGTCGGCGAGTTCATCGCCTCCGAGCGCGGGCTGGGCTACCTCATGATCCAGGTGCAATCGTCGCTCGACACGCCCGCGATGGTGATGGCCGTCGTGCTGCTGACGCTGCTCGGGGTCGCTCTCTACGGCCTGGTGCTCGCCCTCGAACGCATGTTCGTGGTTGGCGACGCGAGACGGACCTGACAACGGCAGAACTAAGGACCAAATCCATGTTGCTCACCCGCCAGACCCTGCCGAAGACCATCCCTGACGTCGCTGCGCTCGACGAGCTCCTGTGCCGGCCGACGCAGGCACTGATCGACGACCTCGGGAAGGTCGAGGGCGACATCATGATCCTTGGCGTCGCCGGCAAGATGGGCCCGACGCTGGCGGGGCTCGCAAAAGCTGCCGCGCCGGATCGCCGCGTCATCGGTGTCGCGCGCTTCACCGACGCCAGCGTCAAGGACTGGCTGCACGCGCGCGGCATCGAGACGATCAATTGCGATTTGATGGACGAAAGCGCCATTCACGCGCTGCCGAAGGCGCCCAACATCATCTTCATGGCCGGCCGCAAGTTCGGCGCGGAGGGCGATCTGTCGCTGACCTGGGCGATGAACGCGCATGTGCCGGCCCTGGTCGCGCAGGCCTTCCCCGCGTCCCGGATCGTGGCGTTCTCGACCGGCTGCATCTATCCTTTTGTCCCCGTCGACGGTAAGGGCTCGACCGAGGACATGGCGCCGAACCCGCCCGGCGAGTATGCCCAGTCCTGCGTCGGACGCGAGCGCATGTTCGAATATTTCTCGCGCAAATTCGGAACACCGGGCCGCCTGTTCCGCCTCAACTACGCGATCGACATGCGCTATGGCGTGTTGCACGACATCGCCATGAAAGTGCTGACGGGCACGCCAATCGACGTCAGCCTCGGCCACGTCAACTTCATCTGGCAGGGCGATGCGTCCGCCCAGGCGCTGCGCTGCCTCGCCCATTGCACGACACCGACCTCCCCGATCAATGTCAGCGGCCACGAGATCCTCGCGGTGCGCGATCTCGCGCAGAAGTTCGGTGCGAGGTTCGGCCGCGCACCGGTGCTGACAGGCAAGGAAGAGCCAACGGCATGGCTGACCGACACGTCGAAAGCGGTCGAGCTGTTCGGTTTGCCCGTCGTCGACACCGAGCAATTGATCGCCTGGACCGCGGACTGGGTCTCTCGCGCCATGCCGACGCTCGGCAAGCCCACCAAATACGAGGTGCGCGATGGACGCTACTGACGGTCTGTCCGTCATCAAGCTCGGCGTCGCCGATGCGAACGCCGGGCTGGCGCTGTCGACGGAAGCGCACTGGAACCAGACCGAAGAGGATTGGCGCGTTTTCCTGCGCGATGGTGTCGTGTTCGGCATCCGCGAGGGCGCGCGACTGGTGGCGACCGCAGCACTGCTGCCGTATTCCGGCAACAACGCCTGGATCAGCATGGTGCTGGTGTCGGCAACGCATCGCCGCCGTGGTCTGGCGACACGCCTCGTCGATGCCTGCCTGGAAGCGGCGCGCAAGAACGGTCTCACGAGCTGGCTCGATGCTTCGCCCGACGGAGCCGCCGTCTACGGGCGCCTCGGCTTCACACCGACCCTGCAATTGCGGCGGCTGAAGCTGATGAAACCTACGCCGACATCTGCGGAGGCGTCGTCGGCCGCAACGCTCGAGGCCCTTTCTGCCCGCGACCGGCGCGCCACAGGTTTCGACCGGACCGCTCTGCTGACCGCCCTCGCACAGCGCGCCGGGTCGCGTATCGTCGCAGCCAATAGCAGCATTGCGCTCGTCCGCGATGGCAGAACCGCGCGCCATATCGGCCCCCTGTTCGCGGATCATGCCGTCGAAGCGCTGGCTCTGGTTCGCGTGATTGCGGGATCCGAGAATGGCCCGCTCCTGCTCGACGCTGTCGCCTCGCAACCCGCGTTCCTCGACGGATTGACCGCCTCGGGCTGGACCATCGAGCGGCCGTTTCAGCGCATGCGGTTCGGCCCACCCACCGCCGCCGCCGAAGAAACGCCATTCGCCGTCGCCGGCCCCGAATTCGGATAGGACATCATGCACCACAGCCAGATCAACAGCGACATCCGCAAGCTGATCGCCAAGGGCACCGTGCTGCCGGCGCATCCCCTCGCCCTCACCGCCGAGCGCCAGCTCGACAAGACGCATCAGCGCGCGCTGACGCGCTATTACGTCGATGCCGGCGCAGGCGGCCTTGCTGTCGGCGTGCACACGACGCAGTTCGCGATCCGCGACGTCGGCCTTTACCGTCCCGTGCTCGAGCTCGCCGCCGAGACAGCCGCGAGCTGGACCAAGCGTCCATTGGCGATGGTCGCAGGCCTTGTCGGCCCAACCAGCCAGGCAACCGCCGAGGCCCGCACCGCACGCGACATCGGCTATCACGCCGGCCTGCTCAGCCTCGCCGCGATGAAGAGCGCCTCCGAAGATGAGATCATCGCGCATTGCACGGCCGTGGCCGCGGAGATCCCGCTGGTCGGCTTCTACCTCCAGCCGGCCGTGGGCGGTGTCATCCTGTCCAGCCAGTTCTGGCAGCGCTTCGCCTCGATCGACAATGTCATCGCGATCAAGATCGCGCCGTTTAACCGCTATAGGACTCTCGACGTGCTCCGCGGTGTCGCAGCCGCAGCCGCACTCGACCGCGTCGCGCTCTACACCGGCAATGACGACCACATCCTGCTCGACCTCACCCTGCCATTCGACCTGCGCGACAAGGGCATCACCACGCGAACCTACTTCAAGGGCGGCCTGCTCGGCCATTGGTCGGTGTGGACCGCGAGCGCCATACAACAGTTCGAGCGCTGCAAGGCCGCGCGGCACAAGGACAGCGTTCCGGCCGACCTGCTCGCACTCGATGCCCGCGTCACCGACTGCAACAGCGCGTTCTTCGACGTCGCCAACAACTTTCACGGCTGCATCGCCGGCTGCCACGAGGTGCTGCGGCGTCAGGGCCTGATGCAGGGCCTGTGGTGCCTCGATCCGAACGAGGGCCTCAGCCCCGGCCAGGAGCAGGAGATCGACCGCGTCTGTCGCGAGCACGCCGATCTCAGCGACGATGCCTTCGTCGCCGCCCATCTGAACAAATGGCTGGCATGAGCTCCGAGCCCTTCATCAGCCTGCGCGGCGTCCGGAAAGTCTACCGCAGCGGCGGCGCCGAATTCCTGGCAGTCTCCGACGTCACCATGGACGTGCAGGAAGGTGAACTGGTTTCGCTGGTCGGCCCTTCCGGCTGCGGCAAGACCACGGTGATGAAGATCCTGGCCGGGCTGCACGGCGCCGACGGCGGCACAGTGACAATCGGCAACGCCAAGAGCCCGTTCGATCCGACCCGCGACATCGGCATGGTGTTCCAGCAGGCGCTGCTCTTGAAGTGGCGCACCATTCTGGACAACGTGCTGCTGCCGGCCGAGATCGTCGGCCTGCCGATGAAGGCCGCGCGCGCGCGGGCGCACGATCTGCTCAATCTGGTCGGGCTTGCCGGCTACGAGCACAAATATCCGCAGCAGCTCTCCGGCGGTATGCAGCAGCGCACCGCGATCGCGCGCGCCTTCATTCACGATCCAAAGCTGATCCTGATGGACGAGCCGTTCGGTGCGCTGGATGCGCTGACGCGCGAGCAGATGAATCTCGAGATGCTGCGGATCTGGCGTGAGAGCGGCAAGACCATCATCTTCGTCACGCACTCGATCCAGGAAGCCGTCTTCCTGTCCTCGCACTGCGCCGTGCTGACGGCGGGTCCGGCGAAGATGGCCGATTATTTCCCGATCGACCTGCCCTTCCCGCGCGACCTGCCGCTGAAGACCACGGATGCGTTCGGCGTCTATGCGCGAAGGATCTATGCGAAGCTGGGGCTGGGCGCGGCGTAGCTCGCCACACGAAAATTCTCGTAGGGTGGGCAGAGCGAAAGCGTGCCCACCCTGGCAAAGTGGAGCAAGGTATGGCGGGCACGGCGCAAATGCGCCTTTGCCCACGCAACGAAAGTTGCGCGCTCAGCTCTTGTTGCGTGTCTTGCTGAGCAGATAATTGTCGTAGAAGTTCTCCGCGATCTGCGTGTAGAACAGCAGCTCCTTCATATAGGCGTCGTGGCTGTCCTTCGTCCGCCTGAACAAGTCGCTCTTGGCGGCGAGCTCGGTCAGATGATCATGAGTCGCGTTGTAGCAGGCCTCCAGCACCGGCTGCGGGAATGCCCTCAGCTCCGCGCCATTGGCGATCAGCCGCTTCAGCGCCGCCGGATTCACGCTGTCGTACTTCTCGAGCATCCAGGCGCCGGCCGCAGATCCCGCCTGGTTGACGATGGCCTGATATTGCTTGGGCAGCGAAGCCCATTTCTCATCGTTGACGATGATGTGGAGCATGGCGCCGCCTTCCCACCAGCCCGGGAAATAATAGTATTTGGCGACCTTCTGGAAACCGAGCTTCTCGTCATCATAGGGACCGACGAATTCGGCGGCATCGATCGTGCCCTTCTCGAGGGCCGGATAGACATCGCCACCGGCGATCTGTTGCGGGACGACGCCGAGCCGCGCCAGCACATGGCCGCCCATGCCCGCGATGCGGAATTTGAGTCCTTTGAGGTCGTCGACCGTCTTGATCTCCTTGCGGAACCAGCCGCCCATCTGGGTGCCGGAATTGCCGCACAGGATGGCGTGGGCCTTGAAGGGTTTGAGCGCTTCGTTGGTGAGGTCGGCGCCACCACCGAAGTGCCACCATGATTCCTGATGGCGATGGTTCATGCCGAACGGCGCGCCGGTGGCGTAGGCCAGCGCCGGCTCCTTGCCGATGTAGAAATAGAGCGGCGTCTGCGCCATCTCCACCGAGGCGGTGCTGACGGCATCGAGCGCCTGCAGGCCGGGCACGAGCTCGCCGGCGGCGAAGGTCTGGATCTGGAATTTGTTGTCGGTCGCTTCCGCGACGTATTTCGCGAACGTCTGCGCCGTACCGTAGATGGTGTCGAGCGACTTCGGGAAGCTCGAGGTTAGGCGCCATTTGATCTCGGGCGCGCCTTGCGCGAGTGCAGGGGCCGCAACCAGCGTCGTTGCGCCGGCGACTGCGCCGCCCTTGAGGAATGTACGGCGTTTCATGGGGGTCTCTCCCTAAAAGTAAATCTCAAGCATATCGGCGTTCGGCCACGATGTCCGTCCGCGAATTGCGCTGGGGTCTATCGGACCTGCGGGACTGTGAGCCCCTCAGAGCAGCTTCGCACTGACGAACAGCGCGCGCACGGCGTTGGTTGCCTGCACTGCCAACATGGCGTTACCGGCAGCGCCCTCCAGCGCCTCGACAGCATGCTCATGCAGGGAGCGGAATTCCATCCATTCCACAGACTTGAAATTGGTCAGGAACTGATAGGCCTGGCCGACGGTCGCAATCGCCAGCGTGTCACCGTTCAGCTTGATCTTGAACGTCGTCCGCAGCGGGGTCTCGGAGTTTGATGGATCACTCATGGGCTGCTTCTGGACGAGGACGACTTAACGAAGGGGAAACGGCAGCCCCGCCGCGGCAGGCAAGTATCAGGAATCAGTGCTCGCGCGCTGCGAGGCGGTCGCAGACCCGCGCAGGCTCGGCACCACGACCAGACGGTTGAACTCGCCATTGTCGTAGGCCTTGATGAAACGGTCATAGTCCTTGATCGAGACGCAACCGTTGGAATCGCCGCGCGGTCCGAGCATGTAATTGTGGGTCAGCAGGCCGACGCGCCCGAGCGCGTTGGTGCCTTCGACGGGCGTCATGCGCAGCGCGCGGACGCCATGGAACGGCTTTTCGCGCGGCTTCAGCTCGTAGGTCGCCGGCGGCGTCGCGCCGACCATGCGCCGATCGACATGGTCGGGGTTGTCCATCAGCGGGCCTAAGCCGGAATGGGCCTCGAGCGCCACGCCGCTTGGCAGGTAAACCGCCTTGGCCGAGATGTCATAGACCGCTGTCCGCGAATCGTAGCCGAGGGCCGCAAGATCGGGCGCCTTGCCGAACAGGCCGCTGTCGGGCGTCAGCGAGGCCAGCTTGATCTTGTCGGTGAATTTTTCGAAGAAATTGCGGTTATCGACCCGTGAACCAGTGTCGGCATACGCTTGGCTGGATGCGATCTGGGAGGCGAGATCGGCCTGGACCGGGCGCGAGCGCGGCATCGGGATGGTGTCGGCGCGCTGCGAGGGCCTCGCCTCCTCGGCCGCAGGCCGATCCTCCTCGGTCAGGATCGAGCGCCAGTCGTCGCCCTGGAGCCTCTCAGCCAGCATGGCCTTGGCATCGCGAAGCTTGAGCTGGACCGCGTTCAGGGCGGAGCGCTCCAGCGTCCGGAGGCCGAGTTCGCGGGCCGGCGGATTGCCGGAGGCCGAAGCGAAACGATCCTCGAATGAAGGGGCATTGGCCGGCGGCAACGCGGCGGAGACCAGTGGAGACGAATCGCCCATATCCGCGACCCACGCGGCGGCGCCAAGCGCCAGCGCGATCGCTGCCAGAGACAGCAAAATCGCTTCGGCTCGCCCGACACGGCGGCGCGACAACAGCCTCCCGGCATGTGCTGCGTCGGAAACCATCAGATCCCCAAATCGACCCCCGGGGGTGCCCAACCCCCACCCGGAGACTCTATACCAGCTACCACATTGGGAGCCAAAAGTTAGGCATAATCGCGGCCGGCAGGGGCCTGGCAAGGGGTCCGGCAAGGCTTTCAAGGTATCCAATGACCGATCCTTTCGATCTCGAGCGCTTTATCCGGGCCCAGGACCCGGTCTATCGCGACGTGCAGGGCGAGCTGGCCCGGGGCCGGAAGCAGACTCACTGGATGTGGTTCATCTTCCCGCAAGTCGCCGGCCTCGGCGTCAGCGCCATGTCGCAGCGCTACGCGATCGGCTCCCGCGCGGAGGCCCAGGCCTATCTCGCCCATCCCGTCCTCGGGGGGCGCCTGATCGAATGTACCAGGCTCGTGCTCGCCGTTCAGGGGCGGACCATCAACGCGATCCTGGGCGCGCCGGATGATACGAAATTCCGCTCGTCGATGACGCTGTTCGGTGCGGTTTCCGATGAGCCCGTTTTCGATCAGGCCCTCGCCCGCTACTTCGCCGGCGAGCGCGACCGCGCCACGCTGGAGATCCTGGCGAAGCTCGATCGAGCATCCGGCTGAGTTGACGCGAGCGGCAGCGTAAACCCGAGATTAATACCGGCTGCCTATCTTCCGAGCAAAATAATTCTCCCCGCGCCAATTGCCGGACAGATCATGAAAATCGGTACGCTCCTGACCACCGCCATCGTCTCGCTCTCGACCGTCGGCGGCGGCCTCGCCGTCTACGTCGCCGTGACCAAATACCAGATGATGGAGCGGATCGGCGAGGCGCAAGGCCGCCTGGCGATCGTCCGCGCGGCCAGCGACATCCCGCGCTATCTCAACCCCGAGCGCGGCTTTTCCACCAACATCCTCTACGGCCCCGCCACGATCGACCCTGCGCTGCTCGCCGAACAGGACAAGCTGCGCAAGCAGACCGACGGTGCCCGCGACAGGATGAACGCGCTGCGCAAGGAGCTGCCCGGCTCCTTCGACGACGGCAACATCATCGGCAGCAACATCGACGGCATCAATGCGAAATTCACGGCGCTGCGGGAGGCCATCGACAAGGCGCTCGCAGGGCCCGCAGAGGCCCGCAAGGACGCGGCCAAGAAGATCGTCGCCGACAATGCCGTGCTCAACAGCGGCGTGACCGCGCTGCTCAACGAGCAGGTCCGCCGCATGGCGATTCTCAACGGCGACGCCTACCGGCAGGCCAGCTACGCCAACATCGCGATGACGCTGCGCGACGTCGGCGGCTTCAACTCCAGCCTGCACAAGAATCTCGTCGGCGGCAAGAAACCGGCGACTGACGCCGAGAAGGCCGAGATCAGCCGCTCGCAGGGCCGCAACGATCAGATCGTGATGACGCTACAGGAACTGCGGGGCAACCCGGCGACTCCGGCGAACGTCGCCGCTGCGCTGGAGAAGTTCAACGCGGTCTATGTCGAGGAGTTCGGCCGCGAGCTCAAGCTGGTGAAGGACGGTGCGGTCAGCGGCAAGTACGAACACGACGTGGACACCTATTACGCCGCCACGCAGCGCGGTCTCGGCACCATCATCGACGTTCGCGACGCCTTTTATGATAACGCCGAGCAGATCCTTGCCGGCGCCTCCTCGGCCGCACGCACCAGCTTCACCGTCGCCCTCGTCGGCCTCCTTGCCGTGCTGATCGCCAGCGTCGGCCTCATTGTGGTGGTTCGCCGCCGCGTCTGCGCCCCGATCGTCAGCCTGACGACGCGGATGTCACGGCTTGCCGATGGCGAGGTTGCCGACGGCATCCCCGGTGCCGAGCGCTCCGACGAGATCGGCGCGATGGCCGCGGCGGTTCAGGTGTTCAAGGACAACATGATCCGGGCCGACCGGCTCGCCGCCGAGAAGCAGGCCGAGAACGACGGCAAGATGCGCCGTGCCCAGGCGCTCGACGACCTCACCCGCGCCTTCGAGGCCAAGGTCACCGAGCTGGTCGGCGGTCTGTCCCGGGCCTCCGCGACGATGGAAAGCACGGCGCAGTCGATGACCTCAACCGCGGCCCAGACCAACAGCCAGGCCGCAATCGTCGCCGCCGCCTCCGAACAGACCTCGACCAACGTGCAGACGGTCGCCAGCGCCACCGAGGAGCTGACCTCCTCGATCGCGGAGATCGGCCGTCAGGTCGCGCAATCCACCGAGATCGCCGCCCGCGCCGTCGACAATGCCCGCCGCACCGGCGATACCGCGCGCACGCTCGCCGAAGGCGCGCAGAAGATCGGCGACGTCGTCACGCTGATCCAGAGCATCGCCGAGCAGACCAACCTGCTGGCGCTGAACGCGACCATCGAGGCCGCCCGCGCCGGCGATGCCGGCCGCGGCTTTGCGGTGGTTGCTTCCGAAGTGAAGTCGCTGGCGGGCCAGACTGCCAAGGCCACCACCGAAATCTCCGAGCAGATCACCGCGATCCAGAGCGCGAGCGACGAGACCGTGGCCGCGATCCGCAACGTCGCCGACGTCATCGCCGAGATCGACCAGATTGGCGCTGCGATTGCCGCCGCGATCGAGGAGCAGGGCTCGGCCACCAAGGAGATCGCCCGCAGCGTCCAGGACGCCGCCCGCGGCACCCAGGAAGTCAACAGCAACATCTCCGGCGTGCAACGCGCCGCGGATGACTCGGGAGCCGCCGCCCGGGAGGTGCTGGGCGCCGCCGAGCAGCTCTCGACCCAGTCGCGCGATCTCGCCGGACAGTTCGACCGCTTCCTTGGCGAGGTCAGGGCGGCGTAAGACGTCTCAATAAGGCGGCGCCTTGCGCGCCCGCTGCGCTTTGGCCGCCTCGATCCACCACGCAAGATCGTCGGCAAAGCGCGGGAACGAGCGTTCCAGCGCCTTGCCGCCGTCGCCGATCGGCTCTCCGTCGTCCGACAGCGTTTGCGCGATCGGGCCGACGCCGATCGTGCTCGACACCACCACCATGCCCATCTCCGACAGCGTGCCGTGCCAGGCGGTCGCGGCGCGCGCGCCCGAGAGCCGGCCGGCCGAGTAGCTCACGATCGCAGCCGGACGCCAGAACCATTCTTCGAGGAAATGGTCGGTGAGGTTCTTCAGGCCGGGCTGAATGCCCCAATTGTATTCGCCGGTGACAAAAACAAAACCGTCGGCGCCGCGGATCTGTCCGGCCAGCCTTTCCAGCGCCTCCGGCGCGGTGCCTTTGGGATATTCCTTGTACATGCGGTCCAGCATCGGCAGGCCGATCGTCTTGGCGTCGATGAATTCGACCTCCTGGCCGCGGCCGCGCAGACGATTGATGACGAAATTCGCGAGGCGGATGCCCATGCGGTCGGAACGATAGGAACCGTAGAGGACGAGGATGCGATTGCTCATGATGGCCGCATCCTAGCATGTCGCCGGGGCGCGCAGAGATTCTCTTTGTCGCGGCGCTGGAGTGTCGCGGCACTTGAGTGTCGCGATGATCGAGCCTCGCGGCGCTTCAGTGCGTCGCGCGATATCTGGCGCGGTGCGGAATGGACCGGCAGGCCAGGCCGTCGGCCAGCAGCTTCATATCCTCGTGCTTGCCACTGCGGATCAGCCGGCCGAGCTCCTCGGGTGTGAAAGGAAGACTTGGATCATCATCGATCGGGCGCCGCATTCGCGGACCAAATAACCGTCGAACCAGGCTAGCCAGCCGCCGCATGTGAATTCCCTCGCGCCAGCAACAAACCTCTCAGTCTGCATATTGTTCCTCCCGCACCTTCGAGATTGCAAGAGGGCGCTAACGACTCCGCGCCAAAAATTTCCGCCGGAGAATAATCTCCTTCACGTCGTGCTATTCGGCAAAACCCACGTAGCGCACGAACTCGTCGTTATGTTCGCGGTCCGAGCGAACTGCATTCGCGGCAAAGCGTCGTCGGGATAGCCCAGCGCGACGCAGGTCATGATCACCTCATCCTCCGGAATCTTCGCGATCTCGCGCACGATGTCCGAGCGCATGATGCCCTGTCCGTTGATCACCGAACCGAGGCCGCGATCCCACGCCGCGAGCACGATGCCGTAGCAGAGCGCACCGAGATCGAAATGGCAGACCGCGCCGGGATCGCGCGCGGCACCGGCTCCTTCTTGAAGCCACGCACGCTGCGGCGCGACTGCACCAACGTTTCGAATTCCACCTCTTGAACCTCCCTGCCCGTTCTACCTGCGTTGCAGCGCCGGTTGCCGATGCGGCGCGCAAAATCTATGCTGACCCGCAAGCAAGACCAAGAACCCCGCGAGGAGATACGCCATGGCCGCGCCGCTAGATTCCGTCATCGCCCAGATCATTCCGCTCATGCCGATGCGCGATCCCACCACGATGACGCCACAGAGCGCCCGCGATTCCTTGCGCGCACTGGCTGCCTCGCGCGCGGCCATTCCGCCACCGCGCGTCGATAGCGTGCAGGATATCAAGGTGAAAGGCGGCGCTGGCCCGCTCGATGCACGCGTCTATCGGGTCGGCTCCACGCCTGCAACGACGGTGGTGTTCTTCCATGGCGGCGGCTGGGTTGCGGGCGATCTCGAAACCCACGACCGGCAGGCGCGCAACCTCGCGATCGAGACCGGTGCGGTCGTCGTCTCCGTCGACTATCGCCGTCCGCCCGAGACGCGCTTTCCCGGCGCCTTCGAGGATGCCTTCGCCGCCGTCAGTGACATCTTCAACCGCGTCGCGGAATTTGGCGGCGATGCGAAGCGCGTTGGCGTCGCCGGCGACAGCGCCGGCGGCAATCTCGCGGCGACCACCGCGATCGCTTGCCGCGATGCCGGCATCAAGCTTGCCGCGCAATTATTGGTCTATCCCGTGACCGACGTCCTCGGCGCTTATGCCGATGCGCGCGAGAACGCGCGCTATCCCTCGCGCGCCGAGAATGCCGATGGTTACTTCCTGACGCGTGCCACGATGGAATGGTTTTGCGGCCATTATCTCGCCGATCCCCGCCATGCTTCGGACTGGCGGGTCTCACCCCTGCGCGCGGCATCTCTCGCCGGTGTCGCACCCGCGGTCGTGACCACCGCCTGGTTCGATCCCCTGCGCGACGAGGGCGCGGCCTATGCGCGGGCACTGGAGGCGGCCGGCGTCCGCGTCAAGCACCATGAGGGCCCCGGCCTGATCCATGGCTATTTCGGCATGGGCGATGCCTCGGACGTCGCGCGCGCCGAGGCGCAGCGTGCACGCGCCGACTTCAAGGCCCTGCTCGTGCGCGGCGTCTGAGAGCGCTAGATGCTCCGCGCCCGCTGCGCGACAGTGTGCCCCCATATGTGGAACGGCCCGCGTGGCAAGAGCTTTTGCAGTCGATCTCACACATTGGAACGGTGCGGTCATATGTCCGGCCTTTGCGCGCGGCACATGGCCGCTGGCCTCGATGAGATCCGCGGAACGAGGAGCTAAATCAAGTT